>NZ_PXWF02000253.1 GCF_003011895.2 Massilia glaciei | reverse complement strand
CGCCCGGGCGCCGCGTCCGCCGCGCCCGCCGCGCGAGGCGCGTGATCCGGCCGTCGAGGCCGTCCAACGCGCCGAGCGCGGCGAACGTCCGGAGCGCGCCGAGCGTCCGGAACGCACCGAGCGCGCGCCGCGCGCGCCGCGCGAACGGGTCGACTACCGCACCCCAGTGGCCGAGTCCAAGTCCGATGAGCTGGCCGCCGCGCCAGCCGAGGCGGCAACGTTCGAACCCGTCGTCGCCGGCCTCCAGGCCGAGCACGACGAGGTCGTGACGCTGGCCAAGGTCACCGCGATCGGCCCGAACGGCGAGGAGATCGAAGTCGAGGCGGGCGGCGACGAGCCGCGCCGCCGCCGCCGCCGCGGCGGGCGCAACCGCAACCGCCGCGACCGCGACGGCTCGGAAGGCGCCGAAGCGGGCGAACTCGACGCCGGCGAAGCCGATGGCGAGGGCGATGCCGAGGTGACGGCCGAAGCGGCCGCGCCGGTTGCGGCGACAGTGGTGGCGACGGAGGTGTTAGCGACGGAGGTTGCGGCGACGGAGGTGGCGGCAGCGCCAGTCGTGGCAACGGAGGTGGTGGCAACGGAGGTGGCGGCAACGCCGGAAGTTGTGGCAACCACGGAAGTTGCGGCAACGCCGGAAGTTGCGGCAACGCCGGAAGTCGTGGCGACGCCAGAAATCGTGGAGGCGCCGGAAGATGTGGCAATGCCGGAAGTGAAGGCGCCGGAAGTGAAGGTGCCGGAAGTCGCGGCAACGCCGGAGGTTGTGGCGGCGCCGGAAGTCGCAGCGGAACCAGTGGTGGCGGTGGCAACGGCGCCAGCCAGCCCCGCCGCCGAGCCTGCGGCGCCGATGATGGCCGCCCCGGCACCGGCAGTCGAAACGGTCGTCACGCAAGCGTCGCTGTTCACGCCGGAAGCGGCCCCGCCGGCACCGGAAGTTGCACGGCACGCCGTTACGGCGGCGCCTTCGGCACCGGCCGAGTCCGTAGTGGCGAAACCTGTCCCCGCGGAAGTTGCCGTGGCGGCCCGCGTGGCCGTGGCGCCCGCCCTGGCCACGCCGGCCGACATCAACGAACTGCTCGGCTCGGCCGGCCTGACGCTAGCCGCGACCGACCCCGAAAAGCTGCGTGCGGCCCAGGAGGCGGCGGCCAATGCGGCGCCTCCGGTGCGCGTTCCGCGCGAACGCAAGCCATTGCCGCCGCAGATCGATGAGCCGCTGATCCAGGTCGACACCTCGCGCCAATAAGCGCCGGGGCGTTTGACGCCAGCAAGGGAAGGCCCCGCGCCTTCCCTTTTTTTAGTTCTAATGAAGAAATGTTGTTTATTGACCGCGATCGCTCCGCGTGCGTGGAAAATCAATAATGCACCCGTGCTATACTTAACGAAACGCCAGTTGCTGGAACTTATTGTTATAATTCAAGCGGCTTTCAACCCGGATTCGGTTTATCTACCCAAGTTTCACCAACAAAAGGATTTCTCATGAAAAAACTTCTGCTCGCCGTTGCGGCACTCGGCCTGGTTTGCGCACAAGCGACCGCCCAAACCCCTCCTGCAAAAGACGCTCCAAGCCTGCCAGAGCAAGCCAGCGACAAGGCCAATCCTGGCAACGCCGCAACCCAGGGCAGCGGCGTGACCACCGCTTCGGGCGCTTCGGCTGGCCTGAGCGTTGCCGCGATGGTCGGCATCGGCATCGGCCTGACGGTCGTCGCAGCCGCCGCTTCGGGCGATTCGGCCTCGAACCACACCACGCCTAACCACTAATCCACCCGGATTCGTAGTTTGTCGTAATGGTTGATACCCGGAAGCGTTCGCGCTTCCGGGTCTCGTTTACCCCCCTCCCCGCGCATCGCGCGCCAGTCCCACTCCCTCCACCAGCAGGTCCCGCATGCAGGGCGGCGCAGCGCGCGGCCGCGCGCACCGGCCCCACCCGTCCCGAATATGAAAAACCAGTCTTTCAGCAAACGTCTGGGCTTCGCCATGAACGGCGTGGCCGCCGCATGGCGCGCCGAGGCCAGCTTCCGCACCCAGTGCGCGGGCGCGCTCGCCGTCGTGGTGGTGTTGTTGTGGCGCAGGCCTGAACCGGTCTGGTGGGCCCTGCTGCTGCTCAATTGCGCCCTGGTGCTCGGCGCCGAGCTATTCAACAGCGCGCTCGAGCATGCGCTCGACCGCGTGCATCCGGAACACCATCCCGCGATCGGGATCGCCAAGGATTGCGCCGCCGGCGCGGTGCTGGTGCTCAGCCTGGCCGCGGTGTGCGTGTTCATCGCCTTCGTGGTGGCGAGCTTCGGATAGGCAAACAAGGGGCGGCGCCCGCCGGCGCCCCGCCCCCGCCGGCCCGCCGCCTCAGTAAGTTTTTTGGTACGCCACGCTGACCGACTTCAGGCCCGGCACGATGCTCAGGCTCGAGCCCGGCGTTTTGCGCTGGTTGTTCCACAGCCAGCCGCCGACCGCGTAACCGATCACGCCGCCGGCGACGACGTCCGAGACCCAGTGTTGGCGGTCGGCCACCCGGCCCACCGACGCCAGGGCCGCGACCCCGTACAGCCAGGGCGCGTCGTACTCCATCGCGAACGGCGTGACGGCGGCGAACGCGACCGCGCTGTGGCCCGACGGGAAGGCCGCGTGCGCGCGCGAACGGCCGTCGCCGACCCGCTCCCAGGGGCCGCGCTCCTCGTCCGGGCGGGCGCGCCCGACCAGGTACTTGCCGCCGTACGCCAGGCCGACCGAGGCCGCCACCGATTGCATGGCGATGATGCCGGTGTTTTGCGCGCGCTCGTCGCCGAAGGCGAGCGCGGCGCCGGCGGCGCCGGCCAGCACCATCGGCATGTTCTTGCCGAACTTGCCCAGGTTGCGCATCGCGCCGTCGTCCTGGCGCGGCTTGAGGTAGCGGTCGGCCGGCTTGTCGAGCAGCGCCGAGGCCAGGATCGCGCCGGCCGCCAAGCCGGTGCCGCGCGCCCAGTCCGGCACGCCCGGCGATGCGCCGGCCGACTGCTCGATGCGCGCGTTGAAGCGCGGCCACACATTGCCGAAGGTGCGGACCGGCGGGTTGACGGCCGCCAGGTTCTGCTCGTCGGCGCGCTCGGCGAAGTTGCCCAGCCCGTCGTAGGAGGTCATGTCGCGCCGCGGGTTCTCGATCATGTCGTACAGGTCGCCCGGCGAGGCGACCATCTGGCCGACGTCGCGCGTCCACGGCGCCAGGTAGAAGCCGGCGTTGGCCTGGGTGTCGGCGGTCAGCATCGCGCGCAGCGGGATCGACATGAAGATGCCCTTGTCGTTGTACGGATCGCTCGGCGAGCCCGGCGAGGTGATATCGTTGCCGTTGGTCTTGGTGTACCAGGCGCCGAGCTCGATGCCCGAGGCGAAACGGCGCTTGAACTCGAGCCGCACGCCGCGGTCCTTGGCCAGGAACTGGCCGGCGCGGGCGGTCACGGTCATGTCGTACGGCAGCCGGTAGTGCAGCGCGCCGAGCGCGGTAACGGTGCGGTAGTCGCGCTTGTCGAACCAGCCCTTGTAGCCGCGCTGCTCGAGCGCGTCGACCGACAGGTCGGCCACCCAGCGGCTGTCCCTGGGCAGGTACATGATCTGGCCGCCGGCGCCGCGGAACATCTCCTCGTACAGGCCGGCCGAGACGCGCGTGTAGACGCGCTCGCTCAATTGCGTATATTTGTTGAGCATCAGGCGGTTCAGCTGGAACTTGTTGCCGCGCCTGTATTCGGCGATATCGCTGCGCACGTGAGGCAGCAGGCTGTTCGAGGTCTGGGTCGCGTCGCTGATGTCCTCGATCAGGTTGAGCTTGACGGCGCCGCTCAGGAACAGGCCGTCGGCGAGCTTGCGGTCGTAGGTGCCCAGGGCCGCCACCTCGTAGCGCAGCGCCCCGCCCGGATCGTTGAACAGGAAGCCGATCTTGGGCACGATCTTGAAGCGGTTCGACTCGCGGTCCTCGGAGCTGAGCTGGACGATGTTGCCATCGCGTCCCGCGTGAAAGCCGAGGCCGTTGTCGTCCTTGATCCCGGCCAGCAGGCCCTGCTCGCCATCGGCGATGCGGTCGTCAGGCCTCGCGTAGCGCACCACAACCGTTTGCAGGAACGCCTCGCGCCCGATGATGCCGTTGAAATAGTCGGCCAGCTTGCCCGTGTCCCTGATCTCGTAGGTCGCGATCGGCTGGTCGAGCTTGGTGTAGGTGATGCGCATCGACTGCACCCCGACCGGCGCGAAGGCGAGCGCGGTGCCGCTGGCGCGCCCGACCGCGCGGCCGAGGTTGGAGATGCGGCTGTTATTTAGCGTCAGATTGAGCGTGGTGCCCTCGAGCGCGACCCGGATGTTCTTGTAATTCTGCTTCGCCAGCGCCTGCACCAGCGCCGCCCCGTGCGCGGGGCTGGCCTCCCACTGCGCCAGCGTGGGCCGCGGCGCCGCGTCCTTGCGCTTGAACACCGGCGGCTCGGTCAATTGCGGAAGGAATTGGCGGGTGCCCAGCGGAACGCTGACATACATGTTGGCGCTGAAGTGGTCGCGGTGGCGCGCGACCTGCGCGCCGAGCCAGCCCCAGCGGTATTCGAGGCCGACGGCGGGGCCACCCTTGCCGCGCTCGGCCGCGCCGGTCGCCAGCGCCCGATAGTCCCTGGTGTAGTCGTTGCCGTCGTATTCGGCCACCACCGCCCAGTTCGGCATACCGGCGGGACGCCAGCGCGCGCCGGCGAACAGGCCGTCGGGCCGCTTGTTGCCGTAGCCGACGCTAAGCTCAACATTCTTCGCCGCGCCGAACGTCTTGGTCGCGACCACGTACTGGCCCTTGAACAGCTGGGTGCCGAGCACGTCGGTCGCGCCGATGGCGACCGAGGGCAGCAGGGCCGTCTCGCCCCACAGCTTGGCCTTGACGTCGAACACCTTGTCCTTGTAGCGCCCGTAGCCGCTGCCGAATTCGCCCGGGACGTCGGTGAAACCGCGGATCCCGCTGATCGAGACGAAGCGCCCCGTCACCTGCAGGTTCGGCAGGATCGTGCTCGAGAGCCACAAGGCGCCGTACGGGCTGTCATAGCTGTAGCCCATGCCGAAATAGCCGTCGTACTCGACCGAGGCGCTCGGCATGTTGACGTAGCCGGTCTGCCCGTTGTTGCTCGGCGCGGCGCCGGCGTTGGCCACGCCGAGGACCAGGCAGCCGAAGAAGGTGTATTTGACGGATTTTTCGATTACGGTTCGCAAGGCGGACAACCTATAAAAAGGCTTCGCACGGGCCGGCGCCAGGGGGCGCGCGGCGGCGGTGAAGCGGGGGATGGTGGAAATCGACCGGGAGCGGCTACGCCATAAAACGGGATGTGGCCTTGTTTCCGATCAAAACTTCGCCAATCTTAACATTTTTGCCCCTCGCAACCCCAATTTTCATTATAGAAGCGTGGCAAATGCGCCCCGGCGGCGCCTTCCCCCCACGCGCGAATGCGGCGACAATGGCGGCTCCCGGCAACCGCACCGAAACCGCACCGAAAAGCGCCCCATGACACCAGCCCCCGACATCCGCCCCGACCCGGTTCCCCTGCGCGAGGCCTTCTGGTACTGGCTCAAGCTCGGTTGCATCAGCTTCGGCGGCCCTGCCGGCCAGATCGCCCTGATGCACCAGGAGCTCGTCGAGCGGCGCCGCTGGATCTCGGAGCGGCGCTTCCTGCACGCGCTCAACTACTGCATGCTGCTGCCCGGGCCCGAGGCGACCCAGCTGGCCATCTACATCGGCTGGCTGATGCACAGAACGCGCGGCGGCATCATGGCCGGCGCGCTGTTCCTGCTGCCGTCGCTGCTGCTGCTGATCCTCCTTTCGTGGTTGTACATGGCCTACGGCAGGCTGCCCGCGGTCGCGGCGGTGCTGTACGGGATCAAGCCGGCGGTGGTCGCGATCGTGCTCGCGGCGGCCTGGCGGATCGGCAGGCGCACGCTGCGCAACGGCGCGCTGGCCGCGGTCGCGGCCGCCGCCTTCGCCGCCATCGCCGCGCTCGGGGTGCCGTTCCCGCTGGTGGTGCTCGGCGCGGCCGCGCTCGGCGTGCTCGGCGGGCGCCTGTGGCCGCACCTCTTCGCGCTCGGCGGCGCGCGCCCGGGCACCGCCGCCGGCTACGGGTCGGCGCTGATCGACGACGACACCCCGACCCCGGCCCACGCGCGCTTCTCGGCGCCGCGGCTGGCGCTGGTGGTGGCGGCCGGCGCCGCGCTCGGCCTGGGCGGCTGGCTGCTGGCGGCGCTCGCCGGCGGCGCCGACGGCACGCTGGCGGCGATGGGCTGGTTCTTCACCAAGGCCGCGTTCCTGACCTTCGGCGGCGCCTACGCGGTGCTGCCCTACCTCTACCAGGGCGCGGTCGAGCACTACCAGTGGCTGAGCGCGCCGCAGATGATCGACGGCCTGGCGCTGGGCGAGACCACCCCCGGGCCGTTGATCATGGTGGTCGCCTTCGTCGGCTTCGCGGGCGCGTGGCAGCACGCCGTGCCGGGCCTGCCGCAGTTGGCGGCGGCCGGCGCGGCCGGGGCGCTGGTGGCGACCTGGTTCACCTTCCTGCCCTCGTTCGTGTTCATCCTGGCCGGCGGCCCGCTGGTCGAGTCGACCCGCGACGACCTGCGCATGACGGCCCCGCTCACGGCGATCTCGGCGGCGGTGGTGGGCGTGGTGCTGAGCCTGGCGCTGTTCTTCGGGCGCCAGGTGTTCCTGGCCGGCGGCCAGCCCGACTGGGCCGCGCTGGGGCTGGCCGCGGCCGCCTGCGTGGCGCTGCTACGCTACCAGGTCGGCAGCATCAAACTGATCGCCGCCTGTGCCGCGGCGGGGGTCGTGCTATCGTATTGGCATGGCTGAAAAAATCATCATGCTGGCCCGCGCGCGCGGCGCGTCCGCCCCCCCGACCTGCGCGCCACTGTTCGCGCCGGCGCCGGCCGCGCACGTCCCGGCCGCGCCCGAGGCGCCCACCGGCGTGCTCGGCGACGCGCTCGGGCGCCCGCTGCACGACCTGCGCATCTCGGTCACCGACCGCTGCAATTTCCGCTGCGTGTACTGCATGCCCAAGGCCGTGTTCGACAAGGACTACGCCTACCTGCCGCACGCCGCCCTGCTCTCGTTCGAGGAGATCACCCGCATCGCGCGCATCGCCGTCGCGCACGGGGTCGGAAAACTGCGCCTGACCGGGGGCGAGCCGCTGCTGCGCAAGAACCTCGAGAAGCTGGTCGGCATGCTCGCCGCGCTGCGCACCCCGGACGGGCGCGCCCCCGACCTGACCCTGACCACCAACGGCGCGCTGCTGGCCAAAAAGGCGCAGTCGCTGCGCGACGCCGGACTGAACCGCGTCACGGTCTCGCTCGACGCGCTCGACGACGCCGTCTTCAAGCGCATGAACGACGTCGACTTCGCCGTCGCCGACGTGTTGGACGGCATCGACGCGGCCCACCGCGCCGGCCTCGGCCCGATCAAGGTCAACATGGTCGTCAAGGGCGGCAGCAACGACGGCCAGATCTTGCCGATGGCGCGCCACTTCAAGGGCGGCCCGTATATATTGCGCTTCATCGAATACATGGACGTGGGCGCCTCGAACGGCTGGAACATGGCCCAGGTGGTGCCCTCGATCGAGGTGGCGCGCCGCATCGGCGCCGAACTGGCGCTCGAGCCGGTCGCGGCCAACTACAGCGGCGAGACCGCCGCGCGCTGGCGCTACACCGACGGCGGCGGCGAGATCGGCCTGATCTCGAGCGTGACGCAGGCGTTCTGCCGCCACTGCACGCGCGCGCGCCTGTCGACCGAGGGCAAACTGTACACCTGCCTGTTCGCCACCGGCGGCCACGACCTGCGCGCGCTGCTGCGCGCGGGCCGCAGCGACGCCGAGATCTCGGGCGCGATCGCGCACCTGTGGCGCGCGCGCGCCGACCGCTACTCCGAAACCCGCGGCCTCGGCCCGGGCGGCCCCGGACGGGGCGCCGACAAGGTCGAGATGTCCTATATCGGCGGCTAGACGCATGTCCTCTATCTTGCCTGCCACCGACCCAGCCACCACGCCCGCCAACATGCCCGCCAACATGCCGGCCAAACGCCAGGCGCCAAACCACTTTCAGAGAACCGACGACATGAACGACAACATCAGCGGGCTCATTCTCGCGGGCGGACGCGGCACGCGCATGGGCAACGTCGAGAAGGGCCTGCAGCCGTTCCGCGGCGCCACCATGGTCGAGCATGTGCTGCGCCGGCTCGCGCCCCAAGTCGGGCCGATCGCGATCAACGCCAACCAGAACCTGGCGCGCTATGGCGAACTCGGCGCCGGCTTCGGCGCGCTCGTGCTGCCCGACGAGACGCTCGGCTTCGCCGGTCCGCTGGCCGGGCTCGAGGCGGGCTTGCGCTATTGCGCGACCGAGTTGATGCTCACGGCGCCGTGCGATTCGCCGTTCCTGCCGCCGGACCTGGCGGCGCGCCTGCTGGCGGCGCTGCGCGCGCAGGACGCCGACCTCGCGTTCGCCGCGACCGAGGAGCCGGGCATGCGGCGCCAGCCGCACCCGGTGTTCTGCCTCGTCAAAAAGTCGGCGCTGGCGCAACTGTCGGCCTATCTGGCCGGCGGCGGGCGCAGGATGGACGGCTGGCACGCCGGGCTCAAGGCGGCCGAGGTGGTGTTCGACGACGGCGCCGCCTTCCGCAACATCAACACCCTGGGCGAGCTGCAAAGCCTCGACGAGGCGAGCGCGCCCAGCCTTGCGCAGCTGGCCGCGCGCGTGGCCGGCTACGACCCCGAGGCGCTGCCCGTGCGGCACGCCCAGCGGATCATCGGCGAGTACGTCACGCCGGTCGGCGCGGTCGAGCGGGTCGCGCTGCGCGCCGCCCTGGGCCGGGTGCTGGCCGACGACATCGTCTCGCCGATCAGCGTGCCGGCGCACGACAATTCGGCCATGGACGGCTACGCGCTGCGCGACGCCGACCTGGCCGGCGGGGATGCCGTCACGCTGGCCGTGGCCGGCACCGTGTTCGCGGGCCGCCCCTCGGGCGTCGCGGTCGGACCCGGCCAGTGCGCGCGCATCATGACCGGCGCCGTGATGCCGCCAGGGTGCGACAGCGTTATCGCGCAGGAGCACGTGGCGCACGCCACCGAGCACGCCATCACGATCGCGCCCGGCGCGCTGCGCCCCGGCGACAACCGCCGCCTCGCCGGCGAGGACCTGATGGCCGGCGCCGCGGCGCTGGCGCGCGGGCGCATCCTGCGCCCGGCCGACCTCGGCCTGCTCGCCTCGCTCGGCATCGCCGAGGTGCCGGTGCGGCGGCGCCTGCGGGTCGCGTTTTTTTCGACCGGCGACGAGCTGCGCTCGATCGGCGAGCCGCTCGACGCCGGCTGCGTCTACGACAGCAACCGCTACACCCTGTACGGCATGCTCGAGCGGCTCGGCTGCGACCTCATCGACATGGGGATCGTCAAGGACGATCCGGCGGCGCTCGAGGCGGCGCTGCGCAGCGCCTGCGAGAACGCCGACGCGGTCGTCACCTCGGGCGGGGTGTCGGTCGGCGCGGCCGACTACACGCGCCAAATCATGGCCAAGCTCGGCGAGGTCACATTCTGGAAGATCGGCATGCGGCCCGGCCGCCCGCTCGCGTTCGGGCGCATCGCCTCGGGGGGGCGAAGCGCGTTCCTGTTCGGCCTGCCCGGCAATCCGGTCGCGGTCATGGTGTCGTTCTATTTCTTCGCGCGCGCGGCGCTGCTGCGCATGATGGGGGCGGAGGCGGCGCCGCCGCCGCCGCTGCTCAAGGTGCGCGCGCAGGCGCCGATCCGCAAGCGGCCCGGGCGCACCGAATACCAGCGCGGCATCGTCACGCTCGGCGACGACGGCGTGCAGCAGGTGCGCACCACGGGCGCGCAGGGCTCGGGCATCCTGCGCTCGATGACCGAGGCCAACTGCATGGTGGTGCTGCACGACGAACAGGGCGATGTGGCCGCCGGCGAGCTGGTCGACGTGATGCTGTTCGAGGGCCTGGTCTAAGAAGCTCCCGCTACTCCGTATCGGGCTCGGCGCCGTCGACCTCGGGACCGAGCATCAGTTGGGCCGCCTCGCCCGGCAGCGCCTCGACCGACTTGAGCTTGCGCGCCATCTGGCGGCTGCGCACCTCGGCGCTTTCGATGTTCTTGGCGGCCTGCTCGAGCGTGGCGCGGGTCTTCGACAGCACCGCGCCGAATTTGCCGAACTCGGTCTTGACCGCGCCGAGCACCTGCCACACCTCGGACGAGCGCTTCTCGAGCGCGAGCGTGCGGAACCCCATCTGCAGGCTGCTCAGGATCGCCGACAGCGTCGACGGCCCGGCGATGCTGACCCGCAGTTCGCGCTGCAGGTCGTCGGCCAGCCCGGGGCGGCGCATCACCTCGGCGTACAAACCCTCCGTCGGAAGGAACAGGATCGCGAAATCGGTGGTCTGCGGCGGCGACACGTATTTTTCGCAGATGGTCTTCGCCTCGAGCCGCACCGCACGCTCGAGCTCGCGCCCGGCCAGGGCCACGCCGTCGGCGTCGGCGCGGTCGGCCGCGTCGAGCAGCCGCTCGTACTGCTCCTTCGGGAATTTGGCGTCCACGGGCAGCCACAGCGGCGCGCCGCCGTCGACGCTGCCGGGCAGCTTGATCGCGAACTCGACCCGCGCGCCGCTGCCGGCGACGGTCTCGACGTTCTTGCCGTACTGCTCGGCCGTCAGCACCTGCTCGAGCAGCAGGCCGAGCTGCACCTCGCCCCAGGTGCCGCGCGTCTTGACGTTGGTGAGCACCCGCTTCAGGTCGCCCACGCCGATCGCCAGCTGCTGCATCTCGCCGAGGCCCTGGTGCACCCGCTCGAGCCGCTCCGAGACCTGGCGGAACGATTCGCTCAGGCGCGTCTCGAGCGTGGCGTGCAGCTTTTCGTCGACCGTCTTGCGCATCTCCTCGAGCCGGGCAGCGTTGTCGGCCTGCAGGTGGCCGATCCTGGTCTCGAGCGTGGCGCGCACCTCGAGCAGGCGCTGCGCGTTCGACTCGGTCAGCGCCGCGAGCGTCTGGTTTAGGGTGTCGGCGAAGCGCTTGAGCGCGAGCGACTGCTCCTCGCGCCCGCTGCCGGCCTGTAGGTGCAGCTGCTGGCGCATGGCGTCGAGCTGCTGCACCGCCGCCGCGTGGTACTGGGCCTGGCTGGCGGCGAGCTCCTGGCGCGTGGCCTGCGCGCTCGACTGCAGGTCGAGCCGCAGCGCCTGCTCGAGCCGCTCGAGGCGCGCCTCGCTGGCGCCGCGCGCGCGCAGCAGCAGCGCCAGCTGCAGGCAGATCAACACGGCGGCGGCGGCGGCCATCGCAAACAGTACGGTATCGCTCATCGGACGAATCCCAATCGTGGTCTCAATCGCATTCTCAATCGTGTTATCAATCGTGTTATCAATCGTGTTCTCAATCGTGTCCTCAACCGGGCGTGTTGCGCATCCAGTCGGCGGTCTGGAAGAACGATTCCATCAGGCGCAGGCGCAGCGGCTCGTCGATGCCGAGGTCCTGCATCGCCCACGCCATCGCGCGCAGCCACTGGTCGCGCTCGTTTGTGCCGATCGCGAACGGCAGGTGGCGCGCGCGCAGGCGCGGGTGGCCGAAGGCCTGGACGAACAGGTCGGGCCCGCCCATCCAGCCGCTTAAAAACATAAACAGCTTGTCGCGCGAGCCGTCGTTCGGGCGCGGATGCATGGCGTGGATGCCGGCGAATTCGGGTTCGAGCGCCATCAGGTCGTAGAAGCGGTCGACCAGCGCGCGCAGGCCGTCCGCGCCGCCGATGAGCGTGTAGGTGGTGTCGGTTTCTTTCATGCGCGCCATGATAACAGCGCGCATGATTGCGCGCACCCCGCCGGAGCCCGGGGGATGCCCCCGCAACTGCGTCTGGCGTTCGTGCTCGTTCGTTGTCGCGTTTTGCCTCGTTTTGACGCCTCCTTTCCCTGTTTCTTGCAGCCCATGGCGGGCGCGCGCGAATGCGACAAAACGCGCACGAACGAGACGCCAAACGAGCACGAATGCCAGAGGGGTTTGGGCCGGGGCGCCGCCCGCCGCCTCCCCGGTTGCCCGATCACACCAGCGTCAGGCGGCGCTGGCGCCTGGTCGACGACCATCCCTCGAGGTCAACCTCGCGCCGCATGTCGGCGCAGGCGTCGAGCAGCTTGTCGATCTCGTGCCCGCCGAGCCCGGAATTGAGCGTCAACCGCACCAGCGAGCGGTTCTTGGCCGTGGCCGGCGCGCAGAACACGGCACCATAGATGCCGCGCGCCTCGAGCGCCTTGCGCAGCACCAGCGTCTTCGGCTCGGGCCCGGCCTCGAGCGCGATGATCTGCTCGCTGCCGTCGCTGACGTTGTAACCGAGCTCGGCCAAGCCGGCGCGCACCCGTTTGGCGTTGCGGTGCAGCGCCGCGCGGCGCGCGTCGGCCCCCTGTATGAAGTCGAGCGCGGCGTCGAACCAGGCCAGTTCGTGGGTCAGCAGGCAGGAGCTGAAGATGGCCGGCCGCGACGACGACAGGAAATAGCCCTTGAACTTGCTCGAACACGTCAGGAACCCGGCGCGCCCGGCGAACGCCTTGGCCAGCGAGGCGGTGCGGAAATGGACCCGGTCCTCGAGCCCGAGCGCGACCACGATGCCGGCCCCGCCCGGACCGTGGGTGCCGAGCGAATGGGACTCGTCGACGATCAGGATCGAGCCGCTGCGCTCGGCGATCTCGACCACCTCGAGCAGCGGCGCGACGCTGCCGTTGGTGCTGTACAGGGCGTCGATCACGATCACCCCGCGCCCGTGTTTTTCGACCTGGCGGCGCAGGTGTTCGGCGTCGTTGTGCAGGAACGGCACCGCCAACGCCTGGGCCGACTGCACCCCCTCCCACAGCGAGGCGTGCGCCATCATGTCGAGGTAGACCGGCACGCCGGGCTCGGCGATGCTTTGCAGCAGGCCCACGTTGGCGGCCCAGCCCGACTGCGCGAGCACCCCGTCCTCGGCCCCCATGAAGGCGGCCAGGCGCGCCTCGAGCCGGTGCTGGGCGCTGCCCTCCTGCAGGAACACCGACGACATGAACAGCTCGCCCTCGCTCGCGAGCAGGCAGCGCGCCTGCGCGCCGATCAGGGCGCGCTCGCCCGCGATGCACAGGTAGTCGTTACCGGCGAGCATCACGGCGCCGGCGCCGACGGGGCGCCACACGTGCATGTGCTCGCCGCCGAGGAGTTGTTCGACGCGCGTGACGTAATGCTCGTCCATGCGGCGCGTGACGAAGGCCGGCATGCATTGTTCGGCGCGTGGAAAGAGGGATTGTTGGGCGGCGTGGGACATTGATTTCTCCTAAGAAAAATACTTATTTTGTCCTTATGAATAATTGTCATTACATTAACCATCTGCAAGCTTGATCTATGTCAAGTTGCCCTACGCACACTTGCGACAAGATGGGCGGCAGTGTTGATAAATGTCATTGCGAAAAGTCAAAAACAAAGCGGCCCGCGCAGCGCGGCCGCAATCGGGGCGGGATGGACGAACATGGGGCAAGCGGGGTTCAGCGCGCGATGGAGGGCGCGCCAGCACGGTGTGCTGCAGTGGTTGCTCAACCACGAACGCAGCCACGACCATGTGACGAGCCGCTTCATCCTGCTCGGCTGGGTCTGCTGCATCGGCCAGCCGCTGTATTACATCATCTGGACCTTCTGGTTCCCCCAGCCGTTCGAGAGCCTGGCCCTGCGCGTGCTCGGGGTGCTTGCCTGCGTGCCGATCATGTGCCTGCCGGCGCTGGCCAAACGGGGCTGGCTCAACGGGCGCACCCTGGCCATCTACCAGTTCGCCGCCGTCACCTACGTGCTGCCGTTCATGTTCACCTTCATGTACCTGATGAACGCCGGCTCGGCCGTGTGGAGCCAGTCGCTGCTGGTGGCGCTGATGGTGTTGTTCCAGTTCCATGGCAAGTGGGCGCTGGCGTCCTACCTGGCCGGCAGCGCCCTCGCCTGCGCCGCGTTCGCGCTGGCGGGCGATCCGGCCTTCCTGCTGAGCCCGACGGTGCTCGAACAACTGCCGATCTACGCCTTCACGCTGGCGGTGGTCTCGATCGCCAAGGTCGGGCGCCGCGTGCTGGCCCAGGAGAAACTGGCGGGCATGGCGCAGGGGCTCGCGAGCGTCTCGCACGAGCTGCGCACGCCCCTGGTCAGCGTCGACGCCAACGTGCGCGGCATCACGCGCCGGCTCGAGCGCGCGCGCGCGCCCTCTCCGGCCGACCTGCAGGCGATGGCCGAGGCGATGGCGCGCATCCAGTTCGAGGTGCGCCACATGAACCACATGGTCGACCTGTTCCTGCTCTCGGCGAGCGCCGTCAACCAGCAGCTCCGGGCCACCGAGCACGTCTCGATGGGCGCGGTGGTCGACGCCGTGATCCGGCGCTATCCGTTCGCGGCCCAGTCCCAGCGCGACGCCGTCACGGTCGACATCCGCAGCGACTTCACCTTCGCCGGCAGGCACGAGCTGTCGGTGGTGATCCTGCTCAACCTGCTGCGCAACGCGCTCAAGGCGCTGCACCGGGCCGGCAAGGGCCGCATCCGGATCGTGGTCGAGGGCGCGCGCGCCACCCCGCGCCTGCTGTTCATCGACACCGGCTGCGGCATCGCGCCGCTGCACCTGCCTTTGATCTTCAAGCGCTTCTATTCGTACCCGCCGAGCACCGGGTCGGGCATCGGCCTGGCCCTGTGCAAAGAGATCATCGACGCCTGGCAGGCGAGCATCCGCTGCGTCTCGCGCGAGCTGGCCTACACCATCTTCGTGCTCGAATTCCCGGGCACGCCCCTGCCCGCCACCGCCGTCACGCGCGGATCCTAAACCACGACCCCGGGCCCACCATGCCACTGCCGATCTACCACCATCCCAGCCTGACCGTCCTGATCGACGACAGCGACAGCTTCCTGCGCAGCGTCTCGTTCCAGCTCGACCCGTCGCTGGCGAGCAAATGCTTCCACGACACGCGCGCCGCGCTTGAATGGCTGTGCCGCAACAGCGGGCCGGCGCTGCGGCCGGAGCCGGCGCTGTCGGCCAGCTTCGACGCCTATCCGCGCTCGTTGCCGCAGTGCGGGGTGGCGTTCGACCTCGAGCAGATCCACCGGATCAGCTTCCGGCCGGGGCGCTTCATGACGCCGTCGGTGCTCGTGGTCGACTATTCGATGCCGCAGATGAACGGGGTGCAGCTGTGCGAGGCGCTCGCGCACCTGCCGTGCAAGAAGATCCTGTTCACCGGCGCGGCCGACGAGAAGGTCGCGGTCGACGCCTTCAATCGCGGCCTGATCGACCGCTACATCAAGAAGAGCGACGACGACGCGCTGGAGAGGCTCGAGGCCGAGATCGTGGCCCTGCAAAGGCAGTATTTCACCGAGCAGTCCGACACGCTGCGCGACCTGCTGGCGCTGCACGACTACAACTTCGTGAGCGACCCGGCGGTCGCGGCGCTGGCCGCGCAGCTCGGCGAGCGCTTCGGCATCGTCGAGCACTACCTGTACCCGAACCCGGGCGGGCTGTTGATGTACGACGCCGAGGGGCGCGCGCGCCTGCTGGTGCTCGAGACCGAGGAGGGCATGCATTCGCATTTGGAGATGGCGCGCGACAACGACGCCCCGCCCTCGCTGCTGGCCGCGCTCGAGGAGCGCTGCATCCTGCCGTGGTTCCGCGAGGGCGACGGCATGTACTCGAACGACTTCGGCGGCGCCTGGCACAAGTTCTGCGAGCCGGCCCAGCTCTGCCAGGGGCGCCAGACCTACTACTGGGCGGTGTTCGAGCTGGCCCCGGGCGACCTGCCCGAGCGCGCCGTCGGGTTCGCGCAATTCCTGCGCGAACACCAGGCCGAAACCGTCTAGCGAGGAAGGAAGGAAGGAAGGAAGGAAGGAAGGAAGAAGAAAAACAGGAAGAGGAAGAAGATCCGTCCGGCAGGCTTAGTTCGCACACCGGCAGCGCGAGCGAAACCGGGGTCAGAGTTTTTTTTCGCGGGTTCATGCGAAAATTAGGCTCGCCGCCCGCCTCACCCCGCTTTCGCGGGCCGAAGTCAGCGACTCCTCCGCTAAGCGACCTACGCCTCCCGCAGCGTCTGCAGCGGCGGCTGGCTGAGCACCTTGCGCAGCCCCAGCCAACCCCCGGCGAGCGCGCACACGACCCCGACCGCCATGCCGGCGAGCCACACGGCCGGGCTGAAGGTCCAAGGGAACTTGAACTGGTAGGTGGCCAGCACCCAGCCGAGCGCGGCCGCGCCGGAGGCGGCGAGCAGGCCCGAGAGCGAGCCGACCAGCGCGAACTCGATCCACTGCGCCTGCGACAGCTGGCGCCGGGTGGCCCCGAGCGCGCGCAGCAGGCCGGCCTCGCGGGTGCGCTCGTCCTGCGAGCCCATGAGCGCCGCGTACAGCACCAGCAGGCCCGAGGCGAGCGTGAACAGGAACAGGAACTCGACCGCCGTGACCACCTGGTCGAGCACGTCCTGGAGCTGCTTGATGATGCCGCTGACGTCGATCAGGGTCAGGTTCGGGTAGGCGCGCGTGAGCGAATTGGTCAGCTCGGGCCCCTGCCCCGGCGGCATCTTGAACGCCGTCATGAAGGTCTGCGGGGTGGCCGCCATCGCGCGCGGGTTGATGATGACGAAGAAATTGGCGCGCATCGAGCCCCACTCGAGCTTGCGCAGGCTGGTCACCCGGGCCTCGACCGTCTGGCCGGCGATGTCGAAGCGCATGGTGTCGCCCAGCCCCAGCCCGAGCGTCTTGGCGATGCCCTGTTCGACCGAGGCCTCGACCGTGCCGGGGGCGTCGTCGAACCACTTGCCGGCGACGATCTCGTTACTCTCGGGCATTTCCAACATGGTCGAGAGGTTGAATTCGCGGTCGGCCAGGCGCTTGGCCCGCTCGTCCTTGTAGGTGGCGGCCGTGATGGCGCCGCCGTTGACGGCGGTCAGGCGCCCGCGGATCATCGGGTACAGCACCAAGTCCCGCACCCCGGCCTGGCCGAGCCGCGCGGCGAAGCCGGCGCTCTGGTCGGGCATCAGGTTGATCACGAAGCGGTCGGGCGCGTCGGGCGGGGTGGCGTTGCGCCAGGCGGCCATCAGGTCGCCGCGCACCACCGTCAGCAGCAGCAGCGCCATCAGGCCGAGCGCGAGCGAGACCACCTGCACCACGGTCGCGCCGGGGCGCCGCTGCAGCGACGTCAGCGCGAAGCGCCAGCCCTGGTGGTCGATCGCGCCGCGCAGCCGGCGCAGCAGCGCCAGCGCGCCGAAGCCGGCCAGCGCGAACAGCGCGAAGCCGCCCAGGAAGCCGGCGGCGGTCGCCAGCGCCAGTTTGGCGTCGCCCGCCTGCCACAGCAGCAGGCCGACGAACACGCACAGGCCGAGACCGTAGGTGGCCAGCGCGGCCGGCTTGGGCGCGGCCTGCTCGCGCCGGATCACGCGGTTGTGCGGCACGTTGCGCAGCTGCAAAATCGGCGGCAGCGCGAACCCGACCAGCAGCAGCATGCCGGTGACCACGCCGTGCAGCGCCGGCATGGCTGTGATCGGCGGCAGCTCGGTCGTGACCAGCTTGCCGAGCAGCTCGAGCAGCACGTAGTGGCCGGCGAAGCCGAGCGCGACCCCGGCCAGGCTGCCGGCCAGGCCGACGAGCATGAATTCGGTCAGGTACAGCATGGTGACCTGGTTCTGGGTCAGCCCGAGGCAGCGCAGCATGGCGCAGGCGTCGAGGTGGCGCAGCATGAAGCGGCGCGCCGCCATCGCCACCGCGACCGCCGCCAGCATCGCCGAGAGCAGGCCGACCAGCGACAGGAAGCGGTCGGCGCGCTCAAGCGTGGCGCTCATCTCGGGGCGCCCGCTGGCGAGCGACTCGATGCGCACGCCCTTGACGCCGGCGCCGGCGATCTGCGCGGCCAGCCAGCGCTGGTAGCCGGCCACCGCCTCGAGGTCGGCGGCGCCGGCGCCGGGCGCGGCCACCTGCAGCCGGTGGGTCACGCGCGCGCCGTCCTGCGACAGGCCGGTCGCGGCCAGGTCGCGCGTCGAGAGCATCACGCGCGGCGCGAAGTTGACGAACGAGGCGCCGCGGTCGGGCTCGGCCACGATCAGGCGGGCGATCGTGAAGCGCTTGTCGCCGAGCACGATGGTGGCGCCGACGCCCGTCTTGAGCGTGGTCAGCAGATTGGGGTCGACCCACACCGTGCCCGGCGCCGGGGTGTCGTCGGTGGCCGCGCCGAAGCCGGCCGCGGCCTGGCGCGCGTCGGTGCCGGTCTTGAGCCGGCCGCGCAGCGGGTAGAGCTCGGAGACCGCCTTGACCGAGGCCAGCGTGGCCTGCGACTGCTCGCCCTCGCCCGCCTGCGCCATG
The DNA here is from genome assembly GCF_003011895.2 of Massilia glaciei. GTDB lineage: Bacteria > Pseudomonadota > Gammaproteobacteria > Burkholderiales > Burkholderiaceae_D > Telluria_A > Telluria_A glaciei. Next base: position 20,997 of record NZ_PXWF02000253.1, on the reverse strand, counting down.
CTGGGGAAGGTGACGGTGTCGGCCAGCAGCAGCCCGCGCCTGGCGGCCTCGGCGCGCCAGGCCGGATCGACCGGATCGTCGGCGCTGACCAGCAGGTCGGCCCCGAGCAACTGGTGGGCGTCGCGCTCGAGGCCGGCGCGCATGCGGTCGATGAAGAACCCGACCGCCGACAGCGAGGCGACCGCGATGACCAGGGCGATGAGCAGGAAGCGCAGTTCGCCGGCGCGCCAGTCGCGCGCGCTCATGCGCAGGGATTGTTTAAACATGGGTTCGGTCCGCGGTGGGGGTGTGGCTCGCTTTGGAGAAGAAGGCGTCGACCTCCTCGAGGTGGGCGCGCTTGGCGGCGGCGCCCAGGAAGGCGGCGCCAAAGCTGTTGCGCGCGAGCGCCTCGGCGTGCGCGAGCGTGAGCGGCAGGGCCGCGAAGGCGGCCTCGAAGTTGTCGTTGAGATAGCCGCCGAAGTAGGCCGGGTCGTCCGAGTTGATGGTCACGCGCAGGCCCGCGGCGAGCAGCGCCGGCAGGTTGTGCGCGGCCATGTCGGGGAACACCCGCAGCTTGACATTCGACAGCGGGCACACCGTCAGCGCGATCCGCTCGCGCGCCAGCCGCTCGGTCAGGCGCGGGTCCTCGAGGCAGCGCACGCCATGGTCGATGCGTTCGACCTCGAGCAGGTCGAGCGCGGTCTCGATGTAGGCCGGCGGGCCCTCCTCGCCCGCGTGCGCGACCAGGTGGAAGCCGAGCTCCTTGCAGCGCCGGAACACGCGCATGAATTTCTCGGGCGGGTGGCCGCGCTCGGACGAGTCGAGCCCGACCCCGATGATCTTGTCCCGGAACGGCAGCGCCTCCTCGAGCGTGGCGATGGCCTCCTCCTCGGACAGGTGGCGCAGGAAGCACATGATCAGGCTGGCGCTGATGGGGCCGTCCTGGCAGGCGCGGAAGATGCCGCCGACCACCGCGGCCATCGGGACCCCGCGCGCGGTGTGGGTCTGCGGGTCGAAGAAGATCTCGGCGTGGCGCACGTTGTCGGCGTGCGCGCGGCGCAGGTAGGCCATCGTCATGTCGTAGAAGTCGCGCTCCTCGCGCAGCACGCTCGCGCCGGCGTAATAAATGTCGAGGAACGATTGCAGGTCGGCGAAATCGTACGCTTGGCGCAACTGCGCGACCGATTCGTACGGCAGGGAAACGCCGTTCCTTTGCGCCAGCGCAAAGATCAGCTCGGGCTCGAGCGAGCCTTCGATATGGATGTGCAATTCGGCCTTGGGCATCTGTTGCACGATCGTGCGCAGGGCGTCGAAGCGGTCGTTCGGCATGTTTTATCTCCGGCGAAATGGCGGTGCTTGGGATGGGGCCGCGCGTCGGCGCGCCGCCCCGCCCATGAGTGTAGCGCAAGCGGGCCGCGCCCGAGCGGCGGCGCCGGCTTTTCCGCCCGCACAGGGCGCGCGCCGGTCGTTTTTGCCGCGCGCACGGGGCGCACCGCGCGTTCGCGTGCGCTTTTGCGTGCGCGCGTGCGCTTTTGCGTGCGCTTTTGCGTGCCCCTTGGACTGCCCGTTTGCGTGCGCCACCGCTTGGCCAGTTCGTGCACTATCCTGTCTTCCATTTTTTAATTCGGGGCACCGGTTTGACGGGGTCGGCACGCGGGCGCCGGAGCGCGCGCGCGGCGCGCCGCAATCGGTGAAAATAGGCGCGTGGGTGCGTCGAAGCGGGCCCCGCCCAAGACGCCGGAATTGTCGTTTTATACTTTTAAATCAGACACTTAGGCAAGTTACAAACGCTTACGCACCATTGCTTTGACTTCCAGAACTATTAGGCACATAATAAATTTCACAGGCGTAAGCATAGGCCAAGAGCAATAAAAACCACCGGAAAATCCGGAACAATAATAAATGTCGACGGGCGTTTTCCGCCGGTCCGCGCAAGCGGCGCCGGCGGGCGCGGCCGCGATGCAAAACAGGAGTGCGCCAAGACCCGCCTGGGCCAACGGTTCGACAACCGGTTCGATAGCCAGGACAGTGACGTGTAATTACATTAAAGGACATTCAAATGACCATTTTTGACAACTACGCAGCTCGTTACGAGCGTACCCGCGAGGAGGAGTACTCCCTGACCGAGTATCTGGCACTGTGCAAGAAGGACCGGCTGACCTACGCCAGCGCGCCCGAGCGCATGCTCGCCGCGATCGGCGAGCCGATGCTCGTCGACACCCGCAACGACACCCGCCTGTCGCGCATCTTCGCCAACAAGGTCATCAAGATCTACCCCGCCTTCCGCGATTTCTACGGCACCGAGGAGGTCATCGAGCAGGTGGTGTCCTACTTCCGCCACGCGGCCCAGGGACTCGAGGAGCGCAAGCAGATCCTCTACCTGCTCGGCCCGGTCGGCGGCGGCAAGTCGTCGATCGCCGAAAAGCTCAAGCTGCTCATGGAGCAGGTCCCGTTCTATTGCTTGAAAGGCTCGCCGGTCAACGAGTCGCCGCTCGGCCTGTTCAACGAGGACGAGGACGGCGTGATCCTCGAGGAGGACTACGGCATCCCGCGGCGCTACCTGCGCACCATCCCGAGCCCGTGGGCGGTCAAGCGGCTGCACGAGTTCAACGGCGACATCAACCAGTTCCGCGTGGTCAGGCGCTACCCGTCGGTGCTCAAGCAGATCGCGATCTCCAAGACCGAGCCGGGCGACGAGAACAACCAGGACATCTCCTCCCTGGTCGGCAAGGTCGACATCCGCAAGCTCGAGGACTACGCCCAGGACGACCCCGACGCCTACAGCTATTCGGGCGGCCTGTGCCTGGCCAACCAGGGCCTGATGGAGTTCGTCGAGATGTTCAAGGCGCCGATCAAGGTGCTCCATCCGCTGCTCACCGCCACCCAGGAGGGCAACTACAAGGGCACCGAGGGCTTCGGCGCGATCCCGTTCGACGGCATCATCCTGGCCCACTCGAACGAGTCCGAATGGAAGACCTTCCGCAACAACCGCAACAACGAGGCCTTCCTCGACCGCATCTACATCGTCAAGGTGCCGTACTGCCTGCGCGTGACCGACGAGGTCAAGATCTACGACAAGCTGATCCGCAACTCCTCGCTCGAGGCCGCGCCGTGCGCGCCCGGCACCATGAAAATGATGGCCCAGTTCGCCATTTTGTCGCGCCTGAAGGACCCCGATAACTCGTCCATCTTCTCCAAGATGCTCGTCTACGACGGCGAGAACCTCAAGGACACCGACCCTAAGGCCAAGTCGATGCACGAGTACGTCGACTACGCCGGCGTCGACGAGGGCATGAACGGGCTCTCGACGCGCTTCGCGTTCAAGATTTTGTCGAAGGTGTTCAACTTCGACACCACCGAGGTCGCGGCCAACCCGGTGCACCTGCTCTACGTGCTCGAGCAGCAGATCGAGCGCGAGCAGTTCCCGCCCGAGACCGAGCAGCGCTACTTCTCGTATATCAAAGAGCACCTGGCGCAGCGCTACGTCGACTTCATCGGCAAAGAGATCCAGACCGCCTACCTCGAGAGCTATTCCGAGTACGGCCAGAACATCTTCGACCGCTACGTCACGTTCGCCGACTTCTGGATCCAGGACCAGGAGTTCCGCGACCCCGACACGGGCGAGAGCTTCGACCGCGATTCGCTCAACAGCGAGCTCGAAAAAATCGAAAAGCCGGCCGGCATCAGCAACCCCAAGGATTTCCGCAACGAGATCGTCAACTTCGGGCTGCGCGCGCGCGCCACCAACGGCGGCAAGAACCCGGCCTGGACCAGCTACGAGAAATTCCGCACCGTGATCGAGAAGAAGATGTTCTCCAACACCGAGGAGTTGCTGCCCGTGATCTCGTTCAACGCCAAGGCCAGCGCCGAGGACGCCAACAAGCACGCCGACTTCGTCGCGCGCATGGTCGAAAAGGGCTACACCGCCAAGCAGGTGCGCCTGCTGTGCGAATGGTATTTGCGTGTGCGGAAATCGTCATAGGCATCGGCGGCGTATGATCCTAGATTCCCCAGTTGACCGCTCATTGGTTTCGATAAGTACTTGTATTCCATTGATGTTTTCGCATTTAAATGCTTCACCTTTTGGGTGCCTGCGCTACAGGCGCGATTGCACATTTTTCCGGCTTCCTGGCGTTGTTGTTCCTCCTATCAGAATGGAGTCTGCGTCGTCGTCACGCCTAGCCAGAAAGCCGGAAAAACGCACACTCGCGCCTGTCCAACTGGGGAATCTAGGATGATCGAACCGGATCCGGGCCGCGCGCGGCCCGGCCCGCCGCGCTAGTTTGAGCAGGAGGCATGTTTTGACTTACCTCATCGACCGACGCTTGCAGGGCAAGAACAAGTCCGCGGTCAACCGCGAGCGCTTCCTACGGCGTTACAAGAGCCAGATCAAGGAAGCGGTCGGGCGCGCCATCAAGGGGCGCTCGATCACCGACATCGAAAACGGCGAGAAGGTCTCGATCCCCGTCAAGGATGTCAACGAGCCCAATTTCGGCCACGCCCACGGCGGCGTCTGGGAAACCATCAACCCGGGCAACAAGGAGTATCAAAAGGGCGACCAGTTCAACCGGCCCAAGGGCGGCGCCGGCGCCGGCCGCGGCAAGGCCGGCAACACCGACCAGGCCTCCGAGGACGACTTCATCTTCGAGCTCTCGCGCGAAGAATTCATGAACTACTTCTTCGAGGACCTCGAGCTGCCCAACATGGTCAAGACGCAGCTGACCGCGACGACCGAATTCAAGAACCAGCGCGCCGGCTACAACATGTCGGGCACGCCGTCCAACATCCACGTGCTGCGCTCGCTGCGCGGCGCGCTCGGGCGCCGCCTCGCCGTGGGCGGCTCCTCGCGCAAGGCGCTCACCAAGGCCGAGCACGAGCTCGCCGAGCTCGTCATGGCCAGCACCGCGCTCGACGACCCGCGGGTGCTCGAGCTCAAAAAACTGATCCACCACCTGCACACGCGGCTGCTCGCGATCCCGTTCATCGACCCGTTCGACCTGCGCTACAGCAACCGCGTCAAGGTGCCCAAGCCGATGACCCAGGCCGTCATGTTCTGCATCATGGACGTCTCGGGCTCGATGGACGAGAGCCGCAAGGACACCGCCAAGCGCTTCTTCATCCTGCTCTACCTGTTCCTCAAGCGCGCCTACGACAAGATCGACGTCGTCTTCATCCGCCACCACACCGCCGCGGCCGAGGTCGACGAGGAGGAGTTCTTCCATTCGCGCGAGTCGGGCGGCACCGTGGTGTCGTCTGCGCTGCAGCTGCTGACCAAGGTCATCGGCGAGCGCTACGGCAGCGGCGAGTGGAACAGCTACGTGGCGCAGGCCTCCGACGGCGACAACTGGGACAACGACTCGTTGCTGTGCAAGCAGCTCCTGATCAACACCATCCTGCCGGCGGTCCAGTACTACACCTATGTCGAGATCACCGACGGCCCGGCCCAGAACCTGTGGGAGCAGTACGCCGAGGTGGCCGACCACCACCGCCATTTCGCCATGCAAAAAATCGTCACGCCGGCCGACATCTACCCCGTGTTCCGCGAGCTGTTCAAAAAACAGCCGCGCTGACGCGCGGGCCGCCCGGCAACCACGGAGGTTCACCATGCCAAGAGACCCGAAACACCCGCGCGCGCTGCCCGAGCAGTCCGAATGGACGTTCGACCTGATCGAGCACGCGCACGACGAGATCCGCCGCGTCGCCCAACAATTCGGGCTCGACACCTACCCCAACCAGCTCGAGATCATCAGCGCCGAGCAGATGATGGACGCCTACACCTCGGTCGGCATGCCGGTCTCCTACCACCACTGGTCGTTCGGCAAGCACTTCCTGTCGACCGAAAAAAGCTACAAGCGCGGCCAGATGGGGCTCGCCTACGAGATCGTCATCAACTCCAACCCGTGCATCGCCTACCTCATGGAGGAGAACAGCCTGACCATGCAGGCGCTGGTGATCGCGCACGCGGCCTACGGCCACAACTCCTTCTTCAAGGGGAACTACCTGTTCCGCACCTGGACCGACGCCGACGCCATCGTCGACTACATGGTGTTCGCCAAAAACTTCATCGCCGAGTGCGAGCAGCGCCACGGCATCGACGCGGTCGAGCTGCTGCTCGACTCCTGCCACGCGCTGCAGAACTACGGGGTCGACCGCTACAAGCGCCCGGCCAAACTGTCGCTGGCGCAGGAGGACGCGCGCCAGAAGGAGCGCGAGGAGTACGCCCAGTCGCAGGTCAACGCGCTGTGGCGCACGGTGCCGCGGCGCGACGAGGCCGAGGCCGACGTGGTGGCGCCGCGCTTCCCACCCGAGCCCGAGGAAAACCTGCTCTACTTCATCGAGAAATACGCGCCCCTGCTCGAGCCCTGGCAGCGCGAGCTGGTGCGCATCACGCGCAAGATCAGCCAGTACTTCTACCCGCAGCGCCAGACCCAGGTCATGAACGAGGGCTGGGCCACGTTCTGGCACTACACGATCCTGCAGGAGCTCTACAGCGAGGGCGTGGTCGGCGACGGCTTCATGATGGAGTTTTTGCAAAGCCACACCAACGTGGTCTACCAGCCGCCCGCGACCAGCGCGCACTACAACGGGATCAACCCGTACGCGCTCGGCTTCGCCATGATGACCGACATCCGCCGCATCTGCGAGCACCCCACGCCAGAAGACCGCGAGTGGTTCCCGGCCATCGCCGGCACCGACTGGCGCGCCGCGCTCGACTTCGCGATGCGCAACTTCAAGGACGAGAGCTTCATCGCCCAGTACCTCTCGCCCAAGCTGATCCGCGACTTCCATTTCTTCGCCGTGCTCGACGACGACAACAACGACAAGCTCGAGATCTCCGCCATCCACGACGAGCGCGGCTACCGCTACGTGCGCAACCGCCTCGCCGAGCAGTACAACCTGGGCAACCGCGAACCGAACATCCAAGTCTGGCAGGTCAACACCCGCGACGACCGCGCGCTGACGCTGCGCCACAGCCAGTTCCAGCGCCGCCCGCTCAACCAGCACGCGCAGGAGGTGCTCAAGCACGTGGCGCGCCTGTGGGGCTTCGACGTCCACCTCGACACGGTCGACCCCGACGGCAGCATCGTCAGCGGCCTCGAGTGCAAGCGCGAAAAGCGCAGCCGCAGCTAGGAGGCTGTCGGACTTAGGGAGTCGAAGCGAAAAAAGTGCCGGGCGAGGACAGATTTTGGCGATTTCGCAGTGCCAATAGCGAGCTATTGGCCGAGAAAGCGGCGAAATATGGACCGTCCGACACTTTTTGCAGCCGACGATCCTAAGTCCGACAGCCTCCTAGTTCGCCTTCCGGCGCCGCCGCCCCCCCCGCCCGGCCCGACCCGCCCTGCCGCAGCGCAGCAGCGCGGCGCCGGGCCCGCCCCACCCCGCCGCAGCCGGGCCGCAGCGCGCGCCGCCCACCTTCCGCGGGCCCTGGAATGCTGCGACGCAGCATGAACTTACACGACAATACCCCCAATTTAGGTGAACAGCATCGCAATAAAGTATGCTAATGTAGATCCTGTACCGGTCAACGCGACAGCAAGCCTGTTTTACGTGCGCCGCCCCCCCCCGCCCCGCCGCCGGCACTCCCTCCGGCGGCGCGCTTGCCACCCGCTGGCAAGCGCCAAAGGGACCCGTTCCAACCCGGGTGGCGGGCACAGCTTTCAACCGGACGCCATCAGTTCCGGTAACTGGTTATAGTTGGCAGCACATAGCAATTGCATAATGAATTGCCAATCATGAATCCAGTGTCCGCGGCGCTCGCGCTCCCGCGCCTCATTCGGAAGACAGAGTGGAAGCAGTAAATTGCGCCGGGGTTTTGGCGCAATCCGTGACACCGCGGTCCGCCCCACAAACACGGGACCGGCGTCCCGTCATACGCGCCCGAACCGACCCGGTTTGGGCGTGCAAAAATGTATTTTGGAAATAGAAGTTCGTATGTATAATTCGCCGATGTCCCGGATGCGGCCAGTTTTTTTCGCCGCATTCAGTGGGTTTAGTAGCAACAAGAGAAGCTGGTATTGGAGAAAGCAGGCATGAATTTTTCACATGAGAAGAACACCGGGAAGAATTTCACTGGCATCGCCGTCGTCATCGTCCTTCACCTGTTCGTGGGTTGGGCGGCGGTATCGGGCCTGGGAACCCGCGTGGTCGCTAAAATGGCCGAGGTGGTAGAAACCCAAATCATCGAAGAGGCCAAGCCGCTTCCACCACCGGATGTGCCGCCACCGCCACCGCCGCCCGAAATGAAGGCCCCGCCGCCTCCGTTCGTGCCGCCGGTCGAAGTGAACGTGCAACAACCTCCGCCACCGAGCCAGATGGCAGCCGTGACCAACGTCAAGCCGGCCACGACCGAACTGATCCGGGCGTTGCCACAGCCGTCCGCGCCGCCGACCACCACGCCGGCCAAGTCGGTGACGGTCGCGGCGGTTGCCGATTTCAACACTTGCGCGAAGCCTGAATATCCAAAGGCCTCGATGCGCAACGAAGAAACCGGCACCGTGACCCTAAGCTTCCTGATCGGCACCGATGGACGCGTGATGGATCAGAAGGTCACCAAGTCGAGCGGCTCGCGCGATCTCGACAAGGCGGCGGTCAACGGCATCAGCAAGTGCCGGTTCAAGCCGGGCATGGTCGATGGCGTGCCGACACAAAATTGGATGCAAATGCAGTATGTCTGGACGCTGGAGAATTAAGACCGGGCTTCACACGGTCTCACCTTTGTGTATTTCGTTGTCATTATTTTCAGCGAACTGATTATTTTATAATTTTGGAGGAAGCATGTTTAAGAATACCCGTTTGTCCGCTATCCTGGCGGCTGCCCTGTTCTCGGCCACCGCAGTCGCATTCGCCGACGCACCGGCCCCGGCCCCGGCCGCAGCGCCCGCAACCGAAGCAGCAGCACCTGTCGACGCAGCACCGGTCGACGCGGCCGCACCAGTGGCAGCAGAAACCCCGGCAATCGAGCCTGAAGCCCCGGCCGCGGCAGCCGGCGCGACCGAAGAAGTCCACAACCCGTTCAGCATCCAGTCGGCCTGGACCGACGGCGACGGCGTCACCAAGGGCACCTTCGTGATCCTGATCCTGATGTCGATCGGTTCGTGGTACATCCTGGTCACCAAGCTGATCGACCAGATGAAGATCATGAAGCAATCGAAGGAAGCTTCGGCCAAGTTCTGGAAGGCCCCTTCGATCGCGGCCGGTTCGGCGACCCTGAAAGACGGTTCGCCATTCCGCTACATCGCCGAGACCGGCACCAAGGCCACCGTGCACCACGACGGCGCCCTGCTCGAGCAGATCGACCTGTCGACCTGGGTGACGATGCAGATCCAGCGCGCAGTTGAGAAAGTGCAATCGCGTCTGCAAGATGGCCTGTCGTTCCTGGCAACCGTCGGTTCGACCGCGCCGTTCATCGGTCTGTTCGGTACCGTTTGGGGCATCTACCACGCACTGACCAACATCGGCATGACCGGTAACGCATCGATCGACAAGGTCGCCGGCCCGGTCGGCGAGGCGCTGATCATGACCGCCTTCGGCCTGTTCGTCGCCGTTCCTGCCGTTCTGGGTTACAACTGGTTGGTCCGTCGTAACAAGTCCGCGATGGAAGACATCCGCTCGTTCAGCGCCGACGTCCACTCGGTTCTGATCTCCGGCGCGATGTCGACCAGCGAAGCTGGCCGCGCTGCCGGCGCTAAAAAGATTGGATAAATCATGTCGATGAGCATCGGCTCCGAAAGCGGAGATGAAGATGTAGTGATCTCAGAAATTAACACGACGCCGCTCGTCGACATCATGTTGGTTCTGCTCATCATCTTCTTGATCACGAGCCCGGTAGTTCTGAAGCTGCAAAAGATCGCGTTGCCGACAGAAACTAACCAGCTACTGAAAACGAAACCTGACAATGTCAACATCGTTGTGAACAAAGATGGCGACATGTACTGGAACGCGAAACGCCTTGACAACACCGACGAGCTGTTTGAATTCCTCAAGAAGGAAGCTGTCAAGTTGCCACAGCCGGAAGTGCACATTCGTGGCGACCAGGAAACACGCTACGAGTTCGTCGGCAAGGTGATTTACACGGCCCAACGTGCTGGGATTCAGAAGGTGGGCTTCATCACGGAACCGCCCGACAAAGGCTGAACCAGGTAAAGCCGCCGCTTGCGCAGCGCCCGTGGCACCTGACGGGAAACGGGACTGCGCAAGTCCCAACATTTGAGAAGGAAACACCATGAGTATGAATGTCGGCAGTTCCGGTCCAGCCAACGCGGATCCACAACCGATGATGGAAATGAACATGACACCCTTGATCGACGTTATGTTGGTCCTGATCATCATGTTGATTATCACGATTCCGAAACAAAATCACTCGGTCAATCTGAACCTTCCGGTCGGCAAGCCGCCCGAAATGGTGACGCCGCCGGTGATCGTGACGATCGACGTCGACTTCGACGGCACCATCCTGTGGGACAATGTGATCGTCCCGAACCGCGCCGAGCTCGAAGCCAAGCTCAGCAACGTCGCGGCGATGGCAGACCAGCCTGAAGTGCATTTGCGTCCGAATAAGTTAGTGTCTTACAAGTACGTGGCCGGCGTCATGGCAACCGCCCAGCGCCTCCGGGTGACCAAGATTGGCATGGTCGGCAACGAACAATTCCAGTAAGCGCTTTTTTGTGTGAGGAACACGGCAGGCAATCCCTGCCGAGACGCGGCAGGGACTCCCTGCCGTGTCCTTTTGATTGAAAGATTTCATATGATCAAGTTACGACTCGCTCAACTCGGCCTCGCGATGGCCGCCATTGGATTCACCGCAACAATCGGCCTGTCGAGCGCCCAAGCCGCCGACGTCCGCCGCGAAATCGGCGTGCCGCTGCAAGCGGCGCAGGCGCTCATGAAAGCCGGTAAAAACAGAGAGGCGCTGGCCGAAGTCAACAAGGCCGCCCGCGCCGGCAACAAGACTCCCAACGAAACCTACCTGATCGAGCGCGTGCGCGCCGCCGCCGCCTCCGGCGCGGGCGACAACCTCGCCGCCGCCGACGCCTTCGAATACCTGATCAACTCGGGCAAACTGTCTGCGGCCGAAAGCGCGCGCTTCTCCGAAGGCCTGGTCGGCATCTACATGCGCGCGCGCGACTTCCCGCGCGCCAACGCCGCGATCCAAAAATCGCTGCGGCAGAACAACGATCCGAAGATGCGCGCCTACCTCATCCAGAACTACTACTCGATGGGCAATTACGGCCAGGCCACCAAGGACCTCAAGGAGCAGATGAACGCCGACGCCAAGGCCGGCCGCGCGCCGTCCGAGGACAGCCTGCAGATGCTCGCCAACCTGAACCTCAAGAGCGGCGACAAGGCCGGCTACGTCAACACGATCGAAAAACTGGCGACCTACTACCCGAAGGCGAGCTACTGGACCGACCTGCTCAACCGCGTTTCGAGCAAGCCCGGCTTCTCGAACCGCCTCTCGGTCGACGTCTACCGCATCAAGTTCGTCAACAACCTGATCAAAAAGCCGTCGGACTTCATGGAGATGGCGCAGCTGGTGCTGCAGGCCGGCGCCCCGGCCGAGGCGATCAAGGTCATGGACCGCGGCTACAAAGAGGGTGTGCTCGGCGTCGGCGCCGAGGCGGCGCGCCACCAGCGCCTCAAGGACCTGGCGGCCAAGAACATCGCCGAGACCGACAAGACCCTGGCCGCGACCGAGGCGGGCTTGATCAAGGTCAAGGACCACGACGGCCTGGCGGCCCTCGGCTATGGCCTGGTCCAGGCCGGCAAGACCGAGCGCGGCCTGAAGATGATGAACGACGCGATCGCCAGCGACGCGCTGCGCCGTCCCGACGACGCCAAGCTGCACCTCGGACAGGCCTACGCCGCCGCCGGCAAGAAGGCCCAGGCGATCGCCGCCTTCAAGACGGTGACAGGCGCCGACGGCACCAAGGACCTGGCGCGCTTCAACATCATGGCGCTCAACCGCCCGATGAACTAAACCCGGCCGGCGCCCGCGCCGCCCCAAAAAGCGCCGCCTGCTTCCCGCAGGCGGCGCTTTTTCTTTGCCGCGCCCGATTCAATGCGCGCTGAATAGGGCGCCGCCCGGCGCCGGGGCTGTGCAAGGGGCAACTTGACCGTATAATCATCCATTTGGCACGGTTTTCGTGCGGCGTCACACACCAGCTTGACGATTTTGGAACCTATGAAGGTATTTCGCGGACTTCCCAACGACCGGGCGCGCGCGCCGTGCGCGCTAACGATCGGCAATTTTGACGGCGTCCACCTCGGCCACCAGGCCCTGCTCGCGCGCGTGCGCGGCGCCGCCGACGCGCTCGGCCTCGAGGCGGAGGTGATGACGTTCGAGCCCCATCCGCGCGAGTTCTTCGCCGAGCGCGCGGGCCAGCCGTCGCGGGCGCCGACCCGCATCGCCAACCTGCGCGACAAGCTCGGCTCGCTCGCCGCGGCCGGCATCGACCGCGTCATCGTCGAGCATTTCAACGCCCATTTCGCCGCCATGCCGCCCGCCGAATTCACCTCCCGCGTGCTGGCCGAGGGCCTGCACGTCAAGTGGCTCATGGTCGGCGCCGACTTCAGCTACGGCGCCGGGCGCGCGGGCAACGTCGCCACGCTGGCCGAGGCCGGCGCGCGCCACGGCTTCGCCGTCGAGACGCTGCCGGCGGTGCTGCACGGCGGGGAGCGGATCTCCTCGTCGGCGGTGCGCGCCGCGCTCGCGCAGGGCGACTTCGACCGGGTCCACGCGCTGCTGGGCCACCCGTACGCGATATCGGGCCACGTGATCCACGGCGCCAAGCTCGGACGCACGCTCGGCTTTCCGACCCTGAACCTGCGCGTGGCGCACCGCCCGGCGCTGTCCGGGGTGTTCGTGGTGCGGGTGCACGGGCTGGGCCCGCGGGCGCTGCCGGCCGTCGCCAGCCTCGGGGTGCGCCCCACCGTCGACGACAGCGGCCGCGTGCTGCTCGAGGTGCACCTGTTCGACTACGACCGGCCGTGCTACGGCAAGCTGGTGGGCGTCGAATTCCTCGAGAAAATCCGCGACGAGGAAAAATACACGGGCCTGGCGGACCTGACGGCGGCCATCGCCGCCGACGCCGGCCATGCGCGCGCCTACTTCGCGCAGCGCGCCGGCGCCCTGACCGCGCTGGACCGAATTTGACGCCGCCCAGACCAACGCCGGCCGGCCGCGCCAAGCGCGCCGCCCGGCCCAACCAGACAACCGCCATTCACACTTGAAGAAAAACATGTCCGACAAAACCCCAGAGAGCAGCACCCCCGCGCCCGCCCCGGCCCCGAAGGGCCCCAAGAAGGCCGCCAGCAAATACCCGGTCAACATGACCGACACGCCGTTCCCGATGCGCGGCGACCTCGCCCGGCGCGAGCCGGGCTGGGTCCAGCAATGGCAGGACAAGAAGGTCTACGAGCGCGTGCGCAAGGCCTGCGCCGGGCGCCCCAAATTCATCCTGCACGACGGCCCGCCGTACGCCAACGGCGACATCCACCTCGGCCACGCGGTCAACAAGATCCTCAAGGACATGGTCGTCAAGTCGCGCACCATGGCCGGCTTCGACGCGCCGTACGTGCCGGGCTGGGATTGCCACGGCATGCCGATCGAGATCCAGATCGAAAAACTGCACGGCAAGGGCTTGCCCACGGCCGACGTGCTCACCCGCGCGCGCGCCTACGCCAACGCCCAGGTCGAGCGCCAGAAGAAGGACTTCATCCGCCTCGGCGTGCTCGGCGAGTGGGACAACCCCTACCTGACCATGGCCTTCGGCAACGAGGCCGACGAGCTGCGCGCGCTCGGCACCATGCTCGACAAGGGCTACGTCTACCGCGGCCTGAAACCGGTGAACTGGTGCTTCGACTGCGGCTCGGCGCTGGCCGAGGCCGAGGTCGAATACCAGGACAAGCGCGACCCGGCCATCGACGTCGGCTTCGCCTTCGCCGAACACGCCAAACTGGCCGCCGCCTTCGGCCTGCCGGCGCTGCCGGCCGGCGACGGCTTCATCGCGATCTGGACCACCACCCCTTGGACCATCCCGTCGAACCAGGCGCTCAACGTCCATCCCGAGATCGAGTACGCGCTGGTGCAAACCAGCCGCGACGGCGCCCCGCTGATGCTGGTGCTGGCGGCGGACCTGGTCGCGTCGTGCCTGGCGCGCTACAAGCTAGAGGGCGCGGTCGTGGCCACCTGCGCCGGCGCCGCGCTCGAGGGCATCGGCTTCCGCCATCCGCTGCACGCGGCCGACGCCTTCTTCGACCGCCTCTCGCCGATGTACCTGGCCGACTACGTGACCACCGAAACCGGCACCGGCGTGGTCCACTCGGCCCCGGCCTACGGCCTCGACGACTTCATCTCGTGCAAGGAGCACGGCATGCGCGACGACGAGATGCTCACGCCGGTGATGGGCGACGGCCGCTTCGCCTCGACCCTGCCGCTGTTCGGCGGCATGACGATCTGGGAGGCGTCCAAGCCGATCTGCGCGGCCCTCACCGCCGCCGGCGCGCTGTTCGAGGTCAAGATGTTCGACCACAGCTACATGCACTGCTGGCGCCATAAAACCCCGATCGTCTACCGCGCGACCTCGCAATGGTTCGCCGGCATGGACCTCGTCCCCAAGGACGGCGGCAAGACGCTGCGCCAGGCCGCCCTCGACGGCATCGCCGAAACGCGCTTCTTCCCCGACTGGGGCCAGGCGCGCCTGCACGGGATGATCGCCAACCGTCCCGACTGGACCCTGTCGCGCCAGCGCCAATGGGGCGTGCCGATGGCCTTCTTCATCCACAAGGAGACCGGCGCGCTGCATCCGCGCACCCCTGAACTGCTCGAGCAGGTCGCCAAGCTGATCGAACAGAAAGGCATCGACGCCTGGCTCGCCATCGAGCCGGCCGACCTGCTCGGCGACGACGCCGCCATGTACATCAAGAACAAGGACACGCTCGACGTCTGGTTCGACTCCGGCACCACCCACCAGACGGTGCTGCGCGGCTCGCACGCCGGGCAGTCGGCGTTCCCGGCCGACCTCTACCTCGAGGGCTCGGACCAGCACCGCGGCTGGTTCCATTCGTCGCTGCTGACGTCGTCGATGCTCAACGGCCGGGCGCCGTACAAGGCCCTGCTCACGCACGGCTTCACGGTCGACGCCGAAGGCAAGAAGATGTCCAAGTCGCTCCAGAACACGCTGGCGCCGCAGAAAATCTACGACACGCTCGGCGCCGACATCCTGCGCCTGTGGGTCGCCTCGACCGACTACACGGGCGAGTTGTCAATCTCCGACGAGATCCTCAAGCGCGTGACCGAGTCGTACCGGCGCATCCGCAACACGCTGCGCTTCCTGCTGGCCAACACCTCGGACTTCGACCCGGCGCAGCACGCGGTGCCGGTCGCCGCGATGGTCGAGATCGACCGCTACGCGATCGCCGGCATGGCCGCGCTGCAGGCCGACATCCTGGCCCACTACGAGAACTACGAGTTCCATCCCGTGATCTCGAAGCTGCAGAACTACTGCTCGGAGGACCTGGGCGGCTTCTACCTCGACGTCATCAAGGACCGCCTGTACACCTGCGCGCCGGACTCGCCGGAGCGCCGCTCGGCCCAGAGCGCCCTGTGGCACCTGGCCCAAAGCCTGCTGCGCCTGATGGCGCCGACGCTCTCGTTCACGGCCGAGGAGGCGTGGGCGGTGTTCGCCACGCAGGCGGCCTACCAGGACAGCGCCGAGACCATCTTCACCCAGACCTACTGGGAGCTGCCGCAGGTGGCCGACGGCGCGGCGGTGCTCGACAAGTTCAACGCCCTGCGCGCGGTGCGCGCCGACGTCACCAAGCAGCTCGAGGAGTTGCGCGCCTCTGGCGCGATCGGCTCGTCGCTGCAGGCCGAGATCACGTTCAAGGCGGCCGCCGCCAAGTTCGCGCTGCTCGCCAGCCTCGACGACGAACTGCGCTTCGTGTTCATCACCTCGCAGGCCAGGGCGCTCGAAGTGGCGTCCGAGACCGAGGAGTCGGTCGAGGTGTCCGCCTCGGCCGCGCCCAAGTGCGAGCGTTGCTGGCACTACCGGGCCGACGTCGGAAGCCACGCCGGACACGCGGGCCTGTGCGGGCGCTGCGTGAGCAACCTGTTCGGCGGCGGCGAACGGCGCGCCTTCGCCTAGGCTCCCGCTGCCCGCTGCCCGTTGGCGCCCCGGCGCCCCACCGCCATGCCCGACCCGGGCATGGCGGCCATCCACCTGACACCACAACCATGGCCACCACTAAAAAACTCTTTTCGACGTCCCGCCCAACATCGGGCGCCAGCATGCTGCCCTGGCTCGGCATCGCCGCCATCGTCATCCTGGCCGACCAGCTCACCAAAATCGTCATCACCAAGCTGTTCGTGCACTACGAAACGATGCCGGTGACCTCGTTCTTCAACCTGGTGCTGGTGTATAACCCGGGCGCCGCCTTCAGCTTCCTGGGCAACGCCGGCGGCTGGCAGCGCTGGTTCTTCACCGCCATCGGCGTCGTGGCCGTCGCCGTGATGCTCCAGATGCTGCGCAAAAATCCCGCCCAGCGCCTGTTCTGCTGGTCGCTGTCGCTGATCATGGGCGGCGCCATCGGCAACGTGATCGACCGCATCGCCTACGGCCACGTGATCGACTTCCTCGACTTCCACTACGCCGGCATCCACTTCCCGGCCTTCAACGTGGCCGACAGCGCCATCTGCGTCGGCGTGGCCCTGTTCGTGATCGACGAGCTGCGCCGGGTCAACAAGAGCTGAACCAAGGAGTTGCGATGCCGCTTGACCTCAAGGATAAGAAAATCGTGCTCGGCCTGTCGGGCGGCGTGGCCTGCTACAAGTCGGCCGAATTGTGCCGCGCGTTGGTCAGGCAGGGCGCCTCGGTGCAGGTCGTCATGACCGACGCCGCGACCCACTTCATCACCGCCGTGACGATGCAGGCGCTCTCGGGCCACACGGTCCACACCGACCAGTGGGATCCGCGCGTGGCCAACAACATGGCCCACATCGACCTCACCCGCGGCGCCGACGCCATTTTGATCGCGCCCTGCTCGGCCGACTTCATCTACAAGCTCGCGCACGGCGTGTGCGACGACCTGCTCTCGACGCTGTGCCTGGCGCGCCCGCGCCGGCTGCCGCTGCTGGTGGCGCCGGCCATGAACGTCGAGATGTGGGACAACCCGGCCACCGCGCGCAACGTGGCCCGGCTGCGCGAGGACGGCGTGACCATCCTCGGCCCGGGGGCCGGGGACCAGGCCTGCGGCGAGACCGGCCTGGGCCGCATGCTCGAGGCCGCCGAGCTGCTCGACGAGCTGGTCGCCTCGTTCCAGCCCAAGTCGCTGGCCGGGCGGCGCGTCCTGATCACGGCCGGCCCCACCTTCGAGCCGATCGACCCGGTGCGCGGCATCACCAACCTGTCCTCGGGCAAGATGGGCTACGCGGTCGCGCGCGCGGCGCGCGAGGCCGGCGCCGAGGTGCTGCTGGTGTCGGGGCCGACCGCGCTGCCGGCCCCGCACGGGGTGCGCCGCATCGACGTCCAGAGCGCGCGCCAGATGCTCGACGCCGTCATGGCCAACCTCAAGGGCCAGCACGTGTTCATCGGCGTGGCCGCCGTGGCCGACTGGCGCGTGGCCAACGCCAGCGAACAGAAAATGAAAAAAACCGAGGGCGGGGCCCCGCCGGTGCTCGAGTTCGCACAGAACGAGGACATCCTCGCCACCGTCGCCGCCACCACCTCGGTGTCGGGCTGGCCGTACTGCGTTGGCTTCGCCGCCGAATCGGAGAACCTGCTCGGCTACGGCGCCGGCAAGCGCGAGAAAAAGGGCATCCCCTTGTTGGTGGGCAATATCGGCCACCACACCTTCGGGCAGGATGACAACACGATCATCCTGTTCGACGAGCACGGCCACACCGTGCTGCCGCGCGCCGACAAGCTGACGCTGGCGCGCCAGCTGGTCTTGGAGATCGCGAAGCGGATCGAACACAGCGCGCTGCTGAGTTGAATTTTTTTACCAGGAACAAGATCGGAACATGAAAAGCATCGACATCAAAATCCTCGACCCGCGCATGAAGGACCTGCTCCCGGCCTACGCCACCCCCGGCAGCGCCGGGCTCGACCTGCGCGCCTGCATCGACGCCGCCATCACCATCGAGGCCGGCGCCACCGTGTTGATCCCGACCGGGCTGGCGATCCACGTGGCCGACCCGGGCTACGCGGCCATGATCCTGCCGCGCAGCGGCAT
This sequence comes from Massilia glaciei, assembly GCF_003011895.2. Lineage (GTDB taxonomy): Bacteria > Pseudomonadota > Gammaproteobacteria > Burkholderiales > Burkholderiaceae_D > Telluria_A > Telluria_A glaciei. The sequence goes on along the minus strand of NZ_PXWF02000253.1, from coordinate 2,787 downwards.
GGGCCACAAGAACGGCATCGTGCTCGGCAATCTGGTAGGCTTGATCGACTCCGACTACCAGGGCCAGTTGATGGTGTCGACCTGGAACCGCGGCCAAAGCGCGTTCACGCTGGCGCCGATGGAACGCCTGGCCCAGCTCATCATCGTCCCCGTCGTCCAGGTCGGCTTCAACATCGTCGACGAGTTCGACACGAGCGAACGCGGTGCGGCCGGCTTCGGCAGCACCGGCAAACAATAAAACCAAGGAATTCTATGACCCGTTTCAATGGTCTGCGCCCGGCTGTGCTGGGCTTGTCGATGGCGATGGCGCTGTCGGCCTGCGTGAGCCCGACCCAGACGCACAACGCGCCCGCGGCCGGCGCCACCCCGGCGGCCACGCCCGATGTCGCCTCGCCGATCACCCCGCGCGTGGCGGCCGCCGCCGACGTGCTCAACAAAATGGCGGCGCTGCAGGACCGGCTGTACCGGGTCGCGGCGCCCTTGCTGATCCAAAACGCCGACCTGTGCAAGGACAAGGCGCGCAACCTGCTCGGCTTCACGGCCAAGAACCGCCATTCGTATCCGGGCGAATACAACGAGGCGGCCCACCTCGTGCTCGGCATGGGCGAGCGGCTGCAGGTGACAGGCGTGCTGGCCGGCAGCGGCGCCTCGCGCGCCGGGCTCGAGCGCGGCGACCGCCTGCTCTCGGCCGGCGGCAAGCCGCTGCCGGTCGGACGCAACGCCTCGACCATGGCCGGCGCCGTGTTCGGCCCGCTCGTGCGCAAGCAGGCGAGCCTGCCGATGGTCGTCGAGCGCGACGGCGGCAACCGCCAGCTCGACATCCCCGTCACGCGCGCCTGCGGCTTCGCGGTCGAACTGGGCAACGCCGACAACGTCAACTCGTACGCCGACGGCGCGCGCGTGATGGTCACGCGCGGCATGATGCAGTTCGCCCGCACCGACCGCGAACTGGCCTATGTGATGGCCAAGGCGATCGCCCACAACATGCTCGGCCACGTCAACGTGCAGCGCAACGCCGGCACCATCGGAAGCATGATCGACAACCTCATGAATGTGCGGCCCGACCAGTCGCTGCTGATCGGCAGTGGCGGCATCCGCGCCACCCCGCCCGAGCTCGACGCGGCCGCCGACAGCCTGAGCCTGTACCTGCTCGCGCGCGCCGGCTACGACATCGAGCCGGTCGACGAGTTCTGGAAAAAGCTCGCGGCGGCGCATCCGGCCACGGTCCTCAACGGCTACGTGGCGAACCACCCCGGCACCGCCGCGCGGCTGGCCGCGATCCAAAAAACCGGCGCCGAGATCCGCGCCAAGCAATCGTCCAAGCGCGCGCTCGTGCCCTGATCGCATAGTGGCGGGGCGCCGGTTGGGCGTCCCGCCCTCTGGACAGTGTGCGGCGGGGCGCCGCCCGGGCGCCCCGCCGTTCGTTCAAAACCTCGGGAAATACGTTCCCATCACATACGTCAGCACCCCGCAGACCACCACCGCCGCCCCCAGCACCAGCAGCAGGCGCCCGAATTTTGGCGTGCCGTCATCGCCGCCGCCGCCGTTCTTTTCCTGTTTCTCCTGCGTGTCCTGCTTGTCCATGTCCCCGCCCCTTCGTTTGCGAGCCCACAGTATAGGCGATCGCGGAACAGCAAAAAAATTAGTAACCCATCGGTTTCACGGTGTAACTCATGTGTTACACTATTTCCACAATGACACCATGGAGAAACGCATGAAACTGTTTTTCGCTTGCACCCTGCTCGCCACCGCCGCCGCGCACGCGGGCGCGGCCCGCCCGCTCGAAGCCGAATTGGCGCGCATGGCCGGCGCCCGCGTGGCCGGCGGCGTCGTGCCCGGCCTCGTCATCGGCACCATCATCGGCAAGGAGCGGCGGGTGTCGGCCTTCGGCGTGGTCTCGCGCGTGGCGCCGCGCGCGCCCGACGCCGACACGGTCTACGAGATCGGCTCGGTCAGCAAAACCTTCACCGCGCTGCTGCTGGCCGACGCCGTCGCGCGCGGCGAGGTCAAGCTCGACGACCCGGTCGGCGCCCTGCTGCCCGGCTACGCCATCCCGCGCCACCAGGGCCGCGCGATCTCCCTGCTCGACCTCGCGACCCAGACCTCGGCGCTGCCGCGCCTGCCCCTGAACCTGATGCCGAAGCGGGCCGACAATCCCTACGCCGACTACGCCGAGGCCGACCTCAAGACCTTCCTGGCCGGCTACGCGCTGCCGCGCGCGCCGGGCGCGCGGTACGAATACTCGAATCTGGGCTACGGCCTGCTCGGCCAGGCGCTGGCGGCGCAGGCGGGCAAGCCGTACGCGGAGCTGGTGCGCCAGCGCATCGGCGCGCCGCTCGGGATGCACTCGACGGGCGTCGCCCTGACCCCTGCGATGCGGGCGCAACTGGCGCCGGGCCACGGCGCGCGCGGCCAGCAGGTCTCCAATTGGGACTTCCCGGCGCCGGCGCGCTGCGCTCGAACATGAACGACATGCTGGCCTATCTGCGGGCGCACATGCTGGCCGGGCCGGATGCGGCGGGCACGCCGCGCGGCCTGCACGCGGTGCGCCTGGCCCAACGCGACAGCGGCATGCCCGGCCTCGCGATCGGACTCGCGTGGCACCTGCAGGACGTGCGCGGACGGCCGGTGGTCTGGCACAACGGCATGACGGGCGGCTACGCCAGCTTCATCGGCTTCACGGCCGACGGCGAACGCGGCGTGGTGGTGCTGGCCAACGTCAGCGTCAGCGTCGACGACATCGGCATGAACGCGCTGGTGCCGCCGGCGCCGGCGCCGGCCAGCGCC
>NZ_PXWF02000252.1 GCF_003011895.2 Massilia glaciei | reverse complement strand
CCGCTTAGAACAAATTCACCGTGGGCCGGCAACGGTCAATGTGGACTGCGCCAGCGTCTTGGGTTAAAATCACAGGTTGATAGTGCGAAACATAGCCTTTTTGCACGTGCCGCACCCGATTACCACCTTACCCTCGCCACCATGAAAAAACTCTTCGCACTTATCGTGCTCGCCGGCTTCGCCAACGTCGCCGCAGCGGCGGACATCGTTGGAAACCCCAAGGCTGCGGCCAACAAGGTTGAAATGTGTATCGGTTGCCACGGCATTCCGGGCTACAAGGCGACCTTCCCTGAGGTTTTCGCGGTGCCGAAGATCGGTGGCCAGACCGCCAAGTACCTCGAAAACGCGTTGACCGCCTACAAGAAGGGCGAGCGCAAGCACCCGAGCATGCGCGGCATCGCCGCCAGCCTGTCGGACCAGGACATCGCCGATGTGGCCGCGTACTACGCCCAGCAATCCACCACCGCGAAATAAGGAGCTAGCCATGAAGAAAATTATCACAGCCCTGTTCTGCGGCGTCGTCTCCGTCAATGCCTTCGCCGGCGGCAACATCACCAAAGGCGCCGAGCTGGCCAAGAAGTACAACTGCGCGGCCTGCCACGGCGCCGACTACAGCTCGCCGATCGACCCGAGCTATCCAAAGCTGGCCGGCCAGCACGCCAACTACCTCGAGCACGCGCTCGTGTCGTACAAGCGCTCCGACGGTTCCTTCGGCCGCAACAACGCGATCATGGCCGGCCAGGTGGCCAACCTGTCGCGCAAGGACATGGCCGATCTGGCCGCTTACCTGCACAGCCTGCCTTCGCAGCTGGTCATCAAGCGCTGATCGCCCCCTGTCGTCCCCGGACGGCAGCG
>NZ_PXWF02000251.1 GCF_003011895.2 Massilia glaciei | reverse complement strand
TGATCGCCCCCTGTCGTCCCCGGACGGCAGCGACAAAATCCCTTCCTTTGGCCCCGCGGCCGGATGAAGGGATTTTTTCATTTCCGACCACGGGACCGGGCCGCCCGGCGGCGCGGCCATGGCGCTTTCTGTGAATACAAAATAAAATTGCTTTTTCTTCAAAGATGGCCGCCGTGACCAGGAAACTATCCAAGAAAGTGCGCTATGTCGCGCTGCCGCTCGCGCTGGCGATGGGCGCCTTCGCCATCGGCGTGGCCCTGCCGCTCGACGAGTTCGCCCCCCACCGCGGCCAGGCGCGGCCGATCGTGATCGACGACGTCGGGATTGTCGATCTCGAGGCCGGGGTGGTGCGCACCGGCCAGACCATCGTCGTCATCGGCAACCGCATCGACTTCGCGGGGCCCGCCGTCGCCGCGCCCGCGCATCCGAACGCGCGCCGCGTCTCCGGCGCGGGCAAGTTCGCCATGCCCGGCTTGTGGGACATGCATGTGCATACGGTCGACCTGTCGCCGCAGCTCCATTTTCCGCTCCTCATCGCCAATGGCGTGACCTCGGTGCGCGACATGGGCGACGGCTGCGCTTTCAAGGGCGAGCTCGATTGCGCGCCGACGGCGCCCCAGTGGGGGCACCGGACCGACGCCGGCACGCTGCTCGCACCGCGCCTGGTGTCGACCGCCAGCCACCATGTCGAGGAGGCCGGAGAGGGCCTTGTCGGCGCGCTCAAGAAGCGCGGCGACAAGGTGCTCAAGCTCCATTTCGATGGCGACGCGGACCCCAAAGCCTTTCATGCGCTGGTCCGGCAGGCATACGACGCCGGCATGCAGGCCGCCGGACACCTGCCCCACACGGTCGACTTGCTCGACCCGCAGCTCGGTCCATTGCACAGCATCGAACACGACACCAGCCTGCTGCCGCAATGCTCGCCGCAGCCTTCGCTATTCGATGGCCGCAACAGCGCGAAGTTGGCGCTGCTCAGGCGCGCCGACGCCTGGCGCTGCGCGGCCGTGCTCAAACTGATGGCGCAACGCGGCATCGGCTACGTGCCAACCCATATCGCCTCGAGCGGCCAGGACTGGCAGCTGCTGTCGGGTGGCTACAAGCGCGACGCGCGCGTCAAATATGTTCCCCTTGCGCTGCGCATGGTGTGGCGCGGCTATGCCGGCCTCACCGTCGCCGGCACCGGCGATGAAGACCGGGTGCCGGTCGAGGCCTGGTACAAGGCGGCGCTGGCCTTGACCGCGCGCGCGCAGGCGGCCGGCGTCGCGGTCATGGCCGGCAGCGATTCGATCGATGCCTACGTCACCCACGGATTCGGTTTGCACGACGAGTTGTCGGAGCTGGTCAAGGCCGGCCTGACGCCATTGCAGGCGCTGCGCGCGGCCACCCTGGTGCCGGCGCGCCACGCCGGCCTGGAGCGCGACTTTGGCAGCGTCGAGGCGGGCAAGATCGCCGATATCGTCCTGCTCGATCGGAACCCGCTCGAGAACATCGCGCACGCGCGCGCCATCGACGCCGTGGTCTACAACGGAAAACTGCACCAACGCCCGCAACTGGACGCGATGCTTTCCTTCGTCGAGGAGCAGGCGTCGAGCTTTTCGATCAACTGCAAATTCGCGTGGGCGATGCTCAAGCCCTGGTAGGGGCGCCCGACCAACGGGCGCGGGGAATCAGCGCTTGCGCACGCACTCGACGTAGGCCTCGCCGTCCGGTGGCAGGCCGGCGCGCTGCGAGTTCCAGATCATCTCGCCGAGGCATTCCATGATCTGGTGATGCGCTTCGTGGGCGCCGCGGCGCTGGGTCAGGCTCTCGCAGGCGGCGCGGATGCCGCGCGGCTGGTCGACCGCCACCTGCTCGGTGATCGACAGGTGCATCGACAGGTGCAAAAACGGATTGCCCGCGCCGCCCTCGATCGAGTAGTCGCGCGCCAGGGCGCTGTCGACGTCGCTCAGCACTTCGGCGTATTCGGGGTGTTCGGCGATCCAGTCGGCCGCGATCGCGTCCATCGGGCTGAGGATTTCGCCGGCACGCTGTTTGCGGAAGGCCTCGCAAAAAAAAAGGCGCACATCGTCGGAAGATGGGGTGAACATCGGGCTGTCTTGGGAGGGGGAGGAGGGCGCCATTGTAGCGCGCCGCCGCGGACGGCGCAGGGAAGGGGAGGCGGCGCGCCTCCCCATTCGGGTGAATCTATCCGGAATCTAATCCGAATCTACTCCGAATCTACTCCGAATCTACTCCGAATCTACTCTTTCTCGGGCTCGAGCAACTGCGATCGCGCCACCACCGCCAGCTTCGGCTCCGGCGCTGTTACCACCGCTTCGGCCGCCTCGGCCGGCGCCGTGCGCGTCGCATGCGGCTGGCGCAGGTAACGCGCCGTGTGGCGCCGCTCCTGCACCTGGCCGCCATGCGCCGGCCAGGTCAGGAACCGCGACAACTCCTGCAGCGCGCGCTGGTACACGTCGCGCTTGAACTCGATGACGACGTCGAGCGGCACCCAGTACTCGTGCCAACGCCAGGCGTCGAACTCCGGATGGTCGGTCAGGCGCAGATTGACGTCGTTGTCGCGCGCGGTCATGCGCAGCAAAAACCAGATCTGCTTCTGTCCGCGATAGTGCCCGCGGATTTCACGCTTGATAAAATGGTCGGGCACCTCGTAGCGCAACCAGTCGCGCGTGCGCCCGACGATCTTGACGTGCTCCTGGCGCAATCCGATTTCTTCTTCGAGCTCGCGGTACATCGCTTGCTCCGGCGTCTCGCCGTATTTGATTCCTCCTTGTGGAAACTGCCATGAGTGCTCGCGCACCCGCTTGCCCCACCACACCTCGTTCTGGGCGTTTAGCAGGATGATGCCGACGTTGGGCCGAAACCCTTCACGATCGAGCATGACTGCACCTCGAAACTTTCTGCCGGGCAGAGCGTCTTCTTACATTTTTACTCACAAATCCGCAGGACATACTCCTTCACGCCGGGTTTTCGGGGTACGAAAATGGCGGGAACAGCAAGAAACGGACCCATTTGTACAAAGATTGGACGCATCAGCCAGCTAATCCTTTAAAATTAGGTTGATTATAACCCTCTCTTTTTAAAAAGAATTCACCAATGCGCGCCACCCGATTTTTTATTTCCACTCAAAAAGAAGCGCCATCCGACGCCGAAATCGTCAGCCACCAGCTGATGATGCGCGCCGGGATGATCAAGCGCCTTGGTTCGGGCATCTACACCTACATGCCGATCGGCCTGCGCGTGATCCGCAAAGTCGAAGCCATCATCCGGGAAGAAATGAACAAGGCCGGCGCGATCGAGCTGCTCATGCCGCTCGTGCAGCCGGCCGAACTGTGGCAGGAGACCGGCCGCTGGGACAAGATGGGCCCGGAGCTGATGCGCGTGAAGGACCGCCACGGCCGCGAGTACGCGATCCAGCCGACCTCCGAAGAGGTCATCACCGACGTCGTGCGCGGCGAGATCAAGTCGTACCGCCAGCTGCCGCTCAATTTCTACCATATCCAGACCAAGTTCCGCGACGAGCGCCGCCCCCGTTTCGGCCTGATGCGCGGACGCGAATTCACCATGAAGGACGCCTACTCGTTCGACCGCGACCTGGCCGGCATGCAGGCCTCGTACAAGGTCATGTTCGACGCCTACAGCGCCATCTTCACGCGCTTCGGATTGCGCTTCCGCGCGGTGGCGGCCGACAACGGCGCCATCGGCGGCACCGGCTCGCACGAATTCCACGTCATCGCCAGCACCGGCGAGGACGCGCTGGTGTACTGCCCGACCTCCGACTTCGCCGCCAACATGGAGGCGGCCGAGGCGATGCCGCTGGCCGCCGCGCGCGCCCCCGCCGGCGCCGCGCTGGCCAAAACGGCGACCCCGGGCACCACCAAGTGTGAACAGGTGGCCGCGCTGCTCGGCCTCGAACTGAGCCGCACCGTCAAGACCATCGCCCTCACGGTCGAGAAAGAGGTCGACGGCAAGCAGGTCAAAGAAAACTGGATGCTGCTGCTGCGCGGCGACCACGAACTGAACGAGGTCAAGGTGGCCAAGGTGCCGGGCCTGGCCACGCACCGCTTCGCCACCGAGGCCGAGATCCTCGAGTGCTACGGCACCGTGCCCGGCTACCTGGGCCCGATCGGCACGCGCGCGCCGGTCACCGTGGTGGCCGACCGCACCGTCGCCAACATGGCCGACTTCGTCTGCGGCGCCAACGACAAGGACTTCCACTACACGGGCGCCAACTGGGGCCGCGACATCGCCGAGCCGCTCGTGGCCGACCTGCGCAACGTGGTCGAGGGCGACGCCTCCCCGGACGGCAAGGGCGTGCTTGCGATCGAGCGCGGCATCGAGGTGGGCCACGTGTTCCAGCTCGGCACCGCCTATTCCGCCGCCATGAAGGCCACCTTCCTCGACGAGAACGGCAAGCCGGCCCCGCTGCAGATGGGTTGCTACGGCATCGGCGTCACGCGCATCCTGGGCGCGGCGATCGAACAGAATTTCGACGACAAGGGCATCATCTGGCCGGGCGCGATCGCGCCGTTCGAAGTGGTGTTGTGCCCGATGAACTACGACAAGATCGAGATGGTCCGCGCCGAAACCGAGCGTATGTACGGCGCGCTGCAGGCGGCCGGGGTCGACGTGATCGTCGATGACCGCGGCCTGCGCCCGGGCGCCATGTTCGCCGACTGGGAGCTGATCGGCGTGCCGCACCGCGTCGTCATCGGCGAGCGCGGGCTCAAGGAGGGCAACCTCGAGTACCAGGGCCGGCGCGACACCGAGGCGACCGCCGTGACACCGGCGGCGATCGTCGAATTCCTTCAAGGCAAACTAAGTTCGTGAACGGCGTTCGACAAAACCGGGCCAACGGCGCCGCGCGCCGCCCGCTTGCGTGGGTGGCGTGCGGCCTGTTCGCGCTGGTCCTGGCCGCGGGCCCCAACGCGAGCGCCGGCAACCAGAAGGAGGAGGCGATCGCCGACTCGGTGCGGCTGGCGCTGGCCAACGCGATCAAGGACGCGCGCCCGCCGGTCCCGACCTTCAAGGACGAGGCGGCGCGCGTGCGTTACCAGCACTGGCTCACCGAGATGTCGTCGCGCCTCAAGCGCAAGCTGCCCGACGACCAGGTGCGCACCGAGTTCCTCGAGACCGCGTGGTACGAGTCGCGCCGCGCCGGGCTCGACCCGAGCATGGTGCTGGGGCTGATCCAGGTCGAATCGGCCTACCGCAAGTACGCGGTGTCGATCGTGGGCGCGCGCGGCTACATGCAGGTGATGCCGTTCTGGGCCAGGGTGGTCGGCGACGACGACCGCAAAAAGCTGTTCCACATGCAGACCAACCTGCGCTACGGCTGCGCGATTTTGCGCATGTATATCGACATGGAGCGGGGCAACCTGTATCTGGCGCTGGGCCGCTACAACGGCAGCCGCGGCAAACCGAAGTACCCGAACGCGGTGCTGGCGGCCTGGAAGAAGTGGGAGTTGTAGGGCCTTCATGGCATGCCCGGTGGCGGCTGAAACTGGGCGGCACCTTTTCAACGCAAGGTTCTTCGTCAGTCACCATGGTTCACGCTGCGAATTCATCGACGGCGTCAGCATCGAACATGGCATCGACATCGACGCGCTTGCTTCCTTTCAGGATTGCGATCGCGACGAACTCATCGACGTGGTAGCCGCGAGATGTCCATGAAAGCCTGGGGTGCCGCACACTGACCCCGTCCCCACGCGATAAAGAAACCTCTTCGATGGCAACCCCTTGCATTGCAATGCGCCTACCCGACAACTTCCGCCAATTTTGCCGCGTGAATGTCTCTGGCCACCAAAAATCACGGTAAACTGTATTTATTGGTCAACACAAGTTGGTGCGTGCCCTCAAATCATTACGAAAATTTATAAATGAAGAATATGCGACTTCTGATTGCCCTGATTTTTTTCTCCATCGCCTTCTCCGGATGCGCGGTGGTGGAGACCGCCATGCCTTCGGGCGCGCTGCCCGAGGCGAAAACGGCCTACTTGACCGGCGCGTTCAGCCGTGGAAAGGTGGCTGGTTTCGCTTTGATTGCGGTTGATGTGAAAAGCGGCGCGGAGTTTGCTATTTCTCTGGGCGCCAATTCTCTGTTGCCAACGGCGGTAGACCATCAGGTCGTCGCCATAAAATTGCCGCCGGGCCGCTATTCGATTGCAAAATGGGTCACCTTTGGGACCTTGACGAAGGAGATAATCTTACGGAGCGTTGTGAAGAATCCCTACCTATCAGCGCCCTTCGATGTGCAAGCCGGAACGGTGGTCTATATGGGGAATTTCGACATTGATTCAAGCTATTCCAGCTTACGGCATAGTTATTCGATCACCCCGAAACCTGTAAGCATCCAAGATGCACGCACAAAATTCCTCGCAACTTACACCTCGTTTTCCGAGAATAAATTTAAATGCCTGATGTGCATCGATGCGCAGTCCAACCACACGCTTGACCCGATGGCCGTGAATCCTGTTCCCGGGTCTTGAATCGCTGATCTCTTTGGCGCCCCTGGTCCATCTAATCAAGGAAAACCCGCATCATGAAAATCGTGAGGATCGCACTACAGGTTTTGCTATCGGCATGTATCTCCCTTGGAGCACAGGCGCAGGAAGCGTCGCCGGCGTCGTCCTTCATGTCGTTCGAAGGGAAACTCAAGAACGCTGACGCGCCGGCTTGGCAGATGATTGCCATGATTCACATTAACGGTGAATCCGACATCAATCCGCGCTTCAATCAGTTGCTGACGGCGCTGATCACCTTTGTTAAAAAAGGGGTGAAGGGGCGGCTGGCGTCATGCTCAATATCACCGTCGAAGAGAAGCACTTGGAGATGATAAACAAGGTGGTCGGGGTGGTGCTCGAAGAGGCTTCCTTGCGTAGCGACGCGGCCGTCGTCGAAAAGCTCAAAGTATCCGTATCGCTGACCGATCCTGTGACCAAGAACGACCGAAACTTTGAGTTCAAGCGGCGTTAGTATTTCCAAGGGCCGTGCGCGGCTGCGCGCTGCGCCCACCGGCGAATTCGATTACTCTATGGACGGCGACGGATACTCCCTCGGCTTTGTCGCCAGCCACAAAAGAGATCATCGTCATGGTTCGCATAGGTGTCATTTCCGACACTCACGCCCAACTCCGGCATGAGGCGACCTTCTTTTTGCAAGGCAGCGATTACCTCATCCACGCAGGCGATATCTGCGATCCTGGCATCCTCGACCAATTGCGCGCCATCGCGCCGCTGACCGTCGTCATGGGCAACAACGACAAAGGCGCCTGGGCCGATAGGCTGAAAGAGACCGAATTCCTGCAAATCGGCGCGACCCTCATCTATGTCATTCACGATATCGCCCGGCTTGATATCGACCCCGTCGCGGCCGGCGTGCACGCGGTCGTCGCCGGGCACTCGCACAAACCGCGCGTCGAAGAGCGCGACGGCGTGCTGTTCGTCAATCCAGGCAGCGCCGGGCCGCGTCGCTTCACCCTGCCCATCGCGGTCGCGCAGATCATCGTCGACGGTGGTTCGCTTTCGGCCCGGATAGTCGAGCTCGCGGTCGCGCCAAGCGCCAAGCGTTGAGGGCGATCGGAGCCGGTCAATGCAGAAGACGTAAAAAAGCCCCGCGCCGGGGACAACGGCGCGGGGCAAACTGCTGGTCGACGGGAAATTCCCGCCCATCCATCAGGAGATGATCAAACCACTTCAAAAACCAACGCCACCCCTTAGAACTTGGTCGCGACGCGCAGGCCCATGGTGCGCGGTGGATTGTAAAAGCCCACCCAGGTCTGGCCCGGCGTGCCGGCGGCGACCCAGTTGGCGTCGGTCTTGACCGCCTCGTCGGTGGCGTTCATGACGAACACCTCGGCCAGCCACTTCTTGTCGTTGGTCTCGTAGCGCAGGGCCGCGTCGAGCGTGCTGTAGGCCTTCTGTTCACGCGCGTCGGCGAAGCTGCCGGCCAGCGCCGCCGGCCCCGGGGTCGTGTTGAACTCGCTCACATACGACTTGGTCTGGTAGTGCAGCGACAGGCGCGGGGTCAGCTTGCCGTTGGCCAGCGCGAAGTCGTGCTCGTACGCGGCCGTGAGCGAGAAAGTCGGCGCGTGGCGCAGCTTGTTCCCCTTCAGGTTGATGCTCTGGGTCGCGCAATCCTGGTACACCGAATCGCAGGTCAGGAAATCGCCGTAGGTGGCGTCGAGCCAGTTGGCATTGCCCATCAGGCGATCGTGCTTGCTGATGCGCCAATTGAACTCGGTCTCGACGCCGTTGATGCTCGAGCGCGCCGCGTTGCCCGTCACGACCTGCTGCTGGCCGTTCGGCAGCCGCTCGACCGACGACACCTGCATGTCCTTGTATTTCATCGCAAAGGCCGACACGTTGAAGGTCAGCGCGCGGTTGAACCACTCCGACTTGAGGCCGAGCTCGTAGTTGGTGATGTACTCGGGTTTGTAGAAGCGCCCGCCGTCGCCAAAGCCGCCGGACTTGAAGCCGGTCGACACCGACGCGTAGCCGTTGACGTCCTTGCCGAGGGCGTACTCGATGCGGCCCAGATAGGTGGCCGAACTTTCGACCGGCGAGACGGCCGAGTTGTCGCCGCCGCCCGGCCAGGTGCCCGGCGCGTGGGCGCTGCCGCAGGTGGCCGCCGTGACCGGCCCGCCCGCGCCGATCAAACGCCCGCCGCTGCCGATGGTCGCGCCAAAGTCGGGGCAGACCCAGTTGCGCCCGCCGGTGTCGTCCTTTTGCTCGCGCGTGTAGCGCGCGCCGGCGGTCAGGGTGAGCTCTGGATTGAGCGCGTAGCTGGTCTGGCCGAACACCGCATTCGAATCGAGCGTGCGTTTGGGCTGGATGAAGGACATGGCCCACGCGGTGTCGTTGGGCTGGGTCGGATGGACCACGATCGGGCCAAGGCCCGCCGGCAGCGCCGACGACGAGATGTCGATGTCGAAGCGGATGCTGTTGTCCTCGTGGATCATGAAGGCGCCCGCGATCCATTGCAGCGCGGCCGCCTCGTCGGTCGACTTGAGCTGCAGCTCATGCGTGTAGTTGTCGAACTTCGACCACTCGGTGCGGTGCTCCTGTTTGAAGCCGGGCAGCACGCCGGCGTCGTTGTCGCTCGCGTTGGTGCGCTTGAGCCGGCTCACGCTGCCGATGTAGGACAGCTCGAGCGCGTCGCTGGGCCGGTAGTTCATGCGGGTGCGGTAGGTGACGCCGTTCTGGTCGAGCGCGCCGGGGGTGTCGACCAGCGACGAGTACAGGGCCTGGCCGGCGCGCGGGCGCTGCATCAGCGCCACGTTGCCGGTGCCGTTGTCGCGGTAGTATTCGGCCGCGGCCAGCAGGTCGAAGTTGTCGCTCGGGCGCCACGACGCGGTCAGGCGCGCGCCGAGCTGGTCGCCGGCCATGTACTCGCGCTGGCCCGGCATCACGTTCGAGCGCGGCTGGAACGCGACGTAGCCGTCGTGCCGCTCGCTGATCGCGGCGATGCGAAACGCAAGCTGGTCCGACACCGGGATGTTGAGCGCGGTCGTCATGCCGATGCGGTTGTGGTCGCCCACCACGGCCGACGCGTTGCCGCTGAATTTGTCGAAGCGCGGCTTGGCCGTTTCGAGGTTGATCGATCCGGCGGTGGCGTTGCGGCCCGACAGCGTTCCCTGTGGGCCGCGCGCCACCTCGACGTGGTCGAGGTCGTACATCAGCACCGTGGCGCCCTGCGGACGCGGCGAGTACACGCCGTCCACATGGAAGGCCACCGCCGGGTCGCCGATTTCGGTGTGGTTGGTCGAGCCGACGCCGCGCATGAACACGTGCACGCCGCCCGAGTCGCCATGCTGCTCGACGACCAGGTTGGGCACCATCACCTGCAGCGAGGTCAGGTCCTTGACGCCGGCGTTGTCGAGCGTGGACTGCTTGAAGGCGGTGACCGCGAGCGGCGTCTCCTGCAGCAGGGTCGCGCGCTTGGTCGCGGTGACGACGATGCGCTCCATCTGCTGCTCCGGCGCTTCGGCCGGCGCCGCGCCCGCAGCGCTCGCGGCTTGTTGGGCCAGGGCGGCGCCGCCCGACAGCAGTGCGATCGGTGCGAGCGTCCACACCATTTTGCGTTTTGTACGTTGTTTCATTTTGTCTTCCTCGGTTAGTCGATTATCCACAGCTCTGGTGGCCATTTGGTAGGTTTTTTTTGTGCCGCCTTCCGGCGCGCTCAGCTCGAGTTCATGTGGACCTCGCATACGTAAATGTTTGCTTCACTCGGTGTTTGGCTCACTGGCGCGCCTCCATCGCGCGCCCGTCCGCGTCGAACAGGAAGACCTGGCCGTCTTGTGCGGCGAAGTCGATCTCCTGGCCGGGCCGCAGCGCGATCTCCCCGCTGCCGTGCAGCTTGATGGCGATGCTGTGCGTGCTCGCGCGCGGGGTGGCGTGCACGATCTGCGCGTCCCCGAGTTGTTCGATCAGGCTGATCGTGGCGGGGCAGCCTTGCCCCGGCGCGACGATCCGCATGTGCTCGGGACGGATCCCGAGCGTGATGTCGCGCGCGTCGGCCGCCGGCACCGGGATGCTGCAATGCGCGCCCACCTGGGCGCGCCCGCCCACAAGCTCCCGGCACGGCAGGAAGTTCATGCGCAACGCCCCGATGAAGCCGGCCACGAACCGGGTCGCCGGCGCGCGGTACAGCGCGAGCGGCGCGCCGACCTGCTCGAGGTGGCCGCCGTTGAACACCGCCACGCGCTGGCCCAGCGTCATCGCCTCGACCTGGTCGTGGGTGACGTAGACCATGGTGGTGCCAAGCTCCTTGTGCAGCTTGGCCAGTTCGATCCGGGTCTGCACGCGCAGCGAGGCGTCCAGGTTCGAGAGCGGTTCGTCGAACAAAAACACGGCGGGCTGGCGCACGATCGCGCGGCCGATCGCGACACGCTGGCGTTCGCCGCCCGACAGCGCCTTCGGCTTGCGCTCGAGCAGATGGGTGATTTGCAAAATCTCGGCGACCTTGCCGACCGCCTCGCGCTGCTGCGGTTTGGTGCTGCCCGACAGCTTGAGCGCAAAGCCCATGTTTTCGGCGACGGTCATGTGCGGGTACAGCGCATAGCTCTGGAACACCATCGCGATGCCGCGCGCGGCCGGCGGCACGTCGTTGGCGAGCATGTCGCCGATCAGGAGCTGGCCGGCCGAGATGTCCTCGAGCCCGGCGATCATGCGCAGCAGGGTCGATTTGCCGCAGCCGGAGGGGCCGACGAACACCATCAGTTCGCCGTTGGCGATCTCGAGGTCGAGCCCCTTGAGCACTTCGGGGCCGGCGCCGTAGGTTTTGCGGATGCCGCGCAGGGAGATGGCGGCCATGTTATGCCCGCTTGCGCGCGGCGGCGCGTTGCGCTGTGATGAAGTCGCGGTACCAGAGCGCGCTGTCCTTGAGGCTGCGCGCCTGGGTCGCATAGTCGACATGCAGCAGGCCGAACCGCTTGGCGTAGCCGGAATTCCATTCAAAGTTGTCCATAAGGCTCCAGTAGAAATAACCGCGCACGTCGACGCCCTCGCGCATGGCGGCGTCGAGCGCGGCCAGGTGCATGCGGATGTAATCGGTGCGCGGCTGGTCGCGCACCCTGCCGTCGACGATCTCGTCGGCCACGGCCATGCCGTTTTCGGTGATGTAAATGGGCGGCAGGGTGTATTCGCGGTGCAGCCCGACCAGCAGTTCGGTCAGGCCCTGCGGGTAGGTCTCCCACTGCATGTCGCTCACCCCGAGCAGGGCCGGGGCGCTGCGCGGCGGCTCCTCGGCGCTGGCGAAGGCGCGCGTGTAGTAGTTCACGCCGAGGAAGTCGAGCGGCTGCCGGATCGTTGTGAAATCGTTTTCAAGCACGGTGAAAGCAGAGCGGTCGATTTGTTCAAGGGCCAGCTCCGGGTAGTGGCCCTTGAAGATCGGATCCATGAACCATTGCACCGAACGCGCATACTCGTGCCTGGCCTTGGCGATGTCGGCGGCCGAATCGGTGGCAGCCGTGGCGGGCCACTGGTTGAGCACGATGCCCAGCCGGGCCTTGGTGCCGGTCGCGCGCATCGCCTGCAATGCCAGCCCGTGCGACAGCAGCAGGTGGTGCGACACCTGCAGCGCCGCGGCCGGGTCGGCCATGCCGGGCGCGAACTGGCCGATGCCGTGGCCCAGGTTGGCGGTGCACCAGGGCTCGTTGTGGGTGGCGATGGTGGCCACGCGGGCGCCGAAGCGGCGCGCCACCTCGGCCGCGTACAGCGCGAAGTGGGCCGTGGTGTCGCGATTGAGCCAGCCGCCCTTGTCCTGCAGGGCTTGCGGCAGGTCCCAGTGGTACAGGGTCAGGTGCGCGCCCACGCCGTGGCGCGCCAGTTCGTCGAGCAGGCGCGAATAGAAGTCGAAGCCGGCCTCGTTCCAGGCGCCTTCGCCGTCGGGCTGCACCCGCGGCCACGACACCGAGAAGCGGTAGCAGTCGACGTTCAGGCCGGCCAGCAGGGCCACGTCCTCGGCGTAGCGGTGGTAGTGGTCGCAGGCGACGTCGCCGGTGCTGGCGTCGATGATCTTGCCCTCGGTGTGGGTGAAGGTGTCCCAGATCGAGGCGCCGCGGCCGTCCTCGAAGGCGGCGCCCTCGATCTGGTAGGCGCTGGTGGCGACGCCCCACTGGAAGGCGTCGGGAAATTGTGGCGTTTGGTTGGACATGGTTTGCATGATTTGCATGGTTTGGGTTGAGCTCTAGCCTTTGACAGCACCTTGGGTGAGACCTTCGATCAGTCTCTTTGAAGCGATGAAGAACATGACCAGCAGCGGCAGCACGGCGATCGCGGCGCCGACCATCAGCGCGCCCCATTCGGTGTTGTTGGGCGCCTGGATGCTGCGCAGGGCCAGCGGAATGGTGTAGTTCTCGACCGAGCGCATCACCACCAGCGGCGTGATGAAGTTGTTCCACGAGTTGATGAAGGTGATCAAGCCGAGGGTGCCCAGCGCCGGCCCGATCAGGGGCAGCACCACGCGCCAGTAGATGCCGAATTCGCCGCAGCCGTCGATGCGCGCGGCCTCGATCAGGTCCTTCGGGATCGCGCTGCCGATGTACTGGCGCATCATGAAGATGCCCAGCGCGCCGGCCGCGCCCGGCACATACAGGGCGCGCGGCTGGTCGATCCACCCGAGCAGGTCCATCAGCATGAAGGTCGGGATCATGCCCATGAAGGACGGGATGATCATCGAGGCCATCACCAGCGCGAACAGCGGCCGCTTGAAGCGGAACTCGAAGGTGGCGAAGGCATAGCCGCCGAGCGAGCAGAAAAACAGCGTCAGGCCGGTCTGCATCAGCGCCACGTACAGGCTCATGCCGATATTGCGCCAGAACGGCAGGCGCTCCTCGAGCAGCGCCAGGTTGTCCAGGGCCGCCCCGCCGAACCACGACGGCGGCGGGAAACTGAAGATATCGGCGCTGGTATGGGTGGCGAACACGAACATGAAGTAAAACGGCGCGAACATGATCAGGGCGCCGGCGCCGACCATCAGCGCGCCGGCGGCCCTGGCGCCGGCGTTGGCGCCGGCGTTGGCATTGACATGCGGTGCGTGCTTCATCGGGCGCCCCTTTCGCGGTTGAAGATGCGGTTGTTGATCCAGGTGCTGCTGGCGATGATCAAAAACAGCAGCCACGAGATGGCGGAGGCGGTCCCGAAGTCGCCGCCCGAGAACGCGGTCTTGTAGACGAACATGGCGGTGGTCAGGGCCGACTGTCCGAGTCCGCCGGACTCGCCCACCAGAATGAAGGGTTCCTCGAACAGCTGCAGGTTGCCCATCAGGGTCAAGGTCACGGCCATGTAGATCATCGGGCGCAGCTGGGGCAGCGTGATGTGCCAGAACAGCTGAAGCTTGCTGGCGCCGTCGATGGTGGCGGCCTCGTACAAATCGCGCGGAATGGTCTGCAGGGCCGACATGTACAACACCACGTTCCAGCCAAGGTAGCGCCAGAACACGACGAAGGCGACCGCCGGCTTGATGAACCGCGAGTTGTTGAGCCAGTCGATCGGCTCGGCCGGGAACAAACCGCCGACCAGCGGCGCGTGCGAGAGCCATTCGATGAACACATTGATCTGGCCGTATTCGCGCGAAAACAGGGT
Organism: Massilia glaciei; assembly: GCF_003011895.2. Lineage (GTDB taxonomy): Bacteria > Pseudomonadota > Gammaproteobacteria > Burkholderiales > Burkholderiaceae_D > Telluria_A > Telluria_A glaciei. Next base: position 24,665 of record NZ_PXWF02000251.1, on the reverse strand, counting down.
GTTGAACACCATCGCGATGGCCACGCTCGAGGTGATGAAGGGCAGGAAGTAGGCGCCGATCACGAGATTGCGCGAGCGCTTGAACGCGTGGTGGATGTAGGCCGCCAGCGGAATGGCGATCAGGTGCTGCGGCACGCCCGAGGCCAGCGCCAGCCACACCGTGTTGCCGAGCGACTTGGTGAACCATGGGTCGGTCAGCGCGAATTTGTAGTTGTCCAGTCCCACCCACTGCATCGCGCCGATGCCGCTGGCCGCGTCCCACTGGTTGAACGACAGGTAGATCGAAAACAGCAGCGGAAACAGGCTGAACACGGCGAACAGGATGAAAAACGGGCTGATGAAGATATACGGCGCCCATCTGCGCGCATTCAAACGCCGCCCGCCGGCGTGGGCCGCTGGGCCGGCCGCGCCGTGCGTCGCTGGCGCCGTGGTGGACATGGTTTGGCCGCTCGTTCGCATGTCAGCGGCGCACACGGCGTTCGATCAGCGATTTGGCGTCGCGCAGCGCCTGGCCGATGTCCTTGTTTTGTTCGAGGACGTTTTCGAGCTCGGTGTTGACGATGTCGTTGGCCACCGGGTCGTATTTGTCGACCCGGATCACGGGAACCCGGGCCGCCGTCGCGCGCGCCAGCTGCCAGGTTTTCTGGCCGCCGAAATAGGGCTGCGGCTGGTCCATCATCGGGTCGGCATGGGCGCCGAGCAGCGCGGGAAAGGCGCTGATGTTGCGCAGGCTGGCCAGCTGCACGTCCTTGTTGGTGGTCAAAAACTGGATGAACAGCCAGGCCTGTGCCTTGTTGGCCGCCTTGCTCGGGATGGCGTAGAACGAGCCGCCATACGAGGCCATGGCGCCGCCCGGCAGCGCCGCCGTACGCCAGTGCGACCGGGAGTTTGGCGCCAGCCATTTGGCCAGGTGGCCGCTGAACCAACTGCCGCTCATTTGCGTGGCGACCTTGTCGCGCTTGAAGCCCTCGGCCCACTCGCCGGTCCAGGCGGCGGTGCGCGCGTCGATGCCGGCCACGCGCGCGGCCTTGGCCAGCGTGAACGCCTTCACAAAGCGCGGACCGTCGACCAGCACCTTGCCCTTGTCGCCGAAGTAGATGCCCTCGCCATCCCTGAGGTTGGCGCGGATCACGATGTCCTTGAGGTCGGCCGCGCGCGCCAGCATGTGGACTCCGGTGGCGGCCTTGAGCTTTTTGCCGGCGGCGATGTAGCCCTCCCACGACGCGGTCAGATCGGCCTCCCTGATGCCGGCCTTGTCCATCATGTCCTTGCGGTAGAACAGGGTGCCCGGGCCGATATCGGCCGGCATGGCTGCCAGGCCGGCGCGCGAGTTGGTGGCCTGCGCGAACGAGTAGACCGGAAACTGCTGGCGGTATTTGCCGGCCGCGTAGGGCGCCTTGAGCAGGTCCTCGAGTCCGCGTGACTCGGCGAAGATGCCGATGTAGCCGAAGTCGATCGCCATCACGTCGGGCAGGCGCGAACCGGCGGCCAGCGCGGTGGTCATCGAATTGTGGTGGTCCTCGATCTGCAGGCTGACCATCTTGATCTGTATGTCCGGGTGCAGCTTGTTCCACTGAGGCAGCGATTCCTTGACTGCGCGGTCGAGGTCGGGGAACGAGGCCACGGTGAGCGTGGTCGGGGCGGCGCCGGCTTGGGCGCAAAGGACGAGCGCGGCGATGGCGGCCGCTTGCCGGTGGGTGCTTGACTTCATGGTGTGGTCTCCGTTTTGGGGCGTCTTCTATTTTGAAAACGTTTTCATGACATGGAGGCCATTAAACACCGCATTTTAGGCGGCGTCAACCATGTTGGCGGGCCTAGCCGGCGCTTGCCGGCGCGGGCGGCCGCGGCCAAGCCCATCCGCCAACGCTGTGTCGCGGTGCAGCGGCTCCTATGAAAACGGGTGTTTTTCGCGCGCTCCGGCAGGCCCGCGGCCGGCGCTGGAAAGGCCGGAAAATAATTCAAAATCTCTGAAATCGTTTTCACATATTTGCCACAAACGCGCGGTTCCCCCCAAACCCGGGGCGGGCGGTGGGGCAGATGTGGGCGCGTGCGGCCGCCTATGGTAAGATTTCAATGAAAAGCTTTTCACGAGAACACAGGAAGCACCTTGAACGACGCAGACAATTCGGCCCCGCCGTCCACCCTGATCGAAGTCGCCCGCCTCGCGGGCGTGTCGCCGAGCACGGTGTCGCGCATTCTGAACGGGACCGCCAAGGTGTCGGACGACAAGCGCCTGGCCGTGCTGGCGGCCATCGCGAGCACCAATTTCGCGCCCAATCCGATGGCCCAGGGCCTCAAGAAAGGCCGTTCGATGACGATCGGCATCGTGGTGCAGGACATCTCGAGCCCGTTCTTCGACGAAACGCTGCGCGGCGTCGACGACGGCCTCGCCGGCACCGGCTTCGCCTCGGTGATCGTGAGCGGCCACTGGAACGAGGAGGAGGAGACCGACCGCATCCGGCTGCTGCTCGCGCGCAAGGTCGACGGCATCATCTTGCTGTCGGGCCGCCTGTCGGACGCCGCGGTGCTGCGATTTTCCACGCAGCGCCCGATCGTCTCGACCGGCCGCGACCTGCACACCCGGAACGCGCTCGGCTTCAAGCTCGACAACGAACACGGCGCCATGCTCGCGATGCGCCACCTGATCGAACTGGGTCACCGCCGCATCGCCTTTGTCACGGGGCCGCGGCACAACAACGACGCCGACGAGCGGCTGGCCGGCTACAAGCGGGCGTTGCACGAGGCCGACATCGCGCTCGACCCCAAGCTGATCGTCGAGGGCGACTTCCACGAGGCGGGCGGCCTGCTCGCGATCAGCCATTTGTTCGAGTCGCAGCAGCAGTTCACGGCCATCTTCGCGGCCAACGACTTGAGCGCCTACGGCGTGCGCCTGTGCCTGTACCGCAAGGGCATCCGGGTGCCGGACGACATCTCCCTGATCGGCTTCGATGATCTGCCCGGCTCGTCGTACACGACGCCGCCGCTGACCACGATCCGCCAGCCGCTCTACGACATGGGGCGCATCGCCACCCATGCGCTGCTGCGCCTGATCAACGGCGAAACCGCCGACAGCGCCATCCCCCCGCTCGAACTGGTGGTGCGCGAAACCACGCGGCGCGTGCGCTAGGGAGGCTCCCAGTCATTCAATTGGCTCGCTTACAGGCAATACAAAATGCGTGCCAAGTCATGGTTGAGCAGGTTTTCAAGCGCCTCATTGCGGTTCCGAAAGTGGTCAACCCAGACGGAAGTATCAACGAGTATGCCACTCATTGGACGGGCTCGGGCCGGCCGCGGGGGACGTCGGGCATCTCTGGCATGGCGCCACCCAAGGCGGCCAGGCGCTTGGCGGCCTGTACGCGCACGAAGGTTTTGATGGCCTAGCGAAAGAGGTCGGCCTTGTCCATGGAGGGATCTGCGACCTCGAGCGCTTTGTTGTACAGTTCGTCGTCGATAGTGACGGTGGTTGTCACTTGCGCTCCCTGAATCCGTGGTGATGTAAATGTGCATCCGTAACTGCATCATGATAGGCGCGTGAGCCGCTGGGGGAGTCTTATTCGACACCCAAATTGCGTCGCGCACATTCAATGTGCGCCCCGGTGGCGCGCATGGCGCGATCAGGCGCACAGCTTGCTTGTTGCAGTGTAAACTCCGTGTTTTGATCAGCACGAAAGCCGCCATGCGCCTGTCTTTACTCGCCTCCGCCTGCCTGGCGGCCCTGCTCGCCGGTTGCGCCGGCGCGCCGTCCGCCAGCGTGTCCGGGCAGAGCGCGCGTCCCGCCAAAAACATCCTGTTCTTCCTCGCCGACGGCCTCGGCATCAACGCCATGACGGCCGCGCGCGTCTACGCCGTCGGCGAAGACGGCGAGCTCACGCTCGACACGCTGCCCGAATCGGCATTCGTCAAAACTTTCGCCGGCGACGCCCAGGTCACCGACAGCGCGGCGGCGATGTCGGCCTACATGACGGGCGTCAAAGCCAACTTCGAAGTGCTTTCGATGAGCGCCGAGACGCGCTCGATCGTCCCCGCGGCCGATGCCGGCGGCAACCTGTTCGTCAGCCGCTGCAACAACGGGCGGCCCGCCGTCACGCTGGCCGAACTGGCCAAGGCGCGCGGCATGGGCGCCGGCATCGTCAGCACCGCGCGCATCACCGACGCCACCCCGGCGGCCACCTACGCGCACGTCTGCAGCCGCTATCTCGAAACCGATATCGCCGCCGCGCTGGTGCCGGGCGGCGCCGGCTACAACCCGGCGCTGGGGGCGGGGCTCGATGTGATTTTCGGCGGCGGCACCGAGGCCTTCGTGCCCGCGGCGCAGGGCGGCAAGCGCAGCGACGGGCGCGACCTGCTGGCAGAGATGGCGGCGCGCGGCTACCGACTCGCCTCCAACACGGCCGAACTGAACGCGCTGGCGCCGGCGGCGGGCCGGCCGGCCATCGGCCTGTTCGCCAAGGCCAACATGCGCTACGACGCGCTGCGCGATCCGGCGCTCGAGCCGGGCCTTGGCGAGATGACGCGCAAGGCGATCGAGATATTGTCGCGCAATCCGAACGGCTTCTTTTTGATGGTCGAGGGCGCGCTGATCGACGGCGCGCAGCACAACAGCAAGGCGCGCCGCGCGTTTGAGGAGACGGTCGCCTTCGACAACGCGCTCAAACAGGCGATCGCGCAGATGCGGGTGCTCGACCCGGGCCTGAAAAACACGTTGATCGTCGCCACCGCCGACCACGAGCACACCTTGCAGATCAACGGCTATGCCCCGCGCGCGGGCAAGACCACGCCGGAAAAGCCCGGCGTGCTCGGCCTGTCGCGCAAGGTCGCCGACGGCAGCTTGCGGCTCGACCGCGACGGCGCGCCGTATTCGACCCTCAGCTTCGGCAACGGCGAAAAGCGCGTCGCCGGCAGCCGCGCCGCGGCGCCGGCGTTGACGGACGCGATCGTCGGCGCGCCCGACTATCAACAGGAGTCGACCATCCGCATGCCGGCCGGCGAGTCGACCCACGGCGGCACCGACGTCTATCTTGGCGCGCTGGGCGCCGGCGCCGAGCGCTTCCGCGGCACCATCGACAACACCGAGGTGTTCGGCCTGATCAAAGCGGCGGCCGGCTGGTGAGCGCGCGCCTCTCCGCAATTTTCTTGGAACACCAGCATGACACCACAACCGCACACGCCATGACAATGACCACACGCATCCGCGTTTCCGCCCTCCTGTTGGGCGCCTTGTGCGCGGCCGGCGCCTGCCAGGCCGCCGCGCCGGCCGCCAGGAACATCATCTTTTTCCTTGGCGACGGCATGGGGCCGACCACCATCACGGCCGCGCGCATCCACAAGTACAAGGAGGAGGGCCTGCTCAATTTCGAACGCATGGAGCGGGTGGCGCGCGTCAAGACCTATTCCAACGACGCCATGATCACCGACAGCGCGGCGTCGATGGCGGCCTACATGACGGGCATAAAAAACAACAGCGAAGTCGTCTCGATGCGCGACGCCAAGCCGGTCGCGCCCGCCAAGGACGCGAACGGCAACGCCACCATCGACCGCTGCCTGCCCGGCAATGGGAGCATCGCGCCCACGTTCCTGGAGCTGGCCAAGGCATCCGGCAGGTCGGTCGGCGCCGTCACCACCACCGAGATGGCGCACGCCACGCCGGCGGCGACCTTTGCCCACAGCTGCCACCGGGCGGCGCTGTACAGCATCGCGGCCCAGATCGTGCCCGGCGGCGCCGGCTACAACCTGGCGCTCAGCGACGGCGTCGACGTGCTCATGGGAGGCGGGCGCAATTTCTTCACCCCGTTCGACAAGGCGCGCAACCCGAAGGGGCGGGCGGACGGGCGCGACCTGCTGGCCGAAATGGCGGTGCGCGGCTACACGGTCGCGGCCGACCGCCGGCAGATGCTGGGCGCGCCGCCAGGGCGCAAATTCATCGGCATCTACAGCGATGTCGGCCATCTCGACTACGAGCAGGCGCGCCGCGCGGGCCAGCCCAGCCTGTCCGAAATGACGGCCAAGGCGATCGCGCTGCTCGCGCCCAATCCCAAGGGCTTTTTCCTGATGGTTGAAGGCGGCAGGATCGACCATGCGCTGCACGACACCAACGCCGTCAACGCGCTTGGCGACACGATCGCGTTCGACGACGCGGTGCAGACGGCGATCGACCAGATGCGGTTGCGCGATCCGGGCCTGAAGAACACGCTGATCGTGGTCACGGCCGACCACGACCACACGATGGCGTTCAACGGTTATCCGAAGCGCGGCAATCCGGTGCTCGACGTGGTGCGCACGTATTCGAGCGGCGCGCCCGCCACCGACGCCGACGGCAAGGCCTACACGACGCTGGTGTTCGCGAACGGGCCGAAGCGCCCGCCGCTGCGCCTAGGCGTGACGAGCGCCGAGGCGCTGGCGCCGGACTACCACCAGGAGACCGGGATCAACCTCGGTTCCGAGACCCACGGCGGCGGCGACGTCAAGGTGTTCGCCAGCGGCGCCGGCTCGGCCGGCTTCAAGGGGACGATGGAAAACACCAAGCTGTTCCACCTGATGAAGGCGGCGGCCGGCTTGTAGCGGGCCGCGCGCCGGCGGTGCTTGAAATGCAAAAAGCCCCGGTCGCGAGACCGGGGCTTTTTGCTATTCGGTGCCGACAGCGGTGCTGTCTTATTTCAGGTGGTCGGAAATGAGCTTGGTCATTTCGAACATCGAAACTTGTTCTTTGCCGCCGAAGACAGCTTTGAGCTTGTCGTCCGCATTGATCATGCGACGGTTTGCTGGATCTTGCAGATCGAGCTTCTTGATGTAGTCCCAGACCTTCTTGGTGACTTCCGTGCGTGGCAGCGGTGTCGCGCCAACGACGGCAGCCAGGACGGCGGACGGGGTCATCGCCTTCATGAAGGCGGCGTTCGGCTTGCGTGGAGCGGCCGCTGGTTTAGCCGCCGCTGCTGCTTTAGGTGCTGCTGCTTTTTTTGCTGCTGCTGGTTTTGCCGCTGCTGCTGGCTTGGCCGCAGCCTTTTTTGCTGGCGCTGCTGCTGGGGTTTTTTTGGCTGTTGCCATCTTCGGGCCTCCTTAACGAACACATGGGAAATTGCGCAATTGATCGCACGGCTTATAGTGGTGGGGTTTTACTGTTGATGCAAGTGTTTTTCGATACTTTGTGGCCTATTTAAGGGCGAAACCGCCCCATGTAGCCCGGCAAAGCGCGGATTCGCCCTAACTTGCTGAAAAGCGGGGTGCGCGGGGTGGTCCACAGGGGGGAGGTGACGCCGCGGGAACCATGTTGGTTTAGGTTTTTTTGCGCTTCATATTGCGCCATTTGGATCGGCGCGCCGAATGAAAAAAGCCCGTCGCCCGCTTTCGCGGGACCGGCGGGCTTTCGCGGGACCGGCGGGCATTCGCCGCGCCGCCGAGGCTAAGGAACGGCTTCTTAACGCATGCCGGGCATCATGCCCTTCATGCCGCGCATCATTTTCATCATGCCGCCGCCCTTGAGCTTTTTCATCATGGTCTGCATCTGGTCGTATTGCGCCAGCATGCGGTTCACCTCCTGCACCTGGACCCCGGCGCCGGCGGCGATGCGGCGCTTGCGCGTCGCCTTGATCAGCTCCGGCTTGGCGCGCTCGCCCGGCGTCATCGAGTCGATGATGCCGACCATGCGCCGCACCTGCTTGTCGGCCTGGTCCATGTTGGCGCCGCCGGCGGCCTGCTGGAACTGCGCCGGCAGCTTGTCGATCAGGCTGGCCATGCCGCCCATTTTTTTCATTTGCCCGAGCTGCGACTTGAAGTCGTTCATGTCGAAGCGCCCGCCGACCTTGAGCTTGTTGGCCAGGTCGGTCGCGGCCTTGCTGTCGACGCCCTTGCGCGCCTCCTCGACCAGCGCCAAGATGTCGCCCATGCCGAGGATGCGGTTGGCCATGCGGGCCGGGTCGAACGCCTCGAGGCCGTCGAGTTTTTCGGACACGCCGGCGAACTTGATCGGCTTGCCCGTGATGTGGCGCACCGACAGCGCGGCGCCGCCGCGGGCGTCGCCATCGAGCTTGGTGAGCACGATGCCCGTCAGCGGCAGCGCGTCGTTGAACGCCTTGGCCGTGTTGATGGCGTCCTGGCCGAGCATGGCGTCGACCACGAACAGGGTCTCGATCGGCTTGACGGCCGCGTGCACGGCGGCGATCTCGAGCATCATGGCCTCGTCGATGCCGAGCCGGCCCGCGGTGTCGATGATGAGCACGTCGTGGTAGTGCTTCTTGGCCCAGTCGAGCGCGGCGAGCGCGATGTCGACCGGCTTGTCGCTGCTTTGCGACGGGAAGAAGTCGGCGCCGACCTGTTTGGTCACGCTCTCGAGCTGGGCGATCGCGGCCGGACGGTAGACGTCGGCCGACACCGTCAGCACCTTCTTCTTTTTCTCCTCCTGGAGGTATTTGGCCAGCTTGCCGACGGTGGTGGTCTTGCCCACGCCCTGCAAACCGGCCATCAGGATGATCGCCGGCGGCTGCTGGGCAAAGCTCAGTTGCGACGCCTCGGGGCCGAGGTCGGCGCCCATCAGGGTGGCCAGCTCGCGCTGGACCACGCCGACCAGGGCCTGGCCCGGGCTCAGTGAACCGATGACCTCTTCGCCGAGCGCCTTCTCTTTGACGCGGCCGATGAATTCGCGCACCGCCGGCAGCGCGACGTCGGCCTCGAGCAGGGCCAGGCGCACCTCGCGCAGCATCTCGGTGGTGTTCGCCTCGGTCAGACGCGCCTCGCCGCGCATGGTCTTGACGACCTTGGCGAGACGTTGGGTTAAGTTATCTAGCATGATCACCTGACTAATATAGATGGAGGCCGCGGCCCCGCAAAACGGGCCGCCGCACAGCGAAAAATACCGGCGCGAAGCCGGTCTTGGGCCCATTTTACCCCATGTGGGGCCGGCTCCCTCCCGCTTGCGCGCCGATGGTGTAAACTTGGGCCCATGCCCATCCATCTGCTCACCACCATCCTCATCGCGACCTCGCTCATGTACGCGGCCTGCGCGGCACTGCCGGCGCGCAAGGGCGCGCTGATCTCCAACCTGACCGCGGCGGCGTGGCTGTTGCACGGCGTCTCGCTGTGGCAGCTCATGCTCGCACCGGGCGGCCTGCGGGTCGGCTTCGCGATCATGGGCTCGGCCGCGCTGTGGATCACGGTGGCCGCCTACTGGCTCGAAAACCGCAACTTCGCGCTCGACGGCCTGCGCCGGCTCGTGATGCCGTGCGCGGCCGCGGCCAGCATCCTGCCGGCGCTGTTCCCGGGCAGCCTGTTCCAGCTCGAGGGCAGGGCGCCCGCGTTCGGCTTGCACATCGCCGTCGCCATCTTGGCCTACGCCATCCTGACCATCGCCGCCTTCCACGCGGTGCTCATGGCGCTGCAGGAGTCGCGCCTGCACACGCGCAGCCGCGGCGCGGGCTGGCTGTCGGGCGCGCTCGACCAGCTGCCGGCCCTGATGACGATGGAAAAACTGCTGTTCCGCGTGATTGGCATCGGCTTCGTTTTGCTCAGCCTGACCGTGTTGTCGGGCATCGTGTTCTCGGAGCAGTTGTTTGGCGCCGTGCTCAAATGGGACCACAAGAGCATCTTCACGCTGCTGTCTTGGTGTTTGTTCGCGGCCCTGTTGGCCGGGCGCCGCTGGCGCGGCTGGCGCGGCAAGATCGCGCTGCGCTTCACGCTGGCCGGTTTCGCCACCCTGATGCTGGCCTATGTCGGCAGCCATTTCGTGCTTGAAGTGATACTCAAAAGGGGGCTCGCATGAGCACCAAACTGCTGTTCTGGATCGCCCTGATCATCCTCGTGGTGCTGGCCGTGCGCAAAAAACTGCGCGCCGTCGCGCGCGACGGCCAGCCGCCCGCAGGCGCCCGCGCCGGCGCCGGCGCGCCGCTGGTCGAGGCCGAATCGATGGCCTGCTGCGCCCACTGCGGCGTGTATTTCCCCGCCTCCGAAGCGGTCAAGGCCGACGGCCTGGCCTACTGCAGCCCCGCCCACGTGCGCCTTCCCCCGCCCAAGTAAGCCAGATGGCAAGCTGGCAGTCGCTATCGTCCGATTCGCGCGAGACCTTCTGGCGCTCGCTGCAAACGCTCAACGCCACCCGCGTCGTGATCGCGCTGGTGCTGCTGGTGTACCTCAGCTTCGACAGCGTCGGCCTGCGCGCCGCCGGCCAGTTCGTCCACGCCGAGACCTGCCTGGCCTACCTGGCCATGGCGGTCGTCTTCGCGCTGCTGCCGCTGTACTGGCGCAAGCGCTTCCTGCTGCAGCTGGTGAGCCAGGTCATGCTCGACATCGCCGTCATCTCGCTGCTGTACCTGGCCGCCGGCGGCGCGCGCAGCGGGCTGGCGATCCTGTACCTGTTCCCGCTGGCCGGGGCGGCCATCCTCGCGCCGCTGGTGCTGTCGCTGTTCGCCGCCTCGGTGGTGGCGCTGTTCCTGATCGGCGAGAGCGCCTTCCAGCTGTTCACCGACGATGGCGACACCCGCGTGGTGCAGGCCGGCATCTACGGCGCGGCCTTCTTCGCCGCCGTGCTGCTGGTCAGCCGGCTCGCGGCGAAGCTGATCCGCCAGGAGGAGCTGGCCGTAAAGCGCGGCGTCGACCTCGAGATCCAGCAGGCGATCAACCAGATCGTGATCGCCGACGTCGGCGACGGCATCCTCGTGGTCGGGCGCGACGGGCGCATCTTCACCGGCAACCCGGCCGCGCGCCAGATGCTGGGGCTGGCCATCGGCGACGCCGGCTTCGGCCTGTCCGACGTGCCGGCGCTCGCGCCGCTCGCGCACGCCTTCAGCGCATGGCTCAAGCAGCCGGCGCACAACTCGCGCGGGGCCCAGGGCGCCGCCTACGTCACCGTCAAGCCCTACCTGGAAACCTCGCGCGCCGGGCTGGCGGTGCACTGGAGCGGGCGGCGCGACCTGGCCGCCCACCTCAAGCTGCGCTTCGCGCGGGTCGACACGCCCGACGCCGCCGCCGAGCGCTGCGTGATCTTCCTGCAGGACGTGACGGCCATCGAAAACCAGGCCCAGCAGCTCAAGCTGGCCTCGATGGGGCGCCTCACGGCCAGCATCGCGCACGAGGTGCGCAACCCGCTGTCGGCGATCGGGCACGCCACCGCGCTGCTGCTCGAGGATGCCGGCGACAAGACCGAGGAGCGCCTGCTCAAGATCATCGGCGACAACGTGGCGCGGGTCGACCGCATGGTCGAGGACATCCTGCGCCTGTCGCGCAAGGTCCAGCCGCACGGCGAGCCGCTGCGGCTGGCCGTGTTCCTCGCCGATCTCAAGGCCGAATTCGATGAAACCCACTCCCTCTCCTCTGATATAGTGTCGCTTGGCAACACAGGGACGGGCCCGGTCCGGTTCGACGCGCTGCACCTGCGCGAAGTGGTCCTCAACCTGCTCAACAACTCGGTGCGTTACGCGAGCGGCATGCCCGGCTCGATCCGCCTGTTCGTGTCGACCGACTCGGCCGGGCGCATGGAGCTGCACGTGCAGGACGACGGCCCCGGCATCACGCCGGACGTGCGGGCGCATTTGTTCGAGCCGTTTTACACGACCTCGAGCAAGGGCACCGGCCTCGGGCTGTACCTGGCGCGCGAGCTATGCCTCAACAACGAGGCGGCGCTCGACTACGAGTACCGCATCGACACCAACGCCAGGGGCCAGGGCAAGGCGGCCGGCAGGTTCGTGATCGCGTTTGCGCGGCCGCTGGTCGCGCGCGCGGGTTCAGTAACAGGAAAGGCTGCGCCATGACTTCACCCCGCATTCTGGTCGTCGACGACGAGGCCGATCTGCGCGAACTGCTCGAGATCACGCTGCTCAAGATGGGGCTCGACGTCGACAGCGCGGCCACCCTCAAGCAGGCGCGCGCCTTTTTGGCCGGGACCGAATACGCGCTGGTGCTGACCGACATGCGCCTGCCCGACGGGCTCGGGCTCGAACTGGTGCGCGAGGTCACGGCCGCCTTCAGATGCACGCCGATCGCCGTCGTCACGGCCTACGGCAGCGCCGACAACGCGGTCGTCGCGCTCAAGGCCGGCGCCTTCGACTATGTCTCAAAACCGGTGGTGCTCGACGAGCTGCGCATACTGGTGCGCTCGGCGCTGCGGCTGTCGGCGCCTGCGCCCGACAGCGCGTGCGAGCCGGGCGCGGCGCCGTCGCGCCTGATCGGCCGCTCGGACGCGATGCAGTCCCTGCGCGCCCAGATCGCGCGGCTGGCGCGTTCGATGGCGCCGATCGCCATCACGGGCGAATCGGGCAGCGGCAAGGAGCTGGCCGCGCGCGAGATCCACGCGCAAAGCTCGCGCGCGGCCAAGCCCTTCATCGCCGTCAACTGCGGCGCCATCCCCGAGGCGCTGATGGAGGCCGAGTTCTTCGGCTACCGCAAGGGCGCGTTCACGGGCGCGGCCGACGAGCGCGACGGGTTTTTCCAGGCCGCCAACGGCGGCACATTGATGCTCGACGAGGTGGCCGACCTGCCGCTGGCGATGCAGGTCAAGCTGCTGCGCGCGATCCAGGAGCGGCGCGTGCGCAAGATCGGCGCCACGGCGGAGGAGCCGGTCGACGTGCGCATCATCAGCGCGACCCACCAGAATCTGGCGCATTGCGTCGAAACCGGGCGCTTCCGCCAGGACCTGTTCTACCGGCTCAACGTGATCGAACTGGGGGTGCCGGCGCTGCGCGAGCGGCTCGACGACCTCGAGCTGCTGACCACGGCGATCCTGGAGCGCCTGGCCGGCGGCGGCCAGCGCGCCGGACTTGGCGCGCAGGTGCTCGAGACCATGCGCGGCTACGGGTTCCCCGGCAATGTGCGCGAACTCGAAAACGTGCTCGAGCGCGCGCTCGCGTTCGCCGACGGCGGCATGATCGAGGTCGGCGACCTCTCGCTCAAGGGCGCGCGCGCGATGCCGGTGGCCGGCGCGCCCGCCCACGCGCCCGCCCACTCGCAGGCGCAGAGCGCGCCGGCCGAGCCCGCGGCGCCGGCGCTGGCCGCTTTGCCCAACAGCCTGCCCGACTACCTGAACCAGGTCGAGCGCGACATCATCATCCGCGCGCTGGCCCAGACCCAGTTCAACCGCACCCAGGCGGCGCAACTGCTCGGGATCAGCTTCCGCCAGTTGCGCTACCAGATGCAAAAACTCGACATCCACGCGCCCGAGCCATGACCGCAGGGCGCGCGCCGCGCCTCGGGGCCGGCAAGGCGCCAGACCCGCAATCAGAAACGCCGCATCGATTGGCGCGGCTTGAACGAGGCTCTAACCAAGGCTCTAACCAAGGCTCTAACCAAGGCTCTAACCAAGGCTCTAACCAAGGCTCTAACCAAGGCTCTAACCAAGGCTCTAACCAAGGCTCTAACCAAGGCTCTAACCAAGGCTCTAACCAAGGCTCTAACCAAGGCTCTAACCAAGGCTCTAACCAAGGCTCTAACCAAGGCTCTAACCAAGGCTCTAACCAAGGCTCTAACCAAGGCTCTAACCAAGGCTCTAACCAAGGCTCTAACCAAGGCTCTAACCAAGGCTCTAACCAAGGCTCTAACCAAGGCTCTAACCAAGGCTCTAACCAAGGCTCTAACCAAGGCTCTAACCAAGGCTCTAACCAAGGCTCTAACCAAGGCTCTAACCAAGGCTCTAACCAAGGCTCTAACCAAGGCTCTAACCAAGGCTCTAACCAAGGCTCTAACCAAGGCTCTAACCAAGGCTCTAACCAAGGCTCTAACCAAGGCTCTAACCAAGGCTCTAACCAAGGCTCCAAATGGACAACAACCCGTACGCCCCGCCCGCGACCAAGCTAGACGGCGCCACGTCCGGCGAAAGGCCCGATTCGCGTGGCGGCTGCCTGACGGCGTTCCTGCTGCTTGCCTTGCTGATGAACAGCGGTGTGGCGATCGCCTACATCGTGTCGATCGTCCGCGGCTCCATGTTCGGAAGCGCGCTTCCCCCGGTGGGTATCGTGGTGTTCCTCTGCGTGGCCGCGCTGGTCAACGTCGCATGCAGCATCGCCATCTGGAAGTGGTACCGCTGGGGCGTCTACGGATTCCTCGCGATGGCGCTGGCCGCGCTTTGCGTGAACATCTATCTGGACATCGATTACAAATCCATTCTTTTTGGACTTCTCGGCCCGGTTATCCTCGCGGCGCTGGTGCGCCCGATATGGCGGCATCTTCGCTGAGCTTCCCAGGGCGCTCCCGGATTTGCCTGTCGCCGTCGCTGCCGGCGGGCAGTTACGCGCTGTGGGCGCATGCGGCATGGTCCGGTTCACAGGCGCTGCGCGACGCGCTCGCCAGGGCGAATGCGATCGGGCCCGGTGATTTCGAGGTGAGGGCCGCGCGCCTCATGCCGGCCGGCGCGTCGCTGGTCCTGTGGTCGCTCGCCATCATCGGGCTTGGCGCGTGCTGGCTGGTTGGCAATGGTGCCTGATCCTCGTCGACAGTTGGGAGCAATGCATTGATGGATTTTTTAGTGGTTCGGACCGGCGCGCCGTTTGGCTACCTGATCCTCGCGATCGTGTTTTTCCTCGCTTTCGCCGTATCGTGCGTGGCCTTGTACCGCGCGCTCAAGGCCAGACCTGTCGGCAAAGTGAAAGCGCTGCTATCGTCCGTGCCAATTGTCTTCATCGCGCTGGTGGTTCTGGCGAATGCAGGGGCCGATGAGCTGGAATGGAATCCCGCGCTGCCGGGGGAGCAAGCCTTGCTCGGCAGCTGGAACGACGGCGTATCGGAGCTCGCGTTGCGCAAGAACGGCCGGTATGCCTGCGCCGGCAATGCCTGCGGCGCGCTGGCCGGCGCCGGAAAATGGCAGCGTTTCGGCGACTTCGAGGTAGATTTTGTGCCTGTCGCCGGCGCGCCGGTGCGCTGGCGGATCACCGAGCATGCCGGCCGCTACGAATTTGTTGCCGGCGCCGAGGGTGATCCCGACGCTTGGCAAACGGAAGTCACCTTCGGCAAGGAAGCGCTGGTGACGCGTCCGCGATAGGCGGCGGCAACGGTTGAGCAGCGCCGCCGGGCGGCGAATGCAAGATCGGATGAATCGGTATTTAATAGATCGTTGCGCATTGCATTAAAATAAATAATTCCTATTGATAAGACTATATTTACACGCCATACTCCGGATCGATCCCCCCGAGACTTAACTTTCAATCAATGTGAGCGTTCAAGCTATGGGGGGGCGTGAAACGATTAAACCCATAGGGGATGGCTTTGAAATCAATCGGCGGTTATATGTTTTTCTTCGGAGTGGGCTCGATCATCCTGAGCTTCTTCAACATGCAATTCATGCTCCTGGCTTGGATCGACACCTGGGGCGTGGCGGCGGGCTGGGCGATCCGGATCGGCCTGGCCGTGCTCGGCGGCGCGATGTGGATGTTCGCTCCCGCGTCAGACACTGCCGAAGGCTGACCGCTGCCGCCAGACGCGTCGGGACAATCCGCTTTTACGACGCGTCCATGCGGCCGCGGCCGCGCGCGGAAGTTAGCGCTCGCTAACCTCGCGGTGCCCTCGTCGTAGGACGTGCCAAAAGTCAAGACCGGCACAAGTAATTTAGATGAAATATATCCCGGCACCATTGCCTAAAACCTATTGCACGGTGACACGTCAGGCCCTACAATTAGTGCCAACTTAAAGCCATGCACTAGATGTAGTGGTACTCGAGGCTTCCCCCACATTCGTTCCACGCCGGCCTGGCGTCTTGCAATGGGGGGTCCAATGGCATCAAACAAGCGGCAACACGAGCGCTAAATCGCGATTTCCAGTTGTCGATGCCAGCCCGGCGACGCGCTGGAGTATTTTTTGGCTTTAAATTGTTGACGGATCCGCCCACCCGGCGGCTCCACCTGATAAAACAACCGGCGGCCCAACCTGGCCCGCCGACCCTGGAGGCTCAATGCAAACTTCACAAGACATTTCCATCAATCCGCAGCACGTCAACCCAGCTTCGACGGCTTCGACAGTGGAAAACAATGCGGCGGCGCTCGCCGCGCGCGGCGACTATCGCATCATCCGCCGCAACGGCGCGGTCGTGGCGTTTGAGCCCTCCAAGATCGCCATCGCGGTCACCAAGGCCTTCCTCGCCGTCGGCGGCGGCCAGGGCGCCGGTTCGGCGCGCGTGCGCGAACTGGTCGAGCAACTGACCGCCAACGTGGTCGAGGCGCTGCTGCGCCGCATGCCCGGCGGCGGCACCTTCCATATAGAGGACGTGCAAGACCAGGTCGAGCTGGCGCTGATGCGCTCGGGCGAGCACGATGTCGCGCGCGCCTACGTGCTGTACCGCGCCAAGCACATGGAGGAGCGCCGCCTGCAGAAGGAGGCGCAGGGCGGTTCGGCCAAAGTCGACGCGCCCCAGATCCACGTGACCGAGAACGGCGCCCGCCGCGCGCTCGACATGAACGAGGTGCGCGACCTGATCGGCGCGGCCTGCGTCGGCCTCGAGAAGCACGTCGACGCCGACGCCATCCTGGCCGAGACGGTCAAGAACCTGTACGACGGCGTGCCGGTCGAGGAGCTGCACAAGTCGGCCATCCTGGCCGCCCGCGCCCTGATGGAAAAGGACCCGGCCTACAGCCAGGTCACCGCCCGCATCCTGCTGCACACGGTGCGCAAGGAGGTGTTCGGGCGCGAGGTGCCGCAAGCGAAGGCGGCCGCCGCCTACCTCGAGTACTTCCCGCAGTACATCGCCAAGGGCATCGCCAACGAACTGCTCGACCCGGTGCTGGCCAGTTTCGACCTGGCCAAGCTGGCCAAGGCGCTGGTCGCCGACCGCGACCTGCAGTTCGGCTACATCGGCCTGCAGACCCTGTACGACCGCTACTTCCTGCATGTGCGCGAGATCCGCATCGAGATGCCGCAGGCGTTCTTCATGCGCGTCGCGATGGGCCTGTCGCTGCGCGAGGAGAACCGCGAGGCGCGCGCGATCGAGTTCTACAACCTGCTGTCCTCGTTCGACTTCATGAGCTCGACCCCGACCCTGTTCAACGCCGGCACCCTGCGCTCGCAGCTCTCGTCGTGCTACCTGACGACCGTCTCGGACGACCTCGAGGGCATCTTCGACGCCATCAAGGAGAACGCGCTGCTGGCCAAGTTCGCCGGCGGCCTGGGCAACGACTGGACCCCGGTGCGCGCGCTCGGCGCCCACATCAAGGGCACCAACGGCAAGTCGCAAGGCGTGGTGCCGTTCCTGAAGGTGGTCAACGACACCGCCGTCGCGGTCAACCAGGGCGGCAAGCGCAAGGGCGCCGTGTGCGCCTACCTCGAGACCTGGCACATGGACATCGAGGAATTCCTCGACCTGCGCAAGAACACTGGCGACGACCGCCGCCGCACCCACGACATGAACACGGCCAACTGGATCCCCGACCTGTTCATGAAGCGCGTGATGGAAAAGGGCGACTGGACCCTGTTCTCGCCGTCCGAGACGCCCGACCTGCACGACAAGGTCGGCAAGGCCTTCGAGGCGGCCTACACCGGCTACGAGGGCAAGGCCGCCGCCGGCGAAATCCGCGTGTTCAAGAAGATCGCGGCGCTCGACCTGTGGCGCAAGATGCTCTCGATGCTGTTCGAGACCGGCCACCCTTGGATCACCTTCAAGGACCCGTGCAACATCCGCAGCCCGCAGCAGCACGTCGGCGTGGTCCACAGCTCGAACCTGTGCACCGAGATCACCCTCAACACCGGTCCGGACGAGATCGCCGTCTGCAACCTCGGCTCGGTCAACCTGCCGGCCCACATGAAAGAGGGCAAGCTCGACCAGGTCAAGCTGGAAAAGACCGTGCGCACCGCGATGCGCATGCTCGACAACGTGATCGACATCAACTACTACGCGGTCGACAAGGCGCGCAACGCCAACATGCGCCACCGTCCGGTCGGCATGGGCATCATGGGTTTCCAGGATTGCCTGCACATGATGCGGGTTCCGTACGCCTCGAACGCGGCGGTCGAATTCGCCGACCGCTCGATGGAATCGGTTTGCTACTACGCCTACCTGGCCTCGACCGAGCTGGCCGAGGAGCGCGGCCGCTACGAGTCGTACGCCGGCTCGCTGTGGGACCGCGGCATCCTGCCGCACGATTCGGTCAAGCTGCTGGCCGAGGAGCGCGGCGGCTACCTCGAGGTCGACAGCTCCGAGGCGATGGACTGGACCGTGGTGCGCGAGCGCATCAAGCGCTTCGGCATGCGCAACTCGAACTGCGTGGCGATCGCCCCGACCGCGACGATCTCGAACATCATCGGCGTGTCGGCCTGCATCGAGCCGACCTTCCAGAACCTGTACGTCAAGTCGAACCTGTCGGGCGAGTTCACCGAGATCAACGCCTACCTGGTGCGCGACCTCAAGGCGCGCGACCTGTGGGACGAGGTCATGATCTCCGACCTGAAGTACTTCGACGGTTCGCTCGTCAAGATCGACCGCATCCCGCAAGACCTGCGCGACATCTACGCGACCGCGTTCGAAGTCTCGCCGAGCTGGCTGGTGGAGGCGGCGTCGCGCCGCCAGAAGTGGATCGACCAGGCGCAGTCGCTCAACATCTACATGGCCGGCGCGTCGGGCAAGAAATTGGACGAGACCTACAAGCTGGCCTGGCTGCGCGGCCTGAAAACCACCTACTACCTGCGCACCATCGCCGCGACCCACATGGAGAAGTCGACCTCCAAGACCGGCGCGCTGAACGCGGTCGCGGTCGACGGCGGCATGTCGGCCAGCGCCAAGAGCGCGCAGGCCGATGTGGCCAGCGCGGCGGCGGCGTCGCGGGTCGAGGACGGCGCGGCGTGCTACCTGCGTCCCGGCGACGACGGTTTCGAAGAGTGCGAAGCCTGCCAGTGATCAAGCCATGTGATGCCGCCGGCGCCGCCGGCGGCATCAAGTAAAAACACCAGTAGAGGAAAAATAAATATGCTGTCATGGGATGAAGAAGCAACGAGCGCGCCAGTCGCGCACGCGATGCCGCCGAGCGGCGCGCACGAGCCGGAGGCGGCCGCCGAGGCGGTCGCCAAGCGCGTCAACGCCGACGACAAGCGCATCATCAACGGCAAGACCGATGTGAACCAATTGGTCCCGTTCAAATACAAATGGGCGTGGGATAAATATCTGGCCGGCTGCGCGAACCATTGGATGCCGCAAGAGGTCAACATGCAGCGCGACATCGAATTGTGGAAAAATCCCAACGGTTTGACCGACGACGAGCGTCGTCTCGTGAAAAGAAATTTGGGCTTCTTCGTGACCGCCGATTCGCTCGCCGCGAACAACATCGTGCTCGGCACCTACCGCCACATCACGGCGCCGGAATGCCGCCAATACCTGCTGCGCCAGGCGTTCGAGGAGGCGATCCACACCCACGCCTACCAGTACATCGTGGAGTCGCTCGGGCTCGACGAGGCGGAGATTTTCAACGCCTACAACGAGGTCAAATCGATCCGCGACAAGGACGAATTCCTGATTCCGTTCATCAACACACTGACCGATCCGGCCTTCACCACCGGCACCGTCGAGAACGATCAGAAGCTGCTCAAGTCGCTCATCGTGTTCGCCTGCCTGATGGAGGGACTGTTCTTTTACGTCGGATTCACGCAGATTCTGGCGCTCGGACGGCAGAACAAAATGATGGGCGCGGCGGAACAGTATCAGTACATTTTGCGTGACGAATCAATGCATTGCAATTTCGGGATCGATCTGATCAACACGATCAAGATGGAAAATCCGCTGCTGTGGACGCCCGCTTTCCGCGAGGAGATCAAGGCGCTTTTCCTGCAGGCGGTCGACCTCGAATACGCGTACGCGGAGGACACGATGCCGCGCGGCGTGCTCGGTTTGAACGCGACCATGTTCAAGGGTTACCTGCGCTTCATCGCGAACCGGCGCGCGCAGCAAATCGGACTCGAGCAGCTGTTCCCGCATGAGGAAAATCCGTTCCCGTGGATGAGCGAAATGATCGACATGAAGAAGGAGCGCAACTTCTTCGAGACGCGCGTGACCGAGTACCAAACCGGTGGCGCATTGAACTGGGAATGATGAAGCGGCGCGCGCTTTTTGCGCGCGCGCAGTGCGTGTCGCGCGGACCATTTGAAAAAAGCCTGCGAAATCCTATCGTGCCAGTTGCGCAACGACAAGGTTTTCGTGTACTTTACGTGATTGAATTTGCCAATTAGTGAATGCGATAATTCGCAGCGCGAATTGAGTGAGACAAACCGATCAAAATGGGACGCTGCTTCAAACAGATATGCACTTAAACACACCGAAAAAAACGAGCCGCACTGCCTGATCCTGTTCAGGCATGGCGGCTTTTTCGTTTCGCGCTTTAAGTGGGTCTGGGTTGGGAACAGCGTGCCGGAACACCGACTAGTCGTCTCTGAAGTTGAGAAATTTTCCGCCCAAAGAGCCGACGACGGCTGAAGTGCTGCAATCGTGAGGAGCTGCAGCAGTTCAGCTGGTGCCGAATTCATTAGCATAAACAACGAGTCTGTTTGTGCCGATGAATAATTCGCCTGACCATCAACTACGGGTCGGACGGGTTTTAAATCTAGTAGCGTGATTTTTTTCCCATCGCAGATGAAGGAGAACCAAAATGGCAACAGCCGCTAAGAAACCAGCAGTAAAGAAGCCAGCCGCGAAAGCGGTTGCCGCAAAGCCAGCAGTCAAAGCTGCGGCTAAACCGAAGGCGGCAGCCAAGCCGGTCGCCGCGAAAGCAGCAGCGAAGCCGGCAGCGAAGCCAGCAGTCAAAAAGGCCGCAGCCAAGCCGGCAGCAAAGCCAGCTGTGAAGAAGGCAGCAGCAGCCAAGCCGGCCGCCAAGCCAGCAGTGAAAAAAGCCGCAGTCACGCCAGTCGCCAAAAAAGCGGAAGCCAAGCCAGTAGCGAAAAAAGCCGCGGCCAAGCCGGCGGCGAAAGCAGCAGCCAAGCCAGCGGTAAAAGCGAAGGCGGCAGCCAAGCCGAAAGCAGCAGCCAAGCCAGCAGCGAAAAAAGCCGCAGCCAAGCCAGCAGCAAAAGCAGCGGCCAAGCCAGCCAAAGCAGCCAAGCCAGCCAAGCCGGCCAAAGCAGCCAAGCCAGCCAAAGCAGCCAAGCCGGCCAAAGCAGCCAAGCCAGCCAAAGCAGCCAAGCCAGCCAAAGCAGCCAAGCCAGCCAAAGCAGCAGCCAAGCCAGCCGCCAAGCCAGCCGCCAAAGCAGCCGCCAAGCCAGCAGCCAAGCCAGCAGCCAAGCCAGCCGCCAAGGCAGCCAAGCCAGCAGCCAAAAAAGCCGCAGCCAAACCAGCAGTAGTTAAAGCAGCAGCCAAGCCAGCAGCGAAAGCTGCTGCGAAGCCAGCCGCAAAGGTGGCGGCGAAGCCAGCAGCAAAAAAGCCGCTTAAGGCTGTCGCCAAGCCAGTAGTGGCGGCGGTGGCCAAGCCGGCAGCGGCACCAGCTGTTGCAGCCAAGCCAGCTGAAAAGAAGGCCGCGGCGCCGAAAAAGGCGGCAGCGCCTAAAACGGTCGCAGCCAAGCCAGCAGCGGCAGCCCCGGCTCCTGCTGCGGCGGCACCTGCACCGGCACCGGCAGCACCTGCCGCACCGGCCGCGAAAACCGTGCTGGCACCAAGCGCATGGCCTTTCCCGACCAGCAGCCGTCCGTAAGCAGCCTGCGCCTGGTTCAGGCAAAATACCGCTGTGTGATGTTTCACACAGCGGTTTTTTTTTAAGGAGAGCACGTGTTCAATGTCATCAATATGATCGTCAGTGTCGTCGCCACCATCCTGGCCACGGCCCTGTTGCTGCGTTTTTGGACGCAAGCGCTGCGCGTGCGTCCGCCACAACAAGTTTCCCATTTCATGCTCACGGTGTCGAACTGGCTGGTGATGCCGCTGCGCCGCGTCCTGCCCGGCGTCGGCGGCTACGACTGGGCCAGCCTGGTCGGCGCCTTGCTGGTGGTGCTGCTGGCCACCACGACGTACCTGCTCGCCGGCTTTGGCGCCGGCGATGTGCTGATCCTCGGCATCCACCGCTTCCTCAAGTGGATCGTCTACGGGCTGCTCGGGTTGCTGTTCCTCGAAGTCATCTTCAGCTGGATCAATCCACAGGCGCCGCTGGCGCCGTTCGTGCGCGCGCTCAACGAGCCGCTGCTGCGTCCGCTTCGCCGCGTGGTGCCGCCGCTCGGCGGGCTCGACCTTACCGTGATGATCCTGGTGTTGCTGCTGTGGGTGCTCATCGCATTGCTCGACGCTGTCTTCGGCGGCCTGCTCGGCATGCCGTGACGCGCAACTGGTGCAGCGCCATGCCGCATGGGGTGCGGCTGGCGGTGCAGATCACGCCGAACGCCAAGAGGACCGAGGTGGTCGGCGTGCACGACGATGTGCTCAAGCTCAAGCTGCAGGCGCAGCCGATCGAGGGCAAGGCCAATGAGGCGCTGGTGCGTTTCCTGGCCGATGCCCTGACGCTGCCGCGCAGCGCAATCACCATCACGCACGGCCATACCAACAAACGCAAGCTGATCGAGGTGGCGGCGCCGGCGCTGACACCCGACGCCGTCGCGCTGCTCCTGCTGCCCGCCTAGGTGCCATGCATTTTTGCATGGGCCAATGCCTGGCCATTCAAAAATGAATAGCCTTACACGGGCTGTGCGGCCGCCGGGCGCGCCGCGCCGGCACGCCGGTAGAGAACCAGACTGCGCAGCAGCGTGCCCGCGAACAGGCCGTTGAAGGCGCCGTACAGGGCGCAGATGCCGATGGCAAACAGCGGGTCGCGCTGCAAGGTCGATGTCACGCTGACGGCCACCGCGACCGCATACTTGGTGAGAAATATCGCCAGCATCAGTGTCAGCGGCAGCCAACTGCCGCGCACGGCGATGGTGCCGCGGGCCGGGTGGGCGATGTCGCGCGCGCACGCGTCCGACTTAAAGGCGATGAAGGTCGCGAGCGCGGCGCCGGCGGCCCACGCTTGGACCGCCACGCCGCTCGGGCCGAAGGTGGTGTAAATGCCTTGCAACGACAAGCCCAGCATGGCGGCGGGAATGATGACCAGGCGGGCGACCTCGATTTCACGGTCGCGGCTGGAGATCGCGCCGCGGTGGATCAGGAACGCCAGGATGGCCCAGACGTAGACGGGGGTATGGCTGATGATCTGCAGCAGCATGATGGGCTCCGGCGTGTTTAAGATGTGCCCATCATGCGGGCGGCCCGGCAGGCGCGGGGAGAAATGCGATGAGACCGCGCCGCGGCGGCGCCAAACGCGGCCGGCTTTCGCCAAAAAATAGCGGCGTCGACGCCACGCGGGATAATCGTTAAAACTTGCCATTCCAAATGAGTAGCCCCCCTTGCCAAGCCATCGCCGTGGCTCCCACACAGGCCAGGGATAGCGACACATGGTGCATCCGGCTGACCGACGACGCCCCCCGGGCACGCCAAGTTACCGATGCGGCCCAGATCGCGCCGATCGTGCCGGCCGCCGCAAGCCATGCCAAAACCTGAACTAGGCGCAGTAATCTGGCGCAGGTGGGCGAGGCGACGAATAGCAGATCATTCATGACGACAAGCGCAATGCCTGCGTACAGCATCCAGGGCGCCAGAGTCAGCAGCGCGGCCAAGCGCATGCTGTTGCGTGCCTTAAGCATTCGCGGCGACAGGATGGGCTGCGCGGAGTGCCTGCGCAGCACGGCGCACAATGGCCATCCCAGCACGCTTAGCCATACCACCGCAATCGACAACGGCAAGACGGCAAGAATGAGCAGCTTATGCCGATGCCAGGGACTCTTTTGCATGATCTGCAATGGGTCCCGGTTGCTGCTCATCTCCCAGCCGCCTTGTGCATTCTTGCTGAAGTAGTGCCGGCGAAGCGGATCGGTCGCACTTTGCCATATGCCTGAATCGACTCTATGCCACTCGACAGGCTTGCCATGCGGTCCGACGTGTGTGCCGATCACGAGCGTTCCGGGCCTCACCATGCGCACAACGCTTTGGTCGAGCAGGTATTTCAAGGACAGGGGGCTCGAATCGAACCGCCAGGTGGTGCGGTAGCTTCCCGGAATCTCCTCGGACTCGGCCGCCGTGGCGTCGCGCGGCATTGCGGTCGCTTGTGGTGGCCGAGCAAGGTAGCGTCCGGCAAAAATTTTCAACAAGGTGTTGCGCATGCTCCCTCCCGCTTCGGTGTTTTGCACGATAAACATGCCAACACGCTGTTTGGGGAACAAATACATGGCCGAGTGAAAACATGGGATGTCACCCATATGTCCAATCAGTCTTGGCACAACTTGGTCCATTTCGTAGACGCCCAATGCGATTCCCGGCCCCGCCCGATGGTGGCGAAACTGGACGGAATGCATCTGCGCCAGCGTCGCTGGCAGGAGCAGCGATGGGCCGGGCGCGGCCTCGCCGCCAAGGTGGGCCAGCATGAAGCGCGCCATATCCATCGCAGAACTCGACATGCCGGCCGCTGGCGCCACTTGCGCCGTATCGAACGGACTTGGGGGGGGGCGGTCCACCTGACATACCCTTTCGACAGCATCGGCGCCAGGCGCGGCGGCAAGGGCTGCGCGAAGCTCGAATGGTGCATGCCAAGGGGCGAAAAAATATGGCGTTCGATATAGGTCTCGAAAGGTTTGCCCGACACCCGTTCGACGATGTGGGCTGCCAGTGCCGTGCCGTAGCTCGAATAGGCCGGAACCTTGCCAGGCGCAAAGATACGCTTGGGCATCTGTTGTACGAGATAGTCACGCGGCGGCGCAAGTTTCCCGGACTTGACCCAGGGCGA
>NZ_PXWF02000250.1 GCF_003011895.2 Massilia glaciei | reverse complement strand
GCCTGCGCGCCGGCCTCGGGCGCGCCGCCCGCCGCGCCGCCCGCCGCGCCGCCACCGGCGAGCGCGTGCAGCTGCGCTAGCTCGGTTAGTTGCCAAATGGATACAATGGCGCTGAAGCACAGCAGCACGGCGAAGGCACCGTAGAGCTTGGTGTTGATGTCGAGCTGGCGGAGCGTTAACATGGGCTTTCCTTGGTGTGGGCCGGGATGGCGGCTTGACCATGTTAAGGAAATTGCCTTGTGAATACTTGCGTAATATCAACAAGTTAGAATTGGGCGCGGCGGCCGCCGATGTGATCGCAAAGCGACGAGTAGATCAAGAAAAAGGCCTCTGATCGTCAATATGATATTGCCTTTTGGCAATTTTGGTTCATAATTGGGTTTGGGCAATTCCGCAAACCAACCGGCAAATCAGGAATGTCTCCCACCACGCAAGCAAGCCAGACAGCGACCAAGGCAGCAGAGAACGTCTCGCGGCAGGAGACGATCGAAAACCTGGTCGGGATCGTCACCAAACACGCCGGCGAGCACCTGCTCGCGGTCGGCACCCGCCTGCTCGGGGCCCTGCTCGACCCGACCGACATGACCAAGATCGACGCGCGCATCGTGTTTTTGCGCGTCAAGTCGGGAAAGTTGCTTAAAGATAATAATTACGCGTTCTTCCACCTGCAAACGACCGTCCTCGAGCGCCTGCTGCGCAAGGAGTTCAAGCAATTGGCCCCGCTCGCGCGCCAGCTCAACGTCTTCGACGGCGCGCTCGCACTGGTGCCGTTCGAGGAGATGGACAACCGGGTCGCGTTCGACGCGTTGTGCCGCCCGTTCGAGATGCGCTACGCCGACCAGATCGCCACGCTGAACCTT
>NZ_PXWF02000025.1 GCF_003011895.2 Massilia glaciei | reverse complement strand
TCGCAGCGGGAATTTACCGTGCCGCCACGGACCCGGCCGCTTGTCCTATCGCCCAAACTCAATGAAAATGCACCTTAGGTGAACCATGATTACCCAAATTCTCACTCTCGACATCGCAGGCAATCCATTCAAATGGATCTCGCCGGAAGACGCGACCCACTACTACGCGACCGATAAGGTCGCGTGGGAACTTGGCGATCGGGAATTTGTGCTCCGTGGCGGCGTGTCCAACGCCGGCGTGCTGTCTATCATCCGGGTCAAGCCCATCATCGCCATCGCCCGCAGCGAACGGATGGCCCGCATGATGCGCGTGGAACTGCCCCTCGGCGACGACAACAAGTTGCTGTTTGCGCGCGACCGCCACACCTGCGCCTACTGCGGCAACATGTTCGGACACCAGCATCTGTCACGCGACCACGTGCGGCCGCGGACACTCGGCGGCCCCGACACCTGGATGAATTGCGTGACCGCTTGCAGGGAATGCAACCAAGCCAAGGGCGCGAAGCCTGTGCACGAGTTCCGCCCCCTGCTCTACGTCCCGTATGTGCCGTGCCGCTTCGAGCACTTCATTCTGAGCGGCAGGAACGCGCTGGCCGACCAGCACGACTACCTGTCGGCCAAGCTGCCGAAGCACTCGCGCTTGCTGGCGTAATCCGCAGCGCCGCCCCCTCCGCCAGCTTGGCGGACCGGAGGGAGCTCGCGCGCACTATGCATTTCTGCACCACGCTGCCCCCGGTTATACAAATTTGTATACCAGCTAGACCGGCGCGTCCGGCGTCAGCTCCATCATCTCGGTGTAGCGGCGCTGCATTTCCTCGGGTGCGACCTTTTCGATGCTGTGGCCGATGTTCCAGCGGTGGCCGAAGGGGTCGCGCACCACGCCGCCGCGCTCGCCATAAAATTCGTCCCGCACCGGCCGCTCGAGCGTCGCGCCGGCCTCGAGCGCGCGCTGCACCACGGCGTCGGCGTCGTCGACATGCAAATGGATGCTCACCGCCGTGCCGCCGAGGGCGCGCGGGCCGCGGATGTCCATCTCGGGGAACTCGTCGGAGAGCATCACGGTGACACCGCCGAAGTCGAGCTCCGCGTGGCCGATGCGCCCGCTCGGCTCGGTCAGCCGGAAGATTTCGGTGGCGCCAAAAGCGTCCCGGTAAAACGCGATCGCCTGGTCGGCGTTATCGACGCACAAATACGCAAAAAGTTCATGGATCATGATGGGCTCCTTCTGGATCGGAGCTCCAGCCTACACCGAAAGGCCACTCGCCACCGCCGCAACGCCGGGGACGCCGGCGCGGGCGCGGGCCGCACACCATGTGGAGAAACTATTGCAGTCAGAGTGTCAACACATTTATTGTGGCGCGCGGGCGCACAGAACGGCCCCGCAACCCCTGTTTTCGTTGACGCCGCCCCCCCGGCCATTGATACTTGACCCATTGCGCGGTATCAAGTGTTCCAACTGCGACGCGCTAGTCTGTGCTTGAAAAAACAGCAAAGGACCGACCCATTTTGCATCTGATCTTGTCCCTGCGCACCTTGCTCATCTGCTCCGCCCTGCTCCTGCTCGGCCAGCCGCCGGCGCACGCCGGCGACACCCCGGGCGCCTACAATTTCCGCAGCTACGGGCCGGAACAAGGGTTGCGCAACCAGGCCGTCACCGGCCTGGCCCAGGACAACGACGGTTTCATTTTCGTCGCCACCGAAGACGGCCTGTTCCGCTACGACGGCAGCCGCTTCGAGCGCTTCGGCACCGCCGACGGCTTGAACAGCGACAGCATCATCGGCCTGTACCAGGAACCGGGCGGACGCCTCTGGATCATGAACGCCAAGGGCGCGCTGGCCTGGTCCGGCGACAAACCGGACCCGGCGGTCAAGGCCACCATCTTGCCAAAACAACGCATCGAGGCGATCGCCGCGACGCTCTCGGGCCAGTTGTACGTCGCCACCACGGCCGGCCTGTACCAGGGTCCACCGGGCAAACTGGCGCTCGTCGCCGGGCTGCCCGCGCTCGACACGGGCGCGGTCTGGAGCGCGCCCGATGGCAAGGACGTGCTCGCGACGGCGCAGGGTAAACTGTACCGGCGCGACGCCGCCGGCGCCTGGAGCAGCCGCGCGCTGCCGCCCGCCTTCAAAAACGAGGTGATCCACACCATCCTGAAGGACGCCAAGGGCCGCATCTGGCTGCGCAGCCGCCGCGTGCTGCTGCGCCTGGCCTCCTTCGACGACGCCGGCGAGGACCTCAGCGCGCATCTGCCGGGCGCCTCGGTGTTGAAGGGCGAGCTGGTGTCCGACGCGCGCGGCGGGGTCTGGGCCCCGACCAACCTGGGGCTGGTGCACTTCGACGACCACGGCCCCTGGCTGCTGGACGACCAGAAAGGCTTGCCGACCCAGTCGGCCACCTCGATGCTGATCGACCGCGAGGGCAACCTGTGGGTCGCCTCCGAAGGCATGCACCGGCTGCAGGGCCGGCTGGCGTGGACCGCCCACACGCGGCGCCAGAAGCTCCCCTCGGATACGGTCTGGAACATCCTGCGCAGCCGCGACGGGGTCTTGTGGGCCGGCACCAACCGCGGCCTGGCCTGGTCCACCGACACCGAATGGCGCGTGCTGCCGGGCACCGAGGAGCGCACGATCTACACCCTGGCCGAGGACGCCGAGGGCAATCTTTGGGCGGGCGGAAACAACGCCAGGAAGGACGGCAACGCACTGCTGCTGCGTCCGGCCGGCAGCGACCAATTCCGTACCATCCCGCTCGCGCACCTGACCAAGCCGAGCAGCATCAACACCATGGATTTCGGCTCCGACAAGGCGCTCTACCTGGGCACCCAGGCCAACGGCCTGCACCGCATGGTGCGCGCCGGCGACGGCTACAAGGGCGAGGCCGTGGCGCTGCCCAAGGGCGAGCCGAGCGAGCAGATCAACCAGGTCCTGCACGACGCCAAGGGCCGCCTGTGGGTCGCCGGCATGAACGGGCTGGCCCTTTTCGAGGGCGCCCGGTGGCGCCGTTTCGGCAAGGCCGACGGCCTGCGCGAGGAGCACGTCGAGGCGCTCGCGTTCGACCCGGCGGGCGACCTGCTGGTGAGCTACTGGAACATGCACGGCTTGACGCGCTTCAAGTTCAACCAAAAGGGCGGGGTCCGGGCGATCCAGATCGACGCCCCGGCCACACTGGTGTCCGACAACATCTATTCGCTCGGCTACGACCGCGGCGGCGCCTTGTGGCTGGGCACGGCGCAGGGCATCAAGCGCTGGAAGGATGGCCGCCTCGACCAGTTCGCGCGCGGCGAGGGCCTGCCCAGCGACGACGCGGCGTCGAACGCCTTCTGGGCCGACGCCAACGGCGACGTCTGGATGGGCATGGCCAGCGGCATGGGCCACTACGAGGCGGCGGTCGAACCGCCGCCGGCGCCGCTGCCGCCGGCGCGCGTGCTGCGCCTGCAGGACGGCAAGGGCAAGATTTTGACCGGGGCAGCGCCGCAGGTGGCGTGGCAGGACCGCACGCTCAGCTTCCGCTTCGCCGTCTTGAGCTACACCAACGAGTCGCGGATCCGGGCCCAGGTCCGGCTGGCCGGCTTCGAGGACGCCTGGCGCGACACCGACATCCGCGAGGCGCGCTACACCGGCCTGCCGCCGGGCACTTACCGCTTCGAGGTGCGCGCCTCGCTCGGCTCGGAGGACTTCGGGCCGGTCGCGGCGCGCGAGGTGCGGATTTTGCCGCCTTGGTGGCGCACGCCCTGGGCCCTGATCCTGGCCGTGCTCGCCGGCGGCGCGCTGCTGTTGCTGTTGCTGCGCTGGCGCACCCGCCGGCTGCGCAAGCGCAACAACGAACTCGAAGCCCTGGTGCGGGCGCGCACCGAGGCGCTGCAGGCGGCCAACGACGCGCTGCGCGAGGCGAGCATGGTCGATCCGCTGACCGGGCTCAAGAACCGGCGCTTCCTCGGCCTGAGCATGCGCGGCGAGCTGGCCAGGGTCAGCCGCCAATTCCGCGCGCCAGCGGCCGAGCGGGCGGGCATCAACCACAGCTTGCTTTTCTTCATGGTCGACCTCGACCATTTCAAGTCGATCAACGACAGCTACGGCCACGCCGCCGGTGACCTGGTGCTGCAACAGACCAGCGCCGCCCTGCGCGCGGCCTGCCGCGACGCCGACTTCGTGGTGCGCTGGGGCGGCGAGGAATTCCTGATCGTGGCCCGCAATTCGGACCGCGGTTGCGCCGCCCAGCTGGCCAACAACCTGCGCGCGGCCGTGAGCGATTTGCACATCGACCTCGGCAACGGAGTGATCCTGCAAAAAACCTGCTCGCTCGGCTTCGCGGCCTTCCCCGCGGTCGAGGCGGCGCCCGAGGCGCACTCGTGGGAAGACGTGGTCAAGATGGCCGACCAATGCCTGTACGCGGCGAAAAACTCGGGCCGCGACAACTGGGTCGGCGTGGTGCTGCCAGCCGGCGCCGCCGACCCCGGGCCGCGCATGGCCGACCAGCTCGGCGCCCTCGTGGCCGAAGGACAAGTCCAGGCCATCAGCTCGCTGCCGGCGGGCGCGCGCCTGCGCTGGCAATAGGCGCCGGAAATAAGCGCTGGCCATGGTTAAGCGCTGGCCATGGTTGCCGGCCACAGGCGCCGGCCACGTCAAACGGCAAGCGGGGACGCGCGGCGCGCACGTACAATCGCTGAGCAGCCCGGCGATCTCCGCCAGGGCAATCAAAAGAGCAAGCACACCTGGAGCGCAAGCGCACCCACTGCCATGAGCACGCCCCTCCCCACCCGCCGCCAGGCATTGATTTTCTCCGTGAAAGCGACGCTGCACCGGCTCCTGCGCGCGTGCAAGAACGCCGGCGATTCAGGGCTCCGGCGCTGGCCGGCGACCACCGGCCATGGCGCGCCCGCCGGGCTCGTCCGCGGCGAGTCCGTCTCGCTCCTGCGCGCATCCGACCGGGAGGAATTGCGCCAGCTCAACCTCGGCAAGATCGAGAACCTGCGGGTGGCGCTGCGCGCCATCGACGGGGTGCGGGTGCCGGGCGGCGGCGTGTTCAGCTTTTGGGCGCAGCTCGGCCGTCCGAGCGCGCGCCGCGGTTACGTGCCGGGCCGCGAGTTGCGCGAAGGCTGCGTCATCCCGAGCATCGGCGGCGGCCTGTGCCAGCTCTCGAACGCGCTCTACCAGGCCGCCATCGACGCCGGGTTCGAGATCGTCGAACGCCAGGCGCACTCGCAGATCGTCGAGGGGTCGGCCGCGCAATTGGGCCGCGACGCCACCGTGTTCTGGAATTATGTCGACCTGCGCTTCCGCGCCGGCGTGCCGTTCTCGATCAGCGCGCACATGGATGGCGACGAGCTGCGGGTGGCGATCCGCACAGCCTCCGCGGCGCCGGCGCCCGCGCCCGCGCGCGCGCAGGCCGCGGTGGTGATCGCGCTGGCCAAGCCCGGGGCGGACGCGCCGGGTTCGTGCGAGACCTGCGGCCAGGACCAATGCTTCCGACGCACCGACGCCCGGCAGCCGCGCAACGGCCGGCGCGGCGTGGTCATGGTCGACAATGTCTGGCCGGAATTCGACGCCTGGCTGGCCGCCGCGGGTGAAGGCGGGCGCCGCCTGTTGGTGCCGCTCGACGGCAAGGCGCGCGGCAAGGCCCGGTACGGCTGGTCGACGGACTGCTACGAGCGCGTCCACACCTTCCCCGCGCTCACGCTGTGGCGCGCGCTCGCCTCGCGCATGCTCGCGTCCCGTGCCGCGGTCCGGCAGCGCGCGAGCATCCGCTTCCGCCAGCGGCTTGCGCGCGCCTATGTCGAATCGCTGCACTATCTCGACGAACACATCGTCATCGCGCAGGAGCTGCTGCCCCATGTGTGGCAACTGGGCGCCTTGCAGGGCCGCAGTTTCGATGTGCTCATGAGCGGCCTGCCGATGAAGCATTTGCAGGCGCGCCTCGACCAGGCCTTCCTGCACAATCCCGCGAGCACGACGCTGGCCGACTTCCGCGCCCCGCCGGGGCTCGTCGCCGCCGAAGAGGCCGCGCTCGCGCGCGCGCGCCGGATCATCACCCCGCACCATGGCGTCGCCGAACTATTCCGCAACGCCACCTTGCTGCCGTGGGCGCCGCCGCGCGCCGCCAGTGCCGCCCCCGGCGCGGGCTTCAAGATCGTGTTTCCGGGACCGAGCCTGGGCCGCAAGGGCGCCTACGAGTTGCGCAGCGTGGCGCGCGCGCTCGATTTGCGACTGAGCCTGCTCGGCCCCGTGCTCGAGGCGCCCGCCTTTTGGGACGGGATCGAGGTCGAACTGCTCGGGCGCGCCGGCGACGACTGGCTGCGCGAGGCGGCCGTGGTGGTGTCGCCTAGCTGGATCGACGGGCCGCCGCAGCAACTGCTGCAGGCGCTGCTGGCCGGCATTCCCGTGATCGCAACGGACGCCTGCGGCCTGCCGCCGCAAAAAAACCTGACCTTGGTCGCCGCCGGCGACAGCGTGGCGTTGGAGCTTGCCTTGCAGCCTTACGCGCGGGCATGCCGCAGTTTCGGCGAGCCATTCGCTTGTGCGGCTGGGTTATGATGCCTCATTGAAAACTTTGCGCGGACGAACAGCGCCCCGATCAAAGCACAGCCGGGACGACGCGCCGCGCGCGAACACCTCGATCAACGGAACCCATCGAGCGGTATTTGACGGAACGGACTGAACACGGACAATGCGCGACATTCCACTTTTTCTGGCCAGGCTCAAGCTCGGCACCGACGCCAACGCCCGCGCGATCCGGCGCGCTTATGCGCGCGAGCTCAAGCTGGTCGACCAGCAACACGATGCGGCGAACTTCCAGTACCTGCGCGAGGCGTACGAAATGGCCTTGCGCTGGGCCGGATACCAGGATGCGCAGCCGGCGGCCGACGGTATCGGACAGGGGGGCGAAGCGGACGATGAGGTGCAACAAGCACCCGCGCCGCGCCCCAGCTATGGAGTGCCGGGCGTCGCGATAAAACTCAAGGGCGAACTCAAAAGCGAACTCAAAAGCGAACTCAAAAGCGCGCCCGCGGCGGAAAACGGCATCGCGCTCGGCGCGCCCGAGGCGCTGGCCGATGCCGTTTTCGCCAAATTCCAAGCCTCCAGCATTTATTTTGGTGAAAACCACCTCACGCAGAGCATCGCCGCATGGGAGGCGCAACTGCGGACCCACCTCGACGACGGTGATTTGCTCAACATCGAGGCGCGCACGATCTTCGAGGGCCGCATCGCGCAACTGCTTGCCGGCGGCTGGCGGCCTGGCCACAACACGCTGCTGAACGTGGCGATATCGGCATTCGATTGGCAGCAGGACCGCCGCCGCCTGAATCACTTTGGCTACCCGGGTGCGAGGCTCAATCGCGCCCTCGACCAGCGCAACGGCATGGACGCGCACGAAGTGGGCGTCAACGCCCGCCTCAACACCCCGGGCGTGCCCAGCGGCGGGCAGCTCAAGCGCGACATGTCCCTGCTCGAACCCATGATGGTCCGTTTTCCGGACTGGATGGCGCTGACGGTCGATCCGCAGACCGTGGCCAGATGGCGCGAACTCTACCGGAACTTGCCCGGCGTCATGTCCGCGGCGCCCTTCGGCATCGACGAGTCAAAGCTGCGGAAAGCAAACCCGGGCCCCAGACAAGCCGCCCCCGCCGGCCCCGGCTGGGGCCTCGGCGCGTTGTTGCTTGTGTCCGCCATGGGAACCATGCTGAGCAATACCAACCGCGCCCCGGAACCGGCAGCGGCGCCTGCCCGCTATGCGCCGGTGTTTGAAACGGGAAAACCTTTCGAACTGGGTTTGCCCGCGCAGGACGTTGCGTCAGGCGCGGGCAAACCATTCGAGCTGGGTTTGCCCACGCCGAACTTTGCGCCCGACGACGTGCCGGCACGGATTGACCCGGCCCGGCAAGCCGCACCGAACGAAGACCCGCAAGAAGCCGATGGCGAACTGGTCTCCCAGGAACGCATTGATGATATCTATGCGCGGATTCGCTATACGCCCGGCCGCGCCGCCCGGCCCGGCGAGCGCCTGGTCGAGTACGACGTTGATCTCGATGCGAAAGG
Organism: Massilia glaciei; assembly: GCF_003011895.2. Taxonomy (GTDB): domain Bacteria; phylum Pseudomonadota; class Gammaproteobacteria; order Burkholderiales; family Burkholderiaceae_D; genus Telluria_A; species Telluria_A glaciei. The sequence continues at coordinate 12,775 of NZ_PXWF02000025.1, read as the reverse complement.
CCGGGTCAAGTCCTTGGTCAAAATCCGGGCGTCGATCGATCTCGTCTATGATGAGGCGGTCGCCAAGGCGATCACCGGGTCGAAGCGGTTTCCGCCCGCGACGATGCGCCAGTTCCGCGTGTATTTCACCATGACGCCGGAGCGCTAACAAAAACCGCTTAAGGATGCTGGGAACGGATGCTGGGAACGGATGTTGGAAAACCCAATCATGCCACTCGCCTGCTTAGCAGGCAAAATCGCAGTCAAATAAATCCGTCGTTCAAAACAGCATCAGCAACGCCGGGTCGCCATGCTCGACGGTGGCGTCGCGCGCGCTGCGGCCGAAGGCGTCGCGCGCGCTGCGATCGGCCCCGTGCCCGAGCAAAGCGGCGGCGGCCTCGGCCTGCCCGAACAGGCACGCTTCGATCAGCGGTGTCTCGTCCATCTCGCCGCGCGCTTCGATGTTGGCGCCGCGCCCGAGCAGATAGTCGATGATGTCGACGTGGCCGCGCACGGCGGCCAGCGCCAGCGGCGTGTGGCAGCCGGCCGAGGCCAGCTCGATGTCGGCGCCGTTGTCAAGCAGCAGCGCGATCAGGTCGAGGTCGGCGCGGTCGATCGCGCGCGACAAGCAGGTTTCGCCATCGCTTGATTTGGCGTCGCCGTCGGCGCCGAGCGCAAGCAGGGTCGCCGCGAGCGCCGCGTCGCCATACACGATGGCCACCATGAGCGGCGTCTGGTCGTCGCCGTCGCGCTCGTCGATGCCGGTCTGGCCCGAGCGGATCGCCTCGACCAGCAGCGCTTGCTGCCCGGCCTCCACGCATTCTTGAAAAAACGATTCCAACGCCGATCCGCCTGTTCTTTGTTGCGGCAAGTCACGCCCGCCGATTTCATTCCCGGTCTGGCGCCAAGCCCGAATCGCAGTAAGCGGAAAGGGAAGATAGGTGAGCGAAATCCGCAAGAATTTCGAGTCCGACTGGCCCGTTGCCGGCGATGAGCCTCAGTCCCCCGCCGACCCTTTCAAGCTCGAAATCAATCCGGCAACTGGTTTTCCAGCCTTTGATGGCAAGCTCGGATACACCAATGAGCATCAGCGCGATTTGCACGCGGTTGCAAGCTTGGGCCACCCATTTCTTTGGCGGCGCCAGGGGGTACTGCGCGACATCGAAGCGCAATGTGACGCACGACGCATCGGTTTTCAGCACAATCTCGTGCAGATCGACAGCCACCAACGATGGCTTGCCATCGGCGAAAATTGCATTGATCCCTTCCGGATTTTGAAGCAGATCTGTCCAATGATTCATATTTAACCTGGCTCAGCGCTTGCGCAGGATCGAGCCGAGCACGCCGCGGATGATCTCGCGCCCGACCGAGGAGCCGATGCTGCGCGCGGCCGACTTGATCATGGCCTGGGTCGCCGTCTCGCGTTTGCTCTTGGTCTTGCCGCCGCCGAACAGGCCGCCGAGGATCCCGCCAAAACTCGAATCGTCGGCCTCCTCGGCGGCCGGCGCGCCTTTTGCGGCCGGCGGCGGCGCCTCGGCAATGGCCTTGGCTTCGGCAGCGAGCCGCGCGGCGATCATCTCGTGCGCCGACTCGCGGTCGACGGTCTTGTCGTAAATGCCGGCCACCACCGACTGCGCCATCACGCGGCGCCGTTCGGCCGCGTCGATCGGGCCGATCTGGGACGGCGGCGGCAGGATGAACGCGCGCTCGACGATGCTCGGGCGGCCCTTCTCGTCGAGGAAGGAGACGAGCGCCTCGCCGACGCCGAGTTCGCTGATGACCTGCGCCGTGTCGAGCGCCGGATTGGCGCGGAAGGTCTCGGCCGCCGCCTTGACCGCCTTCTGGTCGCGCGGCGTGTAGGCGCGCAAGGCGTGCTGCACCCGGTTGCCGAGCTGCCCGAGCACGGTGTCGGGAATGTCGAGCGGATTTTGTGTGACGAAAAACACGCCGACCGCCTTTGAGCGGATCAGGCGCACCACCTGTTCGATTTTTTGCAGCAGGGGCTTGGGCGCGTCGCTGAACAGCAGGTGCGCCTCGTCGAAGAAGAACACCAGCTTCGGTTTGTCGAGGTCGCCCGCCTCGGGCAGGTTCTCGTACAGCTCAGACAGCAGCCACAACAGGAACACCGCGTACAGGCGCGGCGCATTGAAGAGCTTGTCGGCGGCGAGGATGTTGATCACGCCCTTGCCGCGCGCATCGGTCTGCAGCAGGTCGTCGATATTGAGCATCGGCTCGCCGAAAAAGCGGTCGCCGCCCTGCTCCTCGATGCCGATCAGGCTGCGCTGGATCGCCCCGATGCTAGCCGCCGAGATATTGCCATACTCGGTGCGGTAGTCGGCGGCGTTGTCACCCACGTTTTGCAGCATCGTGCGCAAATCGCGGATGTCGAGCAGCAGCAGGCCGTTGTCGTCGGCGATCTTGAAAACGAGCTGCAGCACGCCCTCCTGGGTGTCGTTCAGGTTGAGCATGCGCGCGAGCATCAGCGGTCCGAGGTCCGAGATGGTCGCGCGCACCGGATGGCCCTGTTCGCCGTAGACATCCCAGAACGTGACCGGACAGGCCGCCCAGGCGGGCTCCTCGAGGCCGAGCGCGGCGAGCCGCTTGCCCATTTTTTCGGACATCTGGCCCGCCTTCGCCATGCCCGACAGGTCGCCCTTGACGTCGGCCATGAACACCGGCACGCCGAGGTCCGACAGCGCCTGCGATATCACCTGCAAGGTCACGGTCTTGCCGGTGCCGGTCGCGCCGGTGATGCAGCCGTGGCGGTTGATCATGTTCGACAGCATGTCGAGGACGACGGCGGGCTGTTGCAGCGTGTTTTTTGCAATTGGCAATGGGGTGGACATGGAGAACCTTTTTGGGATGCGCTGGGGTAGCGCGGGACGGCATCAGGAGTCGCAAATGATTATAACCATCTGCCCGCGCACGGCAACACTCTTGTATAGTTACTTGCCGCACGAAAAGTTTAATCATCCCTATCAATCCAAGGAACCGCCATGAAACGACTCTTTGCCAGCTGTGTTGCAGCCTGTTTCGCCACCGCCACCTTCGCCGCCGCGCCCGCCGCCCCGGGCAAGCAGCAAAACAAGATGACAAGTTGCAACGCCGAGGCCGGCGACCAGAAGGGCGATGCGCGCAAGGCTTTCATGAAGACCTGCCTGAGCGCGGCGAAACCGACCACGCAACAGAGCAAGATGACGACCTGCAATGACGACGCGGGCGCTAAAAAAGGCGATGAGCGCAAGGCCTTCATGAAGACCTGCCTGAGCGCAAAACCGGTGGTGGCCGCGGAGCCGGTGACCCAGCAAGGCAAGATGAAGACCTGCAATGCCGACGCCAAGGACCTGAAGGGCGACCCCCGCAAGGCATTCATGAAGACCTGCCTGAGCGCGTCCAAGTAAAGCGCCACTTGCGCACCTCCCGTCCGGGACGCCGGGCGGGACGCCGCGCTTAGAGTCGGCTCGCCGCCAGGATTTTTATGCCGTTGATACGTTCCCGCAAAGCAGGCGCTCGAACTCGTTCGCCGGCACCGCCTTCGAGAACAGGAACCCCTGCCCGAAGTCGCACTGCCCCTCGGCCAAAAATTCCCGCTGCTCCCGCGTTTCGATGCCTTCGGCAATCACCTCCAGTCCGAGCTCGTGCGCCATCGCGATGATCGAGCGGACGATCGCGCGGTCGCCCGCGCTCGCGGCGAGGTCGCGCACGAACGACTGGTCGATTTTGAGATAGTCGACCTCGAATTTTTTCAAGTACGCGATCGATGAATAGCCGGTGCCGAAGTCGTCGATCGCCACCTTGATGCCGGCGTCGTGGTATTGCAGCAGTTTGGCCGACACCCCGGGCGAGGCGTCGAGCAACAAGCCCTCGGTGATCTCGACCGACACGCTGTTGCCCGTCAGGCCCATCTGTGTCAGGTGCGCCGGCCAGTTCACCTCGTTCAGGCGCGCCACAAACTCGACCGGCGACTTGTTGACGCTGATGGGAAACGGCGACCCCAGCCGCGCCCCCCAACGCCCCGCCCAGCGCGCCGCCTGCAGGAACACCCAATCGCCGATCTCGCTGATCAGGCCCGCCTCCTCGGCGAACGAGATGAAGCGCTCCGGCTCGATCATCCCCAGATGGGGATGCTGCCACCGCAGCAAGGCCTCGGCCTTGACCACGCGTCCGTCGCGCAAGTCGATGATCGGTTGGTAGTGCACCCGCAACTGGTCGGCGCCGAGCGCGATGCGCAAGTCGCTGATCAGGCGCAGCCGCTCCTTGGCGTCGCGCTGCATCGACGGCGTGAAATAACTGAAGTGGTTGCGCCCTTCGCTCTTGACGACATACATGGCCTGGTCGGCGTTGCGGATCAGGTTCTCGGCGTCGGCCGCGTCGTAGGGCGAGAGCGTGATGCCGATGCTGGCCGATAGATAGACCACTTCGTTGCCCAGGTAAAACGGGCGGGACAGCGTGTCGTTTATTTTTTGGGCCACCGTCTCGACATGGGAGCCGCCGTCCAGTTCGGTGAGGATCACGGTGAATTCGTCGCCGCCCAGGCGCGCCACGGTGTCGGACTGGCGCACGCAGGCGCAGATGCGCTGGGCCGCCTCGATCAGGACCTGGTCGCCGATGGTGTGGCCGAGCAGGTCGTTCGCCTCCTTGAAGCGGTCGAGGTCGATGAACAGCAGCGCCAGCGGCTGGCCGGTGCGCTGCGATTTTTTTATCTCGTGGTCGAGGCGGTCGCGGAACAGGCGGCGGTTGGGCAAGCCCGTCAGCAGGTCGAAGTTGGCGTGCTCCCAGACGATTTCCTCGGAGCGGCGCTTTTCGGCGATGTCGGTGATGGTGCCGGTCATCCGCTCCGGCATATTGTTGTGCGCCTTGCGCGCCACGACGGTGCCGCGCGCCATCACCCAGCGCCAGCCGGCGTCGGGACACCGCACGCGGTATTCCATCGTGAAGGCGCTGCCCTTGATGCACGCGTTCACGGCGGCATTGAGCGCGGACAAGTCGTCGGGATGGACGAGCTGCTTCATCGCCGCGACCGGGTCGACCGGCTCATCCCCGGACAGGCAAAGGATTTCGCGCGCCCGTTTGGAATACACCATCCTGTTGCTTTCCAGATCCCAATCCCAGATGCCGTCGCCCGAGCCTTCGATTGCCAGCTTGAGCCTTTCGTTGCTGATCAAAAGCTCCTCCTGGGCGCGCACCGCCTCGTCGATGTCGAGGCCGATGCCGACGTGGCCGGCGTATTCACCGTCGGCCGTGAACCACGGCGCCGCGTGCGCCTCCATCCAGCGCCAATCGCCATTGGCGAATATGACCCGCACACGCAGCTGCACTATCTCCCGCTGCGCGATCGCGGTCATCAGGCTGCGAACGCCCTCCTCGCGCTCATCGGGGTGCAACACCTCGGTCCACCCGGCGCCCAACAGCGCTTCCACCGGCCTGCCCAGCAGTACTTGGTGGCGGGGGTTGAAATAGACGCCGTTGCCGTGCGGGTCGAGTTGCCAGATCAGGGCCGACGAGGCCTCGGCCAGGACGCGGAACCGGGCCTCGCTCTCGGCAAGCGCATCCTGCACGTGCTTGCGCTCGGTCAGGTCGACGGTCACCGCAAGAACCGAATAGCCAAGTCCGGGCCCGTTTTCCAGGCGCGTGATGCTGCTGTTGGCCCACACGACCGTGCCGTCGGCCCGCAGGTAGCGCTTGTCGACCGACTCCGGTTTGCCGGTCTCGAGAAGGCGTCCAATCGCCTCCAGGCTATGGGCGAGGTCGTCGGGGTGGGTGACGTCCTGGAACCTCAGCTCGAGTAGTTCCTCGCGCGTCCTGCCCAGCATGCGGCACAGTTCGCCGTTGACACGGAGAAAGCGGCCTTCGAGGGTGAACAGCGACAGCCCCACCTGCGCCTGGTCGAAGATCGCGGATAGCTGGCGTTCGCTGTCGTCGAGGGGCTTTACCGGCGCTGGACGTTCGGAAAGGTCCATCACACCGCTGGAGTAAGTGTTCAAGGTAGGTGATGCCTTACGAAAAAAACACGGTCGGCCAAAAAGGCCTTCCGGAGCTCCGTTCGACAACAAACCTCGCTGAAATACTCCCTCCAATGCGGAGGGAGCACGACCGTTTGATTCAGGTCAATCGTACCGCAATCACTCTGAATTTTTTATTCAGATCGACAACGCGTGCGGCGCCGGCGTCGTTGGCGGCCCCGTGCGGGCGCGCGGGTCTTGCCGCCGGCAATCGTCGGCGTGCGAGAGCACCCGCGCGGCCACCGCGTCGGGCACATGCGAGGTGTGAAGGTAGGCGGCGGCGTCTTGCTGCCCCAGCATTTGATGCAAAATGACGCCCACATCGACCTTGGCCGCTGTCTGGGTGGCGCTGCGTCGTTCTTCGATCGGGTCAACCTGGTACTGCGATTTGAGCATAATATCCGCCATGTTTTTGGGACCGTCCAGAATAAGGCGGGCCGCGATCGGGCGTTTGATATAAATCAACACCGGACCGATGCCGCGTATTTTCCTGCGGCAAGCGACAAGGAAAGTTCGACCTGGACGCGTAGATGAGTTAGATCGAAGTCATGCCGCGGTCACATCGCTGCCCTAACATGGGTTGGCAGGTCGTGCTGCCGCACGCACCGCAGGCTAGTCCGGTGGCCTCGATCACCGGCACCAATTCCAGTACGCCCCCTTCCGCGCCAACGCCGGTTCAGCTGTCGTTGGCGGCGGCGGGCCGCTTCCGTCCAAAGTAGTTGCGCGCCTTTTCCGAGAATCCAAAGGCATAGAACCAGTAGATCATCGCGCAGGTGGTCAATCCCATCCCGACCAGTTCTCCCACTTCGTAGGCACTCAGATCGGACAGCGGGAACGCCGCGAGGCGCGATGCTTTGGCGGTCAGATTGACGAGCACTATCCCGACGAAGAACGCGGCGATGAACAGCAGGCCCAACACGCGGCCGTACCAGATCCGTCGTTGCGTGCCCAGCAGCGTGAACACAAGCGCGACCGCAAACAGGGCCCGCCCCAAGATGCCCCAGTACGCCGACGTGTCGTTGCCGATCGTTGCCAGCAGGTGCAGCGTGCGCATGATGCCGACCACAAAACTGACCAGGAAAAAGACACAGAAAATCTGGACGATCCACGCCGCCCTTGGTTTCTTCGCAGTGGCCTGCGGCAGCTCCCGCAATTCGAGATGGATCGACAATGGCGCGGCGTAGGGATTGTGTTTCATCGAAACTTTCTGTGTGTAGCCGTTGGCTTGTTTGCCGCTGTTGATCCGGTGCGAACCGGCTGTGTCGCCCGCGGCGCCGTCAGTGCGGTTTCGCCTCGTCCTTGACGGCGGCCAGCGCCATGTTCTCGATCATGCCGGGAACGAGCAATTTGAGGAAGCGCCCGATCTTGCCCTTGGCGGTCATGACGACTTCACGCTTGCGCCCGTTCATGCCGTCGATGATCAGGCTTGCGCATTGCGCCACCGGCATCGCCTGGTCTTCATTCAGGCTGCTCGTTCCCAAGCGCTCGCCCTCGGCATTGTAGCCATTGTGGCGGATGCGCGTGGCGACCACGCCGGGATAGGCGGTCGTGACGCTGACGCCGGCGCCTTTGAGCTCGGCGCGCAAGGACTCGAAAAAACCCGACACCGCGAATTTGGTCGCGCCGTAGGCGGTGCGCCCGGGCACGCCGACCAGTCCGGCCAGCGAAGACACGGCCACGATGCTGCCCTTCGACGCCTTGAGGGACGGCAAGGCGGCGTGCGTGCACCAGACGCTGCCCCACAGGTTCACGCGCATCAGGTCCTCGTACCAGCCAAGGTCGCTGACATCCTCGAACAGCGCGTGCGCCGAGCGGCCGGCGTTGTTGATCAACACATCGATGCGGCCGAAGCGCTCGAGCGTTGCCGCCACCATGCGCTTGCAATCGTCCTGCACCGACACATCGGTTTGCAGCGCCAGCGTGGCCGCGCCAAGCGCGGCGCATTCGCCGGCCACCGCCTCGAGCATCGCCATATTGCGGGCGGCCAGCACCAGCGCGATGCGCGCGCCCTCCGTCGCGGCCAGTTGGCGGGCGATCTCGGCCCCGATCCCATCTGATGCGCCCGTGATGATCACCACTCTCATTTGATCGGCCCGTTCGTGTGAAAATATCATACTAGCATTGAACACACTCCCGGCGGGCGGCCTCCCGCTGCCTGCAAATAGACAATGCCAGCCATTGCGGCGCATATTTGCCGCCCGCCTCCACGACAACCCAAGCACCATGCTGCCGCGTCCATTCATCTTCCTGCTCGCACTTTTGTGCGCCCCGCTCGCGCTTGTTCGGCATCAGCACAGCGTGGCGCGCAAACTGAAGCGGTGGCGCGCCTGCGCAAGGCCGCCCGCATAGGGCGAGCCATGGCAATCGGAACCGCCTAGGCGCTCGGCGCAACAGCTTGCGGCGGCCGCCCCGCCGTCCGCCTGAACTCGCTCGGGGTGCCCCCACTCCAGCGCCGGAAACAGCGGCTGAAATTCGACGTGTCCTGCAACCCCAATCGCGCCGCGATGATCTCCATCGACGCCTCGGTATGGCGCAGGCACCAGCGCGCGCGCTCATACCTGACCTCGTCAAGAAGCGCCTGGTAGCAACAGCCGTCGGCCTTCAACTGGCGCATCAGCGTGCGCGGCGAACGGGCGTGCTCGGCCGCCAGCGTGGCGAGCGTCGGATAGTTGCCGTCGCAGCGCCGCAAACGCGCCCTGACCAGTTCGCTGACAGAATTGCCGCTCGGCGCGAGCGCCAGTCTGCGCTCGCAGTCCTCGCGGGCGGCGGCGTGGGCGCCGGCGTCGCTGCTCATGCACGCCGAGTCGAGCAAGCCGGCCGGCATCGTCAGGCTGAGCCGCGCGGCATCGAACCGGCACGTGCCGCCGAGACAGTCCGCATAGCGGGCCGACCAGGCGGGCGCGGCCCACGGCAGGCCATAGCGCACCTCCGGGCAGGCGCGCCCGGCCAGGCTTTGCAACAGCCGCGCCAGAATCTTCACCACCGCCTCGAGCAGAACCTGGCGCGCCACGCCCATGTCGGCCAGTTCCACCACGACCAGTTCGGTCCGCGCGCGCCCCGCATGCAGGTCGAGCCGGAACGCCGTGCTGCGCAAGCCGATGAAGCGCGTCACGGCCTCGACCGCCTGGCCCAGCGTCGCGCTGGCGGCGGCCGCGTAGCCGACCGGGCCGTGCATGGACACTTGCGCCATCAAGCCGAAGTCGAGCCCGATCGACGGACATCGGGTCGCCTCCACCGCGAGCACGATCAGGTCGCGCATTCGGGCCGCATCGACCATGCGGTCGTTGTCGCGCAAGAGCGCGGCCGACAAGCCCACCCGCGCCAGCAAGGCGTCCGCGTCGTGGCCCTGGCCAAGCAGCAAGGCGTGCAGCAACTTCGCATAGGTCGGGTGGAAGTTGGGGCGGGCGGGCGTGGCCATGCTGGACCTTGCTGTGAGCGGAAGCTGTCAGTTTGTCATAATTTGACGACATGTTGGCACTTTTATCGGTGGGCCGGCCGCGCGCTAGCTGCGATGATGGTGGTTCGTTCCATATCGATATCAAGCCAAGGGTCCGCGCCATGAGCACAGCCGTTTCCTACCGCGACCCCAAGCGGCATTCGTGGCTGCTGTCGCTGCTGGTGCCGGCCCTGCTGGGCTGCGGCCCGCTCGCCTTTTTGCTGCTGGGCAGCTACTGGCTGCTCTGGCTGCCGCTGATCGTGGCCTACCTCGCGATCCCCGTGCTCGACTACCTGGTCGGCGAGGACCGCAGCAACCCGCCCGAGCAGGCCGTGCCCGCGCTCGACGCCGATCCCTTCTACCGCCGCATCACGTATGCGCTGGTGCCGACCCTGTGGCTGTGCATCATTTTCGCCGCCTGGTTCGTGGCGCGCCACGCGCTGCCGTGGCACGCGGTGCTGGCGGTGGTGCTGTCGACCGGGGTCATGGGTGGATTTTGCATCAACGTCGGGCACGAGCTCGGCCACAAACGCAGCGTGCTCGAGCAACGCCTCGCCAAACTGGTGCTCGCGCCGACCGGCTACGGCCATTTTTACGTCGAGCACAACCGCGGCCACCACCGCGACGTCGCCACGCCGGGCGACCCGGCCTCGTCGCGCATGGGCGAGACCATCTACGCGTTCGTGCTGCGCGAAATGCCCGGCGCGTTCCGCCGCGCCTGGCTGCTGGAAAAGACCCGCGCCGCGCGGCAAGGCAAGCCGAGCTGGCATGCCGGCAACGAGATCCTCCAGCCGCTGGCCCTGACCGCGGCGCTGTGGCTGACGCTGGCCGTCTGGCTCGGCCCGGCGATCCTGTTGTTCCTGGTGGCGGCATCGTTCTGGGCCAACTTCCAGCTGACCTCGGCGAACTACATCGAACACTACGGCCTGCTGCGCCAGCCCGGCCCCGATGGCAAGCCCGAACCGTGCCGCCCGCACCACTCCTGGAACAGCAACCACGCGCTGTCGAACTGGGTGCTGTTCCACTTGCAGCGCCACGCCGACCACCACGCGCACGCGAGCCGGCGCTATCAGTGCCTGCGCCACTTCGCCGACCTGCCGACCTTGCCAACCGGATATTTCGGCATGTTCGTGCTCGCGTATTTCCCGGCCCTCTTTTTCAGGGTGATGAACCCGCGCCTGATCGCGGCGAGCGCGGCCGACGCGCGCCGGATCAACTTCCAGCCGGGCTTGCGCGACGGCCTGGTGGCGCGCTACCGATTGCGCGAGTCGGCCACCGCCCAGTGACTCTTGAATGGATTGCAATCATAATGGGGCGACAGCTGCCGCTAAGACAGCATTTCGGGCATCCATCGAAGGCGATAAAAACGTGAACATATTTAAAGACGCGCGGGTTGTGGCGACCCTGTTCGGCTTCGCGATCTTCGGCGGGGTCGTCTCCCACCTTCGGCAAACGCCGTTCCTGCTCCCGGTCGACCTTTACCTGGTGGCATGGCACGAAAGCATGCATGCGCTGGGCGCCTGGCTGTCGGGAGGCACCGTCCACAGCATCGAAGTGCGGGCGCATGATGGCGTGACGTGGACCTCGGGCGGATTTTTTCCACTGATAGCGATGGCGGGTTACGTCGGCACGTCCTTGTGGGGCGCCAGTTTGCTGGCCAGCGCGCGCCGGCCCAAACTGATCTTGCCGATGCGCCTGCTGACGGTCGCCCTGCCACCGTTGGCGATGCTGTTTGGGAATGGAATCAGCTTGAGCATGGTTGCCGTGATCGCCATCAGCGCGGGATTGTTTTTCGCTTGGCGTTTGTTTCCGAGCCCGGTCACGTTCGTCGTCTCGGGCCTGTTCGCGTCGGACTCGTGGCGCGACGTCCAGATGTATCTGTTCTCGGTCCCTGGCAAGACCGACGCCGGCATCCTGGCCGGGCATCTCGGCATGCAATTTTTGACCTTGCCGATCGCGTTATCGATGGCGCTCATGTCGGTATTCATATGGTGGACCGCGTTCAAGTACACGCACCCGCCGCGGTCGGACCATCGCTCCCCTTCCGCGCCTGAAATCAAGGTCTAGGCCCACCGGCGGCAACAATTCCTCAATCGGGGTCTGACCCCGGGTCTGACCCCGATATTGGAATGTTGCCCAACTGGGGTGCGGGGGAACTTCCCCACTCTTGTTCCTAAAAACAAGATTGTTGTTTCTTACCGTTAACGAACGGGAATCGCGATGCTGATACGGGTTGTTACGCTTGCACTTATTTATGCCTTGGGCACCGGCGTCGCCGCAGGCGCCGCGGATAAAAATTCAGCCGCCAGCGCGGTAACGGCAAGCCCAGGCGACAGCGCCGCCCTCGCACGGCAACTCGATGCGTTCATCGCCCAGGGCATGGTTGACTGGAACATTCCGGGCCTGTCCATCGTGGTGGTCAACGACCAAGGCGTGGTCTACGAGAAGGGTTTCGGCGTGCGCGAAATCGGCAAGCCGGGCAAGGTCGACCGGCACACCCAGTTCGGCATGATGTCGACCACCAAAGCCATGACCGCGCTTGCCTTGGCCATGCTGGTCGACGAAGGCAAACTGAAATGGGATGACCCCATCGTCAAGCATCTGCCACGCCTGCGCTTGCCAAACGCCTACCTGACCGAACACGTCACCGTGCGCGATGCGCTGCGCCACACCAGTGGCGTTGGCAACGCCGATATGCTCTGGTTTCGCGAAGACTTGAACACCGAACAGGTGCTCGCCAGGCTCGACCGCGTTCCGGCGGCAACCTCGCTGCGCTCGGATTTTATTTACAACAATGCGATGTATCAGGTGGCGGGAGAGGTCATCGCTACCACCTCCGGCATGCGTTGGGAGAAATTCATCGCCACGCGCATCATGGCGCCGTTGGGCATGACCGATAGCTTCGCGACCATGTCGGCCATGCGTGCGAGCGGCAAGCCCAATGTGTCGCGCCCCCACGCGCAGATCGACCAGGCGATCCGCGTGATTGACGACGTTGCCGTCGATATCGTTCCCGCCGCCGGCGCTGCCTGGTCGAGCGCCCACGATGCCGGAAAATGGATGGCGTTCCTACTCGCCGGCGGCAAGGTCGGCGAGCGCCGCTTGGTCAGCGAAGCCAATTTCAAGGCCCTCTTTTCCCCACAAGTTGCGGTCAATGATCCCGATCAATGGGGCTATCCGACCCTGGCGCTGACGCGCTCGAATTTCAGCGCCTATGGGCTGGGATGGTTCTTGCAGGATTACCGGGGCCAGTACGTCGCCATGCACACAGGCAGCATGCCGGGACGCACCGCGATCGCCGGCTTGATCCCGGCCGCGAAGCTCGGGGTCTATGTGGGCGGTTTCAAATTCCAAGCGC
>NZ_PXWF02000249.1 GCF_003011895.2 Massilia glaciei | reverse complement strand
GCTACGCCGACCAGATCGCCACGCTGAACCTTCGCCTGGCCTCGCTGCTCGGACGCGAGGTGCTGCGCAACAACCAAAACCCGTTCCGCCCAGAATTGTTCCTCTCGGCCCTGCACCAGGCCTGGTGCGAGTTCGACCCCGACACCGAATCGCACGCGCTGATCCCGACCATGCTCTCGCCCGAGGTGCTGTTCGATTTCGCGCCGATGTACGAGGAGCTCAACGGCGCGCTCAAGCGCAAGGGAGTCCTGCCGGGCTCGCTCGACGCGCTCAACATCAAAAAGACCGAAAGCAAGGCCGCGGCCAAGGCCGCGCGCGTCAAGGAGAAGGCGGCGCTGACCAAGCAGTTGCGCCAGTTCCTCGCAGGCGAGGCCGACGAGGCCGACAAGGGCGACGGCTTCGACCTGTCGGTGCCCCTGATTCCCGACCTGCCATCGATGCCCCAGGGTAATGGCGGCTGGCGCCCGAGCGGGGCCGTGAACGCCATGCAGGCGAGCGCGCCCGGCCGCCACGACGGCGGCGCCCATGTCCGGGACGCGCTGCCGGCGCGGGGCCGCTACGACGGCGGCGCGCATGTCCAGGAAGCGTCGCCGGTCCAGGGCCGCCACGACGGCAGCGCCCCGATGTTCAACGGCCTGCCGGGGCAGGGGCAGCACCCCGGCGCCATGCGCGACGGCGAGCCGGCGGCGGGCCATTCCAACGGCGGCGCGCCGATGCGCGGCGGCCACCCCGCGGCGGGGCATTTCGACGGCGGCCACGACCAGTCCGTGGCGCACGCGCCCCTGCTGTCGATGCTCGGCGACATCCAACAGCGTTCGGTGATGCAAGCCGCGCCGGGGCAGGGCGGCGCCGCGCCGCGCGAGCAGGCGTTTCCGACCAGCCTGCGCCAGCGCATTCCGCAAGGCAGCATGTCGCGCGGCGAGGAGGGCACGATCGACCTGCTGTCGAAGATTTTCGACACGGTCTACCAGGATCAAAGCATCCCCCGCGAGATCCGCGACCTGATCCAGTACCTGCAGATCCCGGTGCTCAAGGCGGCGCTGGTCGACAAGGACTTCTTCTTCGAGGAGGAGCATCCGGCGCGGCGCATGATCGACCTGCTCTCGCGCATGGGCATGGAGCAGCGCAAGGGCGCCGACGATCCGCTGCTGCACGCGATGCGGCGCGGCGTGGACAAGGTCGGGCGCGATTTCGACAGCAGCCTGAGCGTGTTCGCCGACGCCGTCGCCGAGCTCGAAGCCTCGATCAAGCAGGAGGAGACGGTGGCCCAGGACGCCATCGCCGAGCCGATCGCCGCGGCCCTCAAGCAGGAGCGCGTGGTGGCCGCGACCCGTTCGGCCAGGTCGGCCGTGGCGGTGCGCGTGAGCAGCGGCGAGGTCGTGACCGTGCTCGAGACCTTCCTCGAAAACAAATGGACCTCGGTGCTCACGGTCGCCTACAGCGTCGAGGAGGCCAAGCCGGGCGCCGTCAGCAACGCCACCAAGACCATGGACGAGCTGATCTGGAGCGTCAAACCGAAGCTGACCCACGCCAGCCGCAATGAACTGATCAAGAAACTGCCTGGCCTGCTCGCCTCGCTCAACAAATGGCTCGACGTGATCAAGTGGCAGGACGCCGAGCGGCTCCAGTTCTTCGCCGAGCTGGCCGAATGCCACGCCTCGATCGTGCGCGCGCCGGTCGACCTGTCGCCCGAGCGCCAGCTCGAGATCGCCGTCGAGGTCGCCCAGCAGGACGCGATGCGCCGGATCGAGAAGGAGAACGCGGTCGAGCAGGCGCCCGAACTGGTGCTCGACGACGCCGTGCTCGAGGTCGACGCCTTCGAGCGCAACATGCTGGTCGACTTCGCGCAGGCCGACGCCAGCGTGCGGCGGGTCAAGCTTGCCTGGATCAGTCCGCTGCGCACCCTGTTCATTTTCTCGACCATGGAGAAGCAGGAGGCGTTCTCGATCTCGGTCGAGAAGCTGCTCGAGGCCTGCCGCGCCAAGCGCGTCAGCGTGGTCGGCACCGACGGCGTGGTCACGCGCGCGCTGGCGCAGGCGATGGACGCGGCCAACGACGGCGGCGGCGCGGAAGTGGCCGAGCGCCGGCTCAGCGCCTGACCCGGGGGCGCGCCGCCGCCGCGCCGCCGAGTGCCGCGCGGCGTTTTTCCATGGCGCGGCCCGGGCCGCGGGCATGCGCGCCATGCGTCCCGATAGTTCAATTTCCTTGGCTTGCCATATTGTCGTTTAGAAATTTTGCGTCATAATTGCGTTCTGGCAAATTCACGAGGCGCGGCGAAGCAGGCATGTCCCCCACACCCACCACCAACACGGCGGCGAGCCAGAAGGCGGCCGCCGAGGCTTTGCGCCAGGAAACGATCGAGACCCTGATCGGCATCGTGTTCAAGCACGCCAACGAGCACATGCCGGCCGTCTGCGTGCGCCTGGCCGAGGCCCTGGGCGGGCCGGGCAAGCTCGGCGAACAGGGAGCCCTGTTCGTGCAGCTGCAGTCGGGCATGCTCGAGCGCCTGTTGCGCAAGCAATTCGAGGAGCTGGCCCCGTCCGCGCGCGCGCAGACCGTCGCGCACGGGGCGGCGCTGTCGCTGGTGCCGCTCGAGGAGATGGACAGCAAGGTCACCTTCGACGCCCTGAGCCGCCCGTTCGAGATGCGCCACGCCGACCTGATCGCCACGCTCAACGTGCGCCTGGCCTCGCTGCTCGGACGCGAGGTCCTGCGCAACAACCAGAATCCGTTCCGCCCGGAGCTGTTCCTGTCGGCGCTGGACCAGACCTGGCGCAGTTTCGATCCCGACTCGTACGCGCAGGCGCCGACCCCGAGCGTGCTCACGCCCGAGGTGCTGTTCGATTTCGCCCCGATGTACGCGGCCCTCGGCGAGGCGATGAAACGCAAGGGCTCGCAGGACGCGCTCAAAATCAAGAAAACCGAGGGCAAGGCCGCCGCCAAGTCGGCGCGCGCCAGGCAGAAGGCGGCGCTGAGCAAGCAACTGCGCCAGTTCCTGGCCGACGGCGACGGCGAGGACGGCGTGCCGATGATCGCCGACCTGCCGTCCATGCCGCAAGGCAATGGCGGCTGGCGCCCGAGCGACGTCGATCCCGGCCTGCGGGGGGCGGCCGCGGGGGCGCCCGCGCCCGGCGCCACGCCCGGCCTCGCCCACGCGTCCGGTACGCAAGCGTCCGGCACGCAAGCGGGCCGATCCCATGCGGGCGGCGCCCACGCCTACGCCGCGCCGGGCGGCCCGCGGGCGCCGCTGCTGTCCTTGCTGGGCGGGCTGCAACATGGGGCGCTGGCGGCGCCGGGCGGGCAGGCGCCGTCCACCCTGTCCGGTTTGATGCAAAGCCTGCCCCAGGGCAGCCTGTCGCACGGCGACGAAAGCACGGTCGGCCTGCTGTCGAAGATTTTCGACGCGGTGTTCCACGACCCCGGCATTCCGCGGGAGATCCGCGAGCTGATCCGGTTCCTGCAGATCCCGGTGCTCAAGGCCGCGCTGGTCGACAAGGATTTTTTCTTCGAGGAGGCCCATCCGGCGCGCCGCATGATCGACCTGCTCTCGCGCGGCGGCATGGCGCCGCGCCAGGGCGCCGAAGACCCGCTGCTGCGCGCGATGCGCCACAGCGTGGACAGGATCGGGCGCGACTTCGACGCCAACGCGGACGCGTTCGCCGAGGCCGTGGGCGAACTCGAGCATTCGATCGAGCGCGAGGAGGCGGCGGCGCAGGAGGCCATCGCCGGGCCGATCGCGGCCGCCCTGGTCCAGGAGCGCTTGGCGCTGGCGGCCAGGTCGGCGGCGCAGGCGGTGGCGCTGCGGGTCACCAACAGCAAGGTCGACCCCTTGCTCAAAGGCTTCCTCGAAACCCAGTGGACCGAGGTGCTCAAGGCGGCCCACGGCGCCGAGGAGCGCAAGCCGGGGGCGGTCGAGAACGCCATGAAGACCATGGACGCGCTGATCTGGAGCGTCAAACCCAAACTGACCAAGGCGTCGCGCAAGAAACTGATCGCCAAGCTGCCCGGCCTGCTCGCCTCGCTCGCCAAATGGCTCGACCTGGTCAAATGGCACGACGGCGAGCGGGCCGCGTTTTTCGCCGCGCTGGCCGACGCCCACGCCGCCATCATGCGCGCGCGGGTCGAACTGTCGCCCGCGCGCGAGCTCGAGCTCGCCGTCGAGGCGGCCCAGCGCGAGGCGATCCGCCGCATCGCCGAGGAGGAGGACGCGGCCGAGCGGGCCGGCGCCGCCGCGCCCGACGCCGCCGCGCTCGCCGTCGACGAGCTCGAGCGGGGGATGCTGCTCGATTTCGGCGACGCCGGCGGCGCGCGGCGCGCCAGGCTGGCCTGGATCAGCCCGCAGCGCACGCTGTTCATTTTCGCCAGCGCCGGGGCGCAGGACAAGTTCTCGATGCCGGCCGACAAGCTCGTCGAACTGTGCCGGGCCGGCAAGTTGCGCGTGGTCGACGACGACAGCGTGGTCAGCCGCGCTCTGGCGCGGGCGATGGGCACCGACCCCGAGACCCCCGGCGCGGGCGGGTAGGGGGGGCGCCCGAGGGGGGCGCCCGAAGGGGGGGGCGGCGCGGCCCGGTTCGCCCTTCCGCCAACCATCGGGCACGCAACAAATGCTATGATGATGCCCTTTCCAGACCCCGCCTGAGCGATCCAACCACGTGCGCCTCTCCTCCATCAAGCTGTCGGGTTTCAAGTCCTTCGTCGATCCGACCAACTTCCAGGTGCCCGGCCAGCTGGTCGGCGTGGTCGGGCCCAACGGTTGCGGCAAGTCCAACATCATCGACGCGGTGCGCTGGGTGCTGGGCGAGTCGAAGGCCTCGGAGCTGCGCGGCGAATCGATGCAGGACGTGATCTTCAACGGCTCGACCCACCGCAAACCGGCCGGGCGCGCCTCGGTCGAGCTGGTGTTCGACAACAACGACGGCAAGGCCGCCGGCCAGTGGGGCCAGTACGCCGAGATCGCCGTCAAGCGCACCCTCACGCGCGACGGCACCTCGACCTACTACATCAACGGCCAGCCGGTGCGCCGGCGCGACATCCAGGACATCTTCCTGGGCACGGGGCTCGGCCCGCGCGCCTACGCGATCATCGGCCAGGGCATGATCTCGCGCATCATCGAGTCGCGCCCCGAGGAGCTGCGCGTGTTCCTCGAGGAGGCGGCCGGGGTCTCGAAGTACAAGGAGCGCCGGCGCGAGACCGAGAACCGGCTCGGCGACACGCGCGAGAACCTGCTGCGGGTCGAGGACATCCTGCGCGAGCTCAACGCCAACCTCGAAAAGCTCGAGGCGCAGGCGGTGGTGGCCAACAAATTCCACGCGCTGCAGCGGGACCAGGAGGAGAAGCAAAAGCTGCTGTGGCTGCTGCGCCGCAACGAGGCCCAGGCCGAGCAGGGCCGCTGCGCGCGCGAGATGGACGAGGCCCAGAACGGGCTCGAGGAGCAGACCGCGCGCCTGCGCCACGTCGAGCTCGAGCTCGAGCAGATGCGCCAGGCCCATTTCGGCGTCGGCGACCGCCTGCACCAGGCCCAGGGCCAGCTGTACCAGACCAATTCCGAGATCGGCAGCCTGGAGGCGCAGATCAAGTTCGTGCTCGAGTCGCGCAGCCGGCTGCAGAACCAGCTCGCCACCCTGACCGCCCAGCGCGACCAGTGGCAGGGCCAGGCGCGCGCCGGCTTTGATCAGCTCGAGGAGGCCGACTACGTGCTCGAGGAGCTCGGCGCGCGCGTCGAGCAGTCGCAGCAGAGCGCCGAGGCGGGCAACGAGGCGCTGCCGGCGTTGGAGGCCGCCTGGCGCGCCGCGCAGCACGCGACGACCGAGTCGCGCGCCAAAATCATGCAGGCGCAGCAGCAGATCGAGCTCGAATCGGCGCACCAGCGCAACGCCTCGAACATCCTGGGTGGGCTGCTCACGCGGCGCGAGCGCCTGCAGCAGGAGAAAAGCGGCCTGAACCTGCCCGACAGCGGCCACCTGGCCAACCTGCGCCTGCAGCTCGAGGAGAAGCAGCAGGCGCTCGAGGAGCAGACCATGCTGCTCGAGGAGGCGCTCGAGCAGCAGTCGCGCTTCGAGCAGGAGCGCGCCGGCGCGCAGGCCGCGGTCAACGCCGAGAGCGCCGCCAACGCGCGGCTCGAGGCGCGCCTGTCGGCCCTCAAGCAGCTGCAGGAGCGGGTCCAGAGCCAGGGCAAGGTCCAGCCGTGGCTGCAAAAGCACGAACTGGCCACGCTGCCGCGGCTGTGGCAGAAGCTGCACATCGAGGCCGGCTGGGAGACCGCGCTCGAGGCCGTGCTGCGCGAGCGCACCGGCGCGCTCGAGATGTCGAACATCGAATGGGCCAGGGCTTTTTTTGGCGACGCGCCGCCGGCCAAGCTGGCGCTGTACGCGCCGCCGCCGGCCGCCGCGTCCTTGCCCGACGCGCCCGGCCTGACGCCGTTTTCAAACCTGCTCAAGCTCAACGACCCGGCCCTGCGCACCCTGCTGCACGACTGGCTCCACAACGTCTACGTGGCCGAGGACGCGGCGAGCGCGTTCGCCGGGCGCGCGCGGCTGCCGTCCGGGGGCTCGTTCATCACGCGCGAGGGGCACGCGGTGTCGCACTCGAGCGTGCGCTTCTACGCCGCCGACGCCGAGCAGGACGGCCTGCTGGCGCGCCAGCAGGAGATCGAGAACATCTCGCGCCAGCTGCGCGCCCAGGCCCTGCTGGCCGACGAGGCGCGCGCGCGCGCGGTGCGCGCCGACGCCGCCGTGTCCGAACTGACGCGCCGCCTGCAGGACGCGCGCCAGCGCATCGGCGCCATCACCCAGAGCGTGCACGGGCTGCAGATCGAGGTGGTGCGCCAGTCCGAGGTCGAGGCGCGCTTCAACCAGCGCAGCACCCAGATCCTGGCCGACCTGGCCGAGATCGCCGCGCAGGAGGCCGAGCAGCAGCAGGCGCGCATGGAGTCCGAGGAAAAATTCGAGCAGCTCGACATGGCGCTGGCCGACCTGCAGTGCGCGCACGAGGACGGCCAAACCGCCTTCCTCGAGCGCGAGCAGGCGCTGGCCGACGCGCGCGTGCAGGCGCGCGAGCTCGAGCGCGCCGCGCAGGAGGCCGCGTTCGCCGAAAAAAGCCAGCGCAGCAAGATCGAGGAGCTGCGCCGCACCATCGCCACGGCCACCGGGCAGGCCGCCCAGGTCGCCGAAAGCCTCGAGGCGGGCCGCTTCGAGCTCGAGAACCTCGAGGCCGGCGCCGCCGACGACGGCCTGCAGGACCTGCTCGAGCGCCGCAGCGGCCAGGAGCGCGCGCTGTCGGACGCGCGCCACGAGCTCGACCAGATCACCCAGCAGCTGCGCACGGCCGAGGAGGCGCGCATGCAGTCCGAGCGCAGCCTGCAGCCGCAGCGCGACAAGATCATGGAGATGCAGCTCAAGGAGCAGGCCGCGCGCCTGAACCAGGAGCAGTTCGACGAGGCGCTCAGGGCGGTCGCGGCGGACGAGGCGGCGCTGGCCGAAAAGCTCCATCCCGAGCTCAAGCCGTCCTACCTGCAGGGCGAGGTGACGCGCCTGACCAACGCGATCGCCGCGCTCGGCGCGGTCAACCTGGCCGCGCTCGACGAGCTGGCCCAGGCCGCCGAGCGCAAAAACTTTTTGGACGCCCAGAACGCCGACCTGACCGAGGCCATCAACACGCTCGAGGACGCGATCCGGCGCATCGACAAGGAGACGCGCGAGCTGCTGCAGGACACGTTCGACCGCGTCAACCACCATTTTTCGGAATTGTTCCCGATCCTGTTCGGCGGCGGCAACGCGCGCCTGGTCATGACCGGCGACGAGATCCTCGACGCCGGGGTCCAGGTCATGGCCCAGCCGCCGGGCAAGAAGAACGCGACCATCCATTTGCTCTCGGGCGGCGAAAAGGCGCTGACCGCGACCGCGCTCGTGTTTTCGATGTTCCGCCTCAACCCGGCGCCGTTCTGCCTGCTCGACGAGGTCGACGCCCCGCTCGACGACGCCAACACCGAGCGCTTCTGCCGCATGGTCAAGCGCATGTCGGAGCACACCCAGTTCCTGTTCATCTCGCATAACAAGATCGCCATGGAGATGGCCAACCAGCTCATCGGCGTGACCATGCAGGAGCAGGGCGTCTCGCGCATCGTCGCCGTCGACATGGAGGCCGCGGCCGGCCTGGTCGAGCCGCTGCACGCGGCCTGAGATGCCCCTGAACGACCGCGGGCGCTTGGGTTGACCCGCTCGGTTTACAATGTCTGACGCGCGCGTGCGCGCAGCCCACCGTGTATGATGATAATTAATCTACTACGACGCCGCCGGCGAAGCTCCACCGGCCGCGCCACCCATTTCGCAAACAGGGCACAAGCAGCATGACAGAATTCGAATTGAGTCTGGCCGCAGTCGGCGCCACCGGCGTCGCCGCCGTCTTCGCGTACAACAAGTGGCAGGAGCACAAGGCCAAGAAGAGCGTCGAACGCGCGTTCTCGTCCGACCACGACGATGTGCTCATGCGCAACGACGGCGTCCCCGCCGCGCGCCACGAGCCCACCTTCGACCCCGGGCAGGGCGCCACGGCCGGCCCCGGCAACGGCGACGACGCCGGCCTTGACGCCGGCGCGGCGGCCCCGTTAAACCCGGCGCCGGCGGCCGACGACACCACCCCGGCGGCCGAACTGGCCACGCAACTGGTCGACCCGCTGATCGACTGCCTGATCCCGCTCGCGCTCGAGCACGCCGTGCGCGGCGACAAGATCCTGCCCGCGCTGCAGACGCTGCGCCACGTCGGCAACAAGCCGATCCACTACATCGGCCTGCACGTCAACGGCGACTGGGAGCCGATCACCCACGGCGGCGTCTACACCAAGCTGCAGGCCGGCGTGCAGATGGCCAGCCGCACCACCGCGCTCAACGAGCTCGAATACTCCGAACTGGTGCAGCGCCTGCGCGTGCTGTCCGACGAGATCGGCGCCGAGTCCGAAATCCCCGACATGATCGAGGTCATGGGCGAGGCGCGCAACTTGCACCGCTTCGTGGCCGGCCACGACGCCCAGCTTGGCGTGAACCTGATGTCGAACGGCGCGCCGTGGGCCATCAGCACCCTGATCGGCGCGCTCGAAAAGCAGGGCTTCGACGTGCGCCCCGACGGGCGCTTCGTGATGCCCGACGGCGACGGCGGCGAGCTGTTCTCGCTCTCGACCAACGTCACCTTCGGCGCCGACACCACTTCGCGCCTGACGCTGCTGCTCGACGTGCCGTGCGTGGCGCCGGCGCGCGACGGCTTCGGCGCCATGGTCGCCTGCGCCAGGGCGCTGGTGGGCCGGCTCGACGCCACCATCGTCGACGACGGCGGCCAGCCGCTCATGGACGAGGCGCTCGCCGAGATCAACGGCCAGGTGCTCGACTTCTACCACGAGATGGAGGCGGCCGACATCGCTGCCGGCTCGGTACGCGCGATGCGCCTGTTCAGCTAAGCCGGGCAACATCTTGAGCAACGATTTGACCAACGGTCCGGCCAACGGTCCGGCCATCGGTCCGGCCAACGCGATGAGCGCGATGGGCGGCGCCGGCGCCGACCTGGCGCGCATGCGCTCGCTGACGGCGGAGCTGAACCGCCACATCTACGCCTACCACGTGCAGGACGCGCCGACCATCCCCGACGCCGAGTACGACCGCATGTTCGTCGAGCTGCAGGCGCTCGAGGCGGTCCACCCCGAGGCCATCTCAAACGACTCGCCGACCTTCCGCGTGGGCGCGGCGCCGATCCCCGAATTCAAGCAGGTCACCCACACGGTGCCGATGCTCTCGCTTAACAACGCCTTCGCGCCCGAGGACGTTGACAATTTCGACCGGCGCGCGCGCGAATCGCTCGGCGCGGCGCGGATCGCCTACGCGAGCGACCTCAAATTCGACGGCCTGGCGATCAGCCTGCGCTTCGAGGACGGCGTGTTCGTGCGCGCGGCCACGCGCGGCGACGGCAGCACCGGCGAGGACGTCACCGCCAACATCCGCACCGTGCGCGCCATTCCGCTGCGCCTGCACGGGGACCAGCCGCCGTCGGTGCTCGAGGTGCGCGGCGAGGTGCTCATGTTCAAGGCCGACTTCGCCAAGCTCAACGCGCGCCAGCGCGCCGCCGGCCAGAAGGAGTTCGCCAACCCGCGCAACGCCGCCGCCGGCAGCCTGCGCCAGCTCGATTCGCGCATCACGGCCGGGCGCAGCCTGCGCTTTTTCTCGTACGGCGTCGGGGCGCTCGAGGGCGCCGCCATGCCCGAGTCGCATTCGGCCCTGCTCGAGTGGTTCGGCGCGCTCGGCCTGCCGGTGTCGGGCGAATGCAAGGTGGTGCAGGGCGTCGACGGCCTGCTCGATTATTACGCAGGCGTGGGCAAGCGCCGGCCCGGCCTGCCCTACGAGATCGACGGCGTGGTCTACAAGGTCGACCGGTTCGAGGACCAGCAGCGCCTCGGCTTCGTCTCGCGCGCGCCGCGCTTCGCGCTGGCCCACAAATTCCCGGCCGAAGAGGCGCTCACGGTGGTGCAGGAGATCGAGGTGCAGGTCGGGCGCACCGGCGCGATCACCCCGGTGGCGCGCCTGGTGCCGGTCTCGGTCGGCGGCGTCACCGTCACCAACGCCACCTTGCACAACGAGGACGAGGTGCGGCGCAAGGACATCCGGATCGGCGACACCGTGATCGTGCGCCGCGCCGGCGACGTCATCCCCGAGGTGGTCGGCTGCGTGCTTGAACGGCGCCCGGCGGACGCGCGCGAATTCGTCATGCCGACCGCGTGCCCGGTGTGCGGCTCGCCCATCGTGCGGGCCGAGGACGAGGCGGTGGCGCGCTGCGCCGGCGGCTGGACCGTCTGCGGGGCCCAGAAGAAGGGCGCGCTGATGCACTTCGTGTCGCGCCGCGCGCTCGACGTCGAGGGCCTGGGCGACTCGCTGATCGAACAACTGGTCGACAAGGGCCTGGTCGACAACGCCGCCGACCTGTACACCAAACTCGACCTGGCCACGCTGGCCGGGCTCGAGCGGATGGGCGAGAAATCGGCCAAAAACAAGCTCGACGCGCTCGAAAAATCGAAGCAGACCACGCTCGCGCGCTTCATCTACGGCCTCGGCATCCGCCACGTGGGCGAGTCGACCGCCAAGGCGCTGGCCCAGCACTTCGGCAACATCGACGCGCTGGTCCACGGCGCCACCTGGGAGGGCGGCCTGCAGTTGCTCGAGGTGCCCGACGTCGGCCCGGTGGTGGCGCGCTCGCTCGGCCAGTTTTTCGCCGACCCGGCCAGCCTGGCGCTGGTGGGGCAGTTGCGCGCGGCCGGCATGACATGGAAGGAGGGCGCCCACGCGCTCAAAAACGCCGGCGCGCTGGCCGGCAAGACCTTCGTGCTGACCGGCACCCTGCCCACGCTCGGCCGCGACGAGGCCGCCGCCATGCTCGAGGCGGCCGGCGCCAAGGTGTCGGGCTCGGTCTCGAAAAAAACCTCTTACGTTGTCGCCGGCGCCGACGCAGGCAGCAAGCTGGCCAAGGCGCAGGAACTGGGCATCAGCCTGCTCGACGAGGAAGGCCTGCTGGCGCTATTGAATTCAACTACAGGCGGCAGCGCCGCCCCAACAACGAAGGAAGCACCAAGTGCAAAAAATTAGAAAAGCCGTGTTCCCGGTTGCCGGTCTTGGCAGCCGTTTCCTGCCCGCCACCAAGGCCCAACCCAAGGAGATGCTGCCGATCGTCGACAAGCCGCTGATCCAGTACGCGGTCGAAGAGGCGGTCGCGGCCGGCATCACCGAGATGATCTTCATCACCGGACGCAACAAGCGCGCGATCGAGGACCATTTCGACACCGCCTACGAACTCGAGTCCGAGCTCGAGGCGGCCGGCAAGACGGCGCTGCTCGAATTCGTGCGCAACGTGATCCCCAAGAACATCACCTGCATCTACATCCGGCAGTCGGCCCCGCTCGGACTCGGCCACGCCGTTCTGTGCGCGCGCCCGGTGGTCGGTACGGAGCCATTCGCGGTGCTGCTGGCCGATGATTTCATGGACACCGAGGAAGGCCAGAAGCCGGTGCTGGCCCAGATGACGGACCTGTTCGACTACGAGAAATGCAGCATCCTGGCGGTGCAGGACGTGCCGCGCGAGAGCACCGGCCAGTACGGCATCGTCAGCGCGGCGCCCTACCGTCCCGGCCTCGAGCACGTCTCGGGCATCGTCGAAAAGCCCAAGCCGGCCGATGCGCCGTCGACACTTGCGGTGGCCGGGCGCTATGTGCTCTCGGCCAAGATCTTCGACTTCCTCGAAAACATCGGCGCCGGCACCGGCGGCGAGATCCAGCTCACCGACGGCATCGCCGCGCTGATGGCCTCCGAGCGGGTGCTGGCGCACCGCTACGCGGGCAAGCGCTATGACTGCGGCTCCAAGGTCGGCTACCTGCAGGCGATGACTGCGATGGGCCTCAAGCACCCCGAGACGGGCGAGGCCTACCGCAAATTCCTCGACGAGATCCAAACGCGGCACGCCGACAAATGACGATACGGCAGATCCTCAAAATGGGCGACCCGCGCCTGCTGCGCGTGGCCGAGCCGGTGCGCGAATTCGGCACGCCGGCGCTCGAGGCGCTGATCGCCGACATGTTCGACACCATGCACGCGGCCAACGGCGCCGGCCTCGCCGCGCCCCAGATCGGGGTCAACCTGCAACTGGTCATCTACGGCTTCCGCCAAAACCAGCGCTACCCGGACGCGCCGGCGGTGCCCGAGACGGTGCTGATCAACCCGGTGCTCACGGCGCTGTCGGACGAGACCGAGGAGCAGTTCGAGGGCTGTCTGTCGGTGCCGGGCCTGCGCGGCAGCGTGCCGCGCTACACGCGCCTGCGCTACGAGGGCGTCGACCGGCACGGCGCGCCGATCCGGCGCGAGGTCGACGGTTTCCACGCGCGCGTGGTGCAGCACGAGGTCGACCACCTGCTTGGCATCCTGTATCCTATGCGCATCACCGATTTTTCGCGGTTCGGCTTCACCGAGGTGATGTTCCCCGACCAGGACCCCAACGACGACGACTGATGAATCCAACCCGCACCGCCATCCAGACCCCCATTTCCAACGCCACCGCCTCCGCCACGCTCGCCTGCATCGCCGCTTGCCTTGGCGCGCTGCTGGCGCCGGCGCCGGCCGCCGCGGAAGACCTGTTTCGCAAGATCGAGCACGCGCCCGCCAGCGAGGTGTGGCTAGACAGCGGCTTCGCCACCTTCCACGTCGACGATGACAAGGGGCTCAACGGGCGCAATCCAGGCGCCGGCCTCGAATACCGCTTCTCAAGCACCATGAGCGCCACCGCCGGGCGCTTCCTCAACAGCGACAACGACCATACGGTCTACGCCGGGGTGATCTACCAGCCCTACCAAATCGGGCCGGTGCGCCTGGGCGCGGTGTTCGCGGCCCTCAACGGCTACCCGAAAATGCGCGACGGGGGCTGGTTCCCGGCGCTGATCCCGACCGCCACCATCGAGTACAAGCGGGTCGGCGTGAACCTGGCCTTCGTGCCCGGCTACAAGGACAAGCTGCATGCCGGCGTGTCGGTGCAGCTCAAGTTCCGGGTGTGGTAGGCGCACGCCGCGACGTAGAATCGCTTTAAAAGCAAATCTAGTTGCGCTAGGGGTGCGGCAGGGCTTGCCGCGGGCGAACGGTTGGCGCCGCCGGCCGGGGCGGGCGTCCCCGAACCCTTCTGGCATTCGTGCTCGGTTGCTGTCGAATTTTGTCTCGTTCCGTCGTTTTCTGGCGCGCTGGTTGCGGATTGGAAAAACAGAAGGCGGGATGCGACAAAACGCGCACGAATGAGACGTCAAACGAGCACGAATGCCAGAGAGGCGCGTGGGGGGGGCACGACCCGCGCGCCGTCGTCCGGGTTGCAGGGTCGCATAGTTGCAGGGAGTTGGCGCCGCGACCGCGCGCCGCGACCGGGCCCGGCGCGCCACCTTCACGCCCTCGATCCCCAAGGGCTATAACTGCGCCGGCGGCGCTGATCGGCAACGCGCTGGCCCCTGCCAATTCCCATCCGCAGTCGATGTCACGGACCGTGGGGGCGCCTTGACCTGAGTATCGTTTTCAATACAATGTGTTGATGATCACATTTGAATGGGACCCGGCCAAGGCGGCGGAAAACCTCGGGAGGCATAGGGTCTCCTTCGACGAAGTCCGGTCCGTTTTTTGCGACGAATTCGCGGTTCAATTTTTCGACGATGCTCACCCGGAAAGCGAGGAACGCTGTTGCTGGGGATGAGCGCCCATGCCCAGCTTCTTCTCGTTTGCGATTGCGTGGGCGACGCGGGAAATGTCATATGAATTATTTCCGCACGCAAAGCCACTAAACGCGAGAGCACTTTTTACGGAGGTGGAAAACCATGAAATCCGAATATGATCTTTCCAAATTGCGGAAGCGGCGCAATCCTTACGCGTCCAAACTCAAAAGGCCGGTCACGATGCGTCTATCGGAAGACGTGGTGGCGTACTTTAAGAATATGGCCGATCAGAATGGCGTTCCGTACCAATCGCTCATCAATCTCTATCTTCGCGACTGCGTGATGCAGAACCGGCAAGTAAAAATCAACTGGCCGGCCGAAGCGCTTGAGCGATTCGGCGCGCCGCCTTAAAACTGCTCGTCCGGCCGCAGGTAGCGCCACTGACCCACCGGCAGATCGCCCAGCTTGACCTTGCCGATGCGCACGCGCTTGAGGCCGATGACCTTGAGGCCGACCATGTCGCACATGCGCCGGATCTGGCGCTTCTTGCCCTCGCGCAGCGTGAAGCTGAGCTGGTCCTCGTTCTGCCAGCGCACCTTGGCCGGCAGCAGCGGCTTGCCGTCCATCCACAGGCCGTGGCACAGCTTTTTAAGGTCCGACTCGGGCAGCTTGCCGACCTTCGAGTACTGGACCCGCACCAGGTATTCCTTCTCGACCGTGGTGGTCTCGCCGATCAGGGTCTTGGCCACGCGCCCGTCCTGGGTCAGGATCAAGAGGCCGACCGAGTCGATGTCGAGGCGCCCGGCCGGCACCAGGCTGCGCAGCTGGGTCGGGTGGAACTGCTCGGGCGAGGGATCGTCGGCCCAGCGCGTCTCGGCCTTGATCAGCGCGATCGCCGGCGTGTAGCCGTCCTCGGCCTGGCCGCTGACATAACCCATCGGCTTGTTGATCAGCACCGTGACGCGTTTCGATTGCTCGGCCGCGGCCTGGCGCTCGACCGTGACGATCTGGCCCGGCAGCACCTTGCTGCCCAGTTCCGAGACGACCTTGCCATCGACCCGCACCCAGCCGCGCTCGATCCACTCGTCGGCTTCGCGGCGTGAGCACAGTCCGAGTTCGGACATTCGTTTGGAAAGGCGCAGGAGTTCGGTCATTGGTTCTATCAGTAAAAAAAGTGGTGCGGAAAGTGTCGTGCTAAAAAGGATGGTGCCGGTCAGACTTTGAGCGCGTCGAGCAGGTCGGTTTCGAGCTGGATCTGCTTGAGCGAGTTGTTGAGCGCCGCGCCGTCGACCAGGAACACGTCCTCGACGCGCTCGCCGAGCGTCATGATCTTGGCCGTGTGCAGGTTGATGCGGTAGCGCTGGAGCACGTTGGCGACCGAATACAGCAATCCGGTGCGGTCGTTGGCGGCGATCGAGAGCAGGTAGTACTGGCCGCGCTCGTCGGGGCGCAAATCGACCGTGGGCGTCATCGGGAAGGTCCGCGACAGGCGCGACAGGCGGCCCTTGGTCGGCGGCGGCAGCGGCCCCTGCGACACCAGCAATTCGCCGATCTCGTGCTCTATCAGGCTGATCAGGTCGCGGTAGCTCTTGGCGAAGTTTTGCTCCGTCACCATGAAGGTGTCGAGCGCGTAGCCGTTGCGCGTGGTGTGGATCTTGGCGTCGAGGATGGAGAAATTCTTGCGGTCGAAATAGCTGCAGATGCGCGCGAACAGGTCGGGCTGGTCCTTGACGTAGACCACTACCTGCAAACCCTCGCCGATCGGCGCGAGGCGGCATTTGACGACCGGCTTGGCGCCGTCGAGGCGCTCGCACAGCGAGCGGGTCTGCCAGGCGATGTCGGAGGCGTCGTGGCGCAAAAAGTAGGCGACGTCGAGCTGCTGCCAGAACTTCTCGTGCGCGTCGGCCGGCAGGCCGTACAGGCGCAGCATGGTCTTCGCTTCCTCCTGCCGGTTTTTGAGTTCGCGGTCGGCCGAATGGGGCTCGCCGCCGAGAACGCGCAGCGTGATCCGGTACAGGTCCTCGAGCAGCTTGGCCTTCCAGGCGTTCCAGACCTTGGGGCTGGTGCCGCGGATGTCGGCCACGGTCAGCAGGTACAGCGCCGTCAGGTGCCGCTCGTCGCCGACCTGGGCGGCGAACGCCTCGATCACGTCGGGGTCGGACAGGTCCTGCTTTTGCGCCACGTGCGACATGACGAGGTGGTTCTCGACCAAAAACACGACCAGTTCGGTGTCCTCGGGGCCGATCCCGTGGACGGCGCAGAACTGCGCCGCGTCGACCGTGCCGAGCTTGGAGTGGTCGCCGCCGCGGCCCTTGGCGATGTCGTGGAACAGCGCGCCCAGGTACAGCAGCCACGGCCGGTGGAAGTTGGCCATCAGCTGGCTGCAGAACGGGTATTCGTGCGCGTGCTCGCTCATCGTGAAGCGGCGCATGTTGCGCACCACCATCATGATGTGCTGGTCGACCGTGTACACGTGGAACAGGTCGTGCTGCATCTGGCCGACGATGCGGCGGAAGTTGGGCAGGTAACGCCCGAGCACGCTGGTGTCGTTCATGCGCCGCAGCGCGTGCACCAGCCCGACCGGGGCCTGCAATATTTTTAGGAACAGCGCGCGGTTGACCGGGTCCTCGCGGAACGCGGCGTCGATCTCGAAGCGCGCGTGCCACAGCGCGCGGATGGTGCGCGCCGTCATGCCCTTGATGTCGGGGCGCTCTGTCATGCGCAGGAACACCTCGAGCACGGAAGAGGGCGTCTTGATGAAGGTGTCGTCGTCGCTGATGTCGATCAGGCCGTTGACCTCGTTGAAGCGCTCGTTGATCGCGACCGGCTCGGCCGGCTGCGGGAACAAATGGGCCTCTATGTTCTGCAGCAAGATGGTGTTGAGCTGGGTGACGGTCTTGGCGGCCCAGTAGTAGCGCTGCATCAGGTATTCGCTGGCGCGCCGCAGGTGCAGGCCCTGGCCCGTGGTCTGCAGGCCGAAGGTTTCGGCGATCGGGGTCTGGACGTCGAACACGAGGCGGTCCTCGCGCCGGTTGGTGTGCAGGTGCAGGCGGATCCGGATGTCCTTGAAGGCGCGCTCCTTTTCCATGAGCTGGCGCGCCTCGGTCTTGGTGATCAGGCCGCGCGTGGCCAGCTGCGACCAGGAGTTGGCCAGCCCGGCGGCCTTGGCCACCCACAGGATCACCTGCAGGTCGCGCAGCCCGCCCGGGCTCTCCTTGCAGTTCGGCTCGAGGCTGAAGGCGGTGTCCTCGTACTTGGCGTGGCGCAACCGCATCTCGGCCGACTTGGCCTGGAAGAAGGCCTGCGGGTCGAGCGCGGCGTCGAAGCGCTGTTGCAACTGCGCGAACAGGACCATGTCGCCGGCCACCAGGCGCGCCTCGAGCAGGCTCGTTTGCACCGTGATGTCGGCCTTCGATTCGTCCATGCACTCGTCGACGGTGCGGATGCTGTGGCCGATCTCGAGGCCGAGGTCCCACAGCAGTTGCACCAGTTCCTCGAGGCGGGCCTGGACATCGGCGTCGGCCGGGCGGCCGAGCAGGATCAGGAGGTCGACGTCGGAGTGCGGGAACAATTCGCCGCGCCCGTACCCGCCCACGCCCACCAGGGCCGTGTCGGGCGGCAAGCCGGCCGCCTCCCATACGTGGCCGAGCACCGCGTCGACGCCCTGGCGCAGGCCGCGCAGCAGTTTTTCGGGCTTGCCGTTGTCGCCGAAGGCGGCGATCAGGCGCGCCCGCTCGGCCTTGAGCTGCTGCTTGAGCGCGCCCAGCGAGCCAGGCTTGGGCAAGCCGCCGGGCGAACCACTGGTCGAGCCATTGTGCGCGGCGGCCGGCATCGCTCTACGCCGCGACCGGTTGCGAGGGGGCCGTGATGAAGGCCGGCGGCGGCGGGCTGCCGCTCGACAAGGTGAGCACCTCGTAGCCGGTCTCGGTCACGAGCACCGTGTGCTCCCACTGGGCCGACCATTTTTTGTCCTTGGTCTTAATGGTCCAGCCGTCGTTCATTTCCTTGATCTCGCGGCTGCCCACGTTGATCATCGGCTCGATCGTGAAGATCATGCCGGCCTCGAGCCGCTCGAGCGTGCCGGGGCGGCCGTAGTGCAGCACCTGCGGCTCCTCGTGGAACACGGTGCCGATGCCGTGGCCGCAGAATTCGCGCACCACGCTGTAGCCGTTTTTCTCGGCGTGCTGCTGGATCACGTGGCCGATGTCGCCGAGGTGGGCGCCCGGCCTGACCTTGGCGATGCCGAGCCACATGCACTCGTAGGTGACCTCGGAGAGGCGGCGCGCGAGGATCGACGGCTTGCCGACCAAGAACATGCGGCTGTTGTCGCCGTGGAAGCCGTTCTTGATGACCGTGATGTCGAGGTTGACCGAGTCGCCGTCCTTGAGCACCTTGTCGCCCGGGATGCCGTGGCAGATCACGTCGTTGACCGAGGTGCAGATCGATTTGGGATAGGGCGTGTAGCCGGACGGGCAGTAGTTGAGCGGAGCCGGGATGGTGCCCTGCACGTTGACCATGTAGTCGTGGCACAGGCGGTCGAGTTCGCCCGTGGTCACGCCGACCTTGACGAACGGGGTGATGTAGTCGAGCACCTCGGAGCCGAGGCGGCCGGCCAGGCGCATGCCTTCGATCTCTGCCGGGGTCTTGATGGAAATAGTGGACATAGAAGTCGCAATCAACAAATTTGGGATGTGGGAAACGTCAATAAACGTAAATAAAAGTAACAGCGGGCTTGTCGTGTCAAAACCCATGCAAGGATGTCGCCATTATAAAGGATGCGCGCTCCCGCAGGTGACGCGGCGCCTCCCGGCGCATGGCGCGCGGCCCCTTGATCGGGAAAGCTTTTGCTGGTAGAATCTCGGGTTGCTTGAATTCGGTTTTGAGCAACGTTGCAGTAATGGCTGCGACACACCGATGAGTTCATCAAAATATTGTTAAATCGCGAGTCCGGTCGCAAAGGGTGCCAAAAATGGTGCTGACCGGATTCCAGACCCAACCCTGGAGAATTACATGTCCGTAACAATGCGTGAAATGCTGGAAGCCGGTGTCCATTTCGGTCACCAAACCCGTTTTTGGAATCCAAAGATGGCGCCGTTCATCTTCGGCCACCGCAACAAGATCCATATCATCAACTTGGAAAAGACGATGGGTATGTATCAAGAGGCAATGAAGACCGTCAAGCAAGTCGCTGCCAGCCGCGGCACCATCCTGATGGTCGGCACCAAGCGCCAGGCGCGCGACATCATCGCCGCTGAAGCCCAGCGCGCCGGCGTGCCTTACGTCGACCAGCGTTGGTTGGGCGGCATGCTGACCAACTTCAAGACCATCAAGACCTCGATCAAGCGCCTCAAGGACATGGAAGCCCAGGTCGAAGACGGCTCCGTCGAGAAGCTGTCGAAAAAAGAAGGCCTGATGTTCCAGCGCGAGATGGTCAAGCTGCAAAAAGCCATCGGCGGCATCAAGGACATGGGCGGCGTTCCTGACGCGATCTTCGTCGTCGACGTCGGCTACCACAAGGGCGCGATCACCGAAGCTGGCAAGCTGGGCATCCCGGTCATCGGCGTGGTCGACACCAACCACTCCCCTGAAGGCGTGAACTTCGTCATTCCGGGCAACGACGACTCGTCCAAGGCGATCAGCCTGTACGCGCGCGGCGTGGCGGACGCGATCATCGAAGGCCGCGCCAGCGCCGGTAACGAAGTCATCGAAATGGTCAAAGCTTCGGGTGACGAGTTCGTCGAAGTCTCCGAGCAGGCCTAAGCTGCGGGCGGGGGGGTAGCAGGGGTTTCGTATTGCATGGCAATGCGCCTGCGTACCGGTGTCCGCATGCTTGCGGGCACTCCCCACCCGCACAGGGAAACAGGGGGCATGAGCTCCCCTTTTTTTTAAGCACGATATTCCAAACACACGATAGGGCGGCGCCCGTGGCGCCCCAATCACACAGGAGAAATACATGGCAGCGATTACAGCAGCGATGGTAGGCGAACTGCGCGCGAAGACCGACGCACCGATGATGCAATGCAAAAAAGCACTGACCGAAGCCGACGGCGACATGGCCCGCGCTGAAGAGATCCTGCGCGTCAAGCTCGGCACCAAGGCCAGTTCGAACGCCACCCGCATCACCGCCGAAGGCGTGGTCGCGATCTACATCGCGGGCAACATCGGCGCCCTCGTCGAAGTCAACAGCGAAACCGACTTCGTCGCCAAGAACGACGACTTCCTGGCACTGGGCAACAACGCCGCGCGCCTGGTCGCCGAGCACAACCCGGCCGACGTCGCCGCGCTGCTGGCCCTGCCGCTCGACGGCAAGACGCTCGACGAGGTGCGCACCGCCCTGATCGGCAAGATCGGCGAGAACATGACGATCCGCCGCTTCAAGCGCTTCGAGACCACCGCCAAGCTCGCCTCCTACATGCACAACAAGACGATCGGCGTGCTGGTCGAATTCGACGGCGCCGACGAGCAAGTCGGCAAGGACCTGGCCATGCACATCGCCGCGATGAAGCCGGTGTCGCTGTCGTCGGACCAGGTGCCCGCCGAACTGATCGAAAAAGAGCGTTCGGTCGCCGCCCTCAAGGCGCAGGAAGACGCGGACAAGGCCGTCGCCGAAGGCAAGCCGGTGCAGTCGGCCGAGATCCTGGCCAAGCGCCTCGAAGGCTCGATCCAGAAGTACCTGAAGGAGGTGTCCTTGCTGAACCAGACCTTCGTCAAGAACGACAAGCAGTCGATCGAGCAGATGCTCAAGGCGAACAACACGAGCGTCAAATCGTTCTCGATGTTCGTCGTCGGCGAGGGCATCGAAAAGAAGCAGGACGATTTTGCCGCGGAAGTGGCCGCGCAGATCGCCGCTTCCAAGCAGTAATCGAGCAGTAAGATGAAAGCGGGCCGCAAGGCCCGTTTTTTTAAGTCCGCCATCCGCGCCCTGCGCGGATGAGACCGAAGCGCGGCCCGCAAGGCCGCGCGGGCCCCGCCGCACGATGGCGCGACCCGCGGTCAGACCCGCACAACTGTCATTTTTTGGAGCCCAACATGTCAAAACCCGCCTATAAACGCGTCCTCCTCAAACTGTCCGGTGAAGCGCTGATGGGCGACGACCCGTACGGCATCAACCGCGGCACGATCGAGCGCATGGTCGCCGACGTGGCCGAGGTGGCCAAGCTGGGCGTGGAGCTGGCGGTCGTCATCGGCGGAGGCAACATCTTCCGCGGCGTCGCCCCCGGCGCCCAGGGCATGGACCGCGCCACCGCCGACTACATGGGCATGCTGGCCACCGTCATGAACGCGCTGGCCCTGGCCGACGCCATGAAGCACGTCGGCATCGTCGCGCGCGTCATGTCGGCCATCGCCATCGAGCAGGTGGTCGAGCCCTACGTGCGCCCCAAGGCGCTGCAATACCTCGAGGAGGGCAAGGTCGTCGTGTTCGCCGCCGGCACCGGCAACCCGTTCTTCACCACCGACACAGCCGCCGCGCTGCGCGGCTCCGAGATCTCGGCCGAGATCGTGCTCAAGGCGACCAAGGTGGACGGCGTCTACACGGCCGACCCGAAGAAGGACCCGAACGCGACGCGCTACGAGTCGATCACCTTCGACGAGGCCATCTCGAAGCACCTGCAGGTGATGGACGCGACCGCGTTCGCGCTGTGCCGCGACCAGAAGCTGCCGATCAAGGTGTTCTCCATCGTCAAGCCGGGCGCGCTGATGCGCGTGATCATGGGCGAAGACGAAGGTACACTGGTGCACGTTTAAGCCGGCACGTCGAATATATACACACAGCACACACACAGCACACACACAGAACCACAGGAGAGCGGCATGACCATCGCTGACGTCAAAAAGAGCGCGCAAGAGCGCATGAACAAGTCGATCGACACCCTCAAGGCCGACCTGGCCAAGGTGCGCACGGGCCGCGCCCACACCGGCATCCTCGACCACATCACGGTCGACTACTACGGCGCCGCGACGGCCCTCACCCAGATCGCCAACGTGACCCTGATCGACGCGCGCACCATCGGCGTGCAGCCGTGGGAGAAAAAGATGCTCAACGCGGTCGAGAAGGCCATCCGCGACTCCGACCTGGGCCTGAACCCGTCGTCGCAGGGCGACATGATCCGGGTGCCGACCCCGATGCTGACCGAGGAGCGCCGCCGCGAGATGGTCAAGCTGGTCAAGAACGAGGCCGAGGACGCGAAAATCGCGATCCGCAACATCCGCCGCGACGCCAACGAGTCGCTCAAGAAAATGGTCAAGGACAAGGCCTGCTCCGAGGACGACGAGCGCCGCGCCTCCGAGGAGATCCAGAAATTGACCGACAAGTTCGTCGCCGATGTCGATAAAATGGTTGTGGAGAAAGAAAAAGAAGTCCTGACCGTGTAGCGTGGGGCGGGGCGCCCGCGTGCGGCGCGTCCGCACCGCGCTCCCGCGCTGTTCTTACCGATGCATGAACCTCTCCTTAGTCTGGATCTATGATTTTTAAAAGCTCAACGACTGCAGTACCGGAGGTGCCGAGGGTGCCGCGCCACGTCGCCATCATCATGGACGGCAACGGGCGCTGGGCCACGCGCCGCTTCCTGCCGCGCGTGGCCGGCCATGTCAAGGGCGTCGAGGCGGTGCGCGGCTGCGTCGAGGCCTGCGTCGAACGCGGCATCGAATACCTGACCCTGTTCGCGTTCTCGTCCGAGAACTGGCGCCGCCCCGAGGCCGAGGTGTCGCTGCTGATGCGCCTGTTCGTGACGGCGCTCGAGCGCGAAGTGTCCAAAATGCACGCCAACAACATCCGCCTCAAGGTCGTCGGCGACCTCTCGCGCTTCGAGCAGAAGCTGCAGGACATGATCGCCAACGCCGAGCGCAAGACCGCCGGCAACACGGCGCTGACGGTGACGGTGTGCGCCAACTACGGCGGGCGCTGGGACATCATGCAGGCGACCTCGAAGATGATGGCGGCCCACCCGGGCCTGCTCGAGTTCACCGAGGAGCAGATGGCCGAGCACCTGGCGATGGCCTACGCGCCCGAGCCCGACCTGCTCATCCGCACCGGCGGCGAGGAGCGCATCTCCAACTTTTTATTGTGGCAGGCGGCCTACTCCGAGCTCTATTTCACCGACACGTTCTGGCCCGATTTCTCGGGCGAGTCGCTCGACGCGGCCATCGCCTCCTATCAAAGCCGCGAGCGCCGTTTCGGCCGCACGGGCGACCAACTTGGTGAAAAAAACCCCTGATGCTCAAGACCCGGATCCTCACCGCGCTCGTGTTGCTGGCAGTGCTGCTGCCGGTCCTCTACCTCGGCAACCTGGCCGCCTTCGGCGTGGTCGCCACGCTGTTCTTCGGCGCCGCCGTGTGGGAGAGCTTCCGCCTGTTCGGACAGGCCAGCAAGAGCGCGATGAGCATCGCGCTGGTCTGGAGCGCCGCCTTCGCCGCCGCGTTCTTCCTGCTCGCGCCCGACAGCCCGAAAACCTTCTGGTTCGCCATCGGCGTGATGCTGTGGGCGATCCGCTTCGCGCCCACGCTCAAATTCGGCCTGCCGCCGCCCGATGGCGGCGGCAACATGATGCTCGGCATGGTGTACGCGATCTCGATCGTGGCCTGCTTCGGCGCCATGGTGACGCTGTTCAAGCATTCGCCGCTGTACCTGCTGTCGGTCATGGCGCTGGTCTGGATCGCCGACATCGGCGCCTACTTCTCGGGCAAGGCCTTCGGCAGGCGCAAGCTGGCGCCGTCTATCTCGCCGGGCAAGTCGTGGGAGGGCGCGATTGGCGGCGGCATCGCCGTGCTGCTGCTGGCGGCGCTGAGCATCGTGTTCGGCCAGCCGGCGCTGTCCGACACCTTCGCCGTGCGCGTGCACGGCGCGCTCGGCTGGGCCGCCACGCTCGCGCTGCTGGTGCTGATCGCCGCCGCCAGCGTGGTCGGCGACCTGTTCGAGTCCTCGCTCAAGCGCCGCGCCGGCGTCAAGGACAGCAGCAATCTGCTGCCCGGCCATGGCGGCGTGCTCGACCGGATCGACGCGCTCGTGCCGGTGCTGCCGCTGGCCGCGCTGGTCCACGTCATGATCGCCTAGGAGCCCCTATGCAACGCATCACCATCCTCGGCGCGACCGGTTCGATCGGCGTCTCCACACTCGACGTGCTCGCGCGCCATCCCGAAAAATACCAGGTCCACGCGCTCTCGGCGCACGGCCGGGTCGACCAGCTGGCGGCCCAGTGCCGCCAATTCCGGCCCGCGCGCGCCGTCGTCGGCACGCCTGAGGCGGCCGAGCGGCTGCGCGCGCTGCTGCGCGCGGCCGACCTGCCCACCGAGGTCGGCCACGGCGAGCAGGCCCTGTGCGAGATCGCCTCGTGCGCCGAAACCGACACCGTGATGGCGGCCATCGTCGGCGCCGCCGGCCTGGCGCCGGCGCTGGCGGCGGCGCGCGCCGGCAAAAAGATTTTGCTCGCCAACAAGGAGGCGCTGGTCATGTCGGGCCAGTTGTTCATGGACGCCGTGCACGGGAACGGCGCCGTCCTGCTGCCGATCGACAGCGAGCACAACGCGATCTTCCAGTGCCTGCCGCGCTCGTACGCGCGCTCGCCCGGGGGCGCCGGCGTGGCCAAGATCGTGCTCACCGCCTCGGGCGGCCCGTTCCTCAAGCGCGCCGTCGACACGCTGGGCGCGGTCACGCCAGAGGAGGCCTGCAAGCACCCGAACTGGGTCATGGGGCGCAAGATCTCGGTCGACTCGGCCACCATGATGAACAAGGGCCTCGAGGTGATCGAGGCGCACTGGCTGTTCGGCGCCCCGGCGGCGCAAATCGAGGTCGTGATCCACCCGCAAAGCGTGATCCACTCGATGGTCTCGTACGTCGACGGCTCGGTGCTCGCGCAACTGGGCAACCCCGACATGCGCACCCCGATCGCGCACGCGCTGGCCTATCCCGAGCGGATCGACTCGGGCGTGGCCCAGCTCGACCTGACCGCGGTCGGCACGCTGCAGTTCGAACAGCCCGACCTGGCGCGCTTCCCGTGCCTGGCGCTCGCGTTCGAGGCGCTCGAAGCCGGCGGCACCGCGCCGGCCCTGCTCAACGCGGCCAACGAGGTCGCGGTGCAGGCATTTTTGGACAAACGCATCGGTTTCCGCGACATCGACCGCGTGATCGCGCGCGTGATGCACGAGAACGGGCACCACGCCGCCGCCAGCGTCGAGGCGGTGCTCGCCTGCGACGCGCGCGCCCGCGCCGCCGCGCTCGCCATCGTGGACGCGCTCGCATGCTAGGAAAGCTCGGCGCCGCGCTCGCGCTGGTGCTCGCGCTCGGGCCGCTGATCGTCCTCCACGAGCTGGGGCACTACTTGGTCGCGCGCCTGTTCAATGTCAAGGTGGCGCGCTTTTCGATCGGCTTCGGCCGCATCGTCTGGTCGCGCCGCTTCGGCCGCGACCAGACCGAGTGGGCGCTCTCGATGCTGCCGTTCGGCGGCTACGTCAAATGGTGCGACAGCGCCGACCCGGACCAGCCGCCCATGGCGGCGGCCGACCTTCCGCGCCAATTCACGCGCCAGGACGTCTGGCGCCGCATCGCCATCACCGCCGCCGGGCCGCTGGCCAACTTCCTGATCGCGATCGCCCTGTTCGGCGCCGTCGGCATGCTCGGCGAGACCGACCTGGCGAGCCGGGTGCGCGCGGCCGAGGCCGGCACGCCGGCGTTCGAGGCCGGCCTGCGCGGCGGCGAGACCATCACCGCCGTCAACGGCAAGGCCGTCACCGGCTGGACCGAGTTGCGCTGGGAGATCATGCAGGCCGCGCTCGACAAGCGCGCGGCCGAACTGGCGGTGGACGGCCCCGGCGGGCCGCGCGCGGCCACCCTGCCGGCGGCGGCGCTCGGCGCGCTCGACCTCGAGGGCGATTTCTTCGGCGCGCTCGGGCTCGGGATCTGGACCCCGCCCCCCAGGGTGCTCGAGGTCAAGCCGGGCGGGGCGGCCGCGCGCGGCGGCCTGCTGCCGGGCGACCTGATCGTCAGCATCGACGGCCGGCCGGTCGCCGACAGCTCCGCCGCGACCAAGCTGGTGCGCGCCGGCGCCGGGCGCCCGCTGGCCGTCGGCGTGCTGCGCGCCGGGCGCGGCGTGGCGCTGTCGCTCACGCCCGCGGCCATCGACGGCGGCAAGGCCGGCACCTTCGGGCGCATCGACGCCGACCTGGGCCGCCCCCAGTTCGTCACGCTGCGCGTCGGCTTGGGCGCGGCCGTGAAGCGGGGCGCCGAGAAGACCTGGGCGGCGGGCACGATGACGCTGCAAATGATCGGGCGCATCATCACCGGCGAGGCCTCGTACAAGAATATTTCCGGCCTGGTCACGATGGCCGACTACGCCGGACAGAGCGCGAGCCTGGGCCTGAGCGTGTTCCTGGGCTATATCGCCTTCATCAGCGTCAGTCTTGGGGTGATGAATCTGTTACCGATTCCCGTTCTGGACGGTGGTTTTTTGCTGTATTATTCGGTGGAAGTTTTGACCGGACGCCCCTTGCCCGAGCGCGCACTCGAATTTTTCCAGCGCGCCGGCTTCGTGCTGCTGCTGATGCTGATGGCACTGGCCCTCTTCAACGACGCCGTGCGCTACCTGTGACAGGCGGCGCCGCGTGCCCGAATATGCATGTTATCCATGATTGACCCATCGATTTAGCCAATGAAATTACACTCAGACCGTATTGCCTCGTCCTTATTTCGCCGCAGCCTGATCGGCGCCGCCGTGCTGGCCATGTGCGCCGGCCAGGCGCTCGCCGTAGCACCGTTCGTCGTCAAAGACATCCGCGTCGAGGGCATCCAGCGCACCGAGGCCGGCACCGTGTTCAGCTACCTGCCGGTGCGCGTGGGCGAGACGTTCGACGACGCCAAATCGATCACCGCCATCAAGGCCTTGTACGCGACCGGTTTCTTCAAGGATGTGCGGCTCGAGGAGGAGAACGGCGTGCTCGTCGTGCTCGTCGAGGAGCGCCCGGCGATCTCCTCGGTCGACTTCACCGGCACCAAGGAGTTCGAGAAGGACATCCTGGTCAAGGCGCTCGGCGAGATCGGCGTGGCCGAGGCCAAGATCTTCGACAAGGCCTCGGTCGACCGCGCCGAGCAGGAGCTCAAGCGCCAGTACCTGTCGCACGGCCTGTACGGCGTCAAGATCACCACCACCGTCACCCCGATCGAGCGCAACCGCGTCACCGTCATGTTCAACGTGGACGAGGGCGACACCGCCCGCATCCGCCAGATCAGCATCGTCGGCAACAAGTCGTTCTCCGACAAGGAGCTGCGCCAGGTCCTCAAGCTCGACACCCGCGGCTGGCTCACCTGGTACAGCAAGGCCGACCAGTACTCCAAGACCAAGCTGACCGGCGACATCGAGTCGATCAAGTCGTTCTACCTCAACCGCGGCTACCTCGAGGTCAACATCGAGTCGACCCAGGTCGCGATCACGCCGGACAAGAAGGACATTTTTCTTACGATTAACATCACCGAGGGCGAGAAGTACACCGTCTCCGGCGTCAAGCTCGAGGGCGAGACCTTCGGGCGCGAGGAGGAGCTCAAGTCGCTGGTGCTGGTCAAGCCGGGCGCGACCTATTCGGGCGAGGTGCTCACGCTGAGCAACAAGCGGGTCTCCGAGCGCCTCGGCGACTTCGGCTACGCCTTTGCCAACGTCAACGCGGTGCCCGAGATCGACCGCGAGAAGCGCACCGTCGCGTTCACCTTCCAGATCGACCCGGGCAAGCGCGTCTATGTGCGCCGCGTCAACATCTCGGGCAACACGACCACCCGCGACGAGGTCATCCGCCGCGAATTCCGCCAGTTCGAGTCGTCCTGGTACGACAACAGCAAGGTCAAGCTCTCGCGCGACCGGGTCGACCGCCTCGGCTACTTCAAGGACGTCACGGTCGAGACGCCCGAGGCCCAGGGCACGATCGACCAGGTCGACGTCAACCTGGCCGTGGTCGAAAAGCCGACCGGCAACTTCATGGTCGGCGGCGCGTTCTCGCAGTCCGAGAAGTTCACCTTCACGGCCTCGATCTCGCAGGCCAACTTCGCCGGCAGCGGCAACACGGTCGGGATCGACTTCAACACCAGCCGCTACAACCGCACCATCGCGTTCTCGCACCTGAACCCGTACTACACCCAGGACGGGGTGTCGCGCTCGTTCCAGGTCTACCTGCGCACCAACAGCTCGCCCATGCTCAACATCGGCAGCTACTCGGTCAAGCAGCTCGGCGCCAACATCAGCTACGGGGTGCCGTTCTCCGAGGCCGACACCGTGTTCTTCGGCATCGGCGTCGAAAAAACCCAGATCAAGACCGACGAGACCAGCCCGACCGTCTACCGCAACTTCGTGAGCAGCTTCGGCGGCCCGGCCAACGGCATCGGCACCGGCGAGACCGACGCGCTGCCGCTGACGGCGGCCTGGTCGCGCGACAGCCGCGACAGCGCCGTCACGCCGACCTACGGCCGCTACCAGCGCGCCAACATCGAAATCGACCTCGTGGGCGACTCGCGCTACTACCGCGCCGTGTACGAACAGCAGTATTTCCGTCCGCTGTCGCGGCTCGTCACGCTCGCGCTCAAGGGCGAGGTCAACTACGGCCACGGCATCGGGGGCAGCAAGTTCCCCGTGTTCAAGAACTTCTACGCCGGCGGCATCGGCTCGGTGCGCGGCTACCTGAGCTCCTCGCTCGGCATCGTCGACCCGGCCCGCAACGACGCCGTCGGCGGCGCCGCGCGGCTGGTCGGCAACGCCGAACTGCAGATGCCGTTCCCGGGCGGCGGCGCCGACCGCAGCCTGCGCTGGTTCGGTTTCGTCGACGCCGGCCAGGTCTACCAGGAGGGCGCCAAGCTGCGCGCCTCGGAGCTGCGCTTCTCGTCCGGCCTGGGCGTGAGCTGGATCTCGCCGGTCGGTCCGCTCAAGTTGAGTTATGCTCTGCCTTTGAACAAAAAACCGGGCGACCGTGTGGAGCGCTTCCAGTTCCAGATGGGCACCGGGTTTTGACGGCCCGGCGCTGACCGGACCACATTCTGATCGTTCCTGATTTTGATCGTCCCTGATTCGCGGAGAACTATGTTGAACACTGTCACTGCTTCCTTGACCAAACGCCTGGCCCTGGTGTTCCTGTGCGCCGGCGCGCTGACCCAGGCGCACGCCCAGACCATGCCCCAGGGCGCGCGGATCGGCTGGGTCAGCACCGAGCGGCTGTTCACCGAGTCCAAGCAGGCCCAGGCCGCGGACGCCAAGATCGAGGCCGAGTTCTCCAAGCGCCAGAAGGCGATGCAGGAGCAGATCGTGCACTTCAAGGCGCTGTCGGACAAGTTCGATGCCGACGCGCCCACCCTGGGCGAGCCCGAGCGCACGCGGCGCACCCGCGAGATGATCGACCTCGACAAGGACCTCCAGCGCAAGCAGCGCGAGTTCCGCGAGGACCTCATGCAGCGCAAGAACGAGGAGCGCGCCAACATCTCGCAAAAGGTGTACAAGCTGATCCAGCAGATCGCCGAGCAGGAAAAACTCGACATCGTGCTCCAGGAGTCGGTCTGGTTCAGCTCGAAGATCGACATCACCGACCGCCTGCTCAAGCAGATGGACAGGTAAGTTTTCCAAGCAAGCGTTCGCAACAACGCCGTCACGAGGCGGCATATCGAGACGGGACTACACAATGGGCACGCGGGTCGGTGAATTGGTCGAACGCTTGGGCGGCCAGCTGGTGGGCGACGCCAACCTCGAAGTGAGCGGCATCGCGCCGCTGGCCGAGGCCGACGCCTCGCACATGAGTTTTCTGAGCAACAGCAAGTTCAGGGCGCAGGCCGCCGCCAGCGGCGCCGCCGCGCTGATCGTTTCGCCCGCCGACGACGCCTTCGTGGCCGCCGGCTTCCACGGCGCGCGCATCGTCACCCACAACCCCTACGCCTATTTCGCGCGCGCCGCCCAGTTCTTCGCCGCGCTCGGCGAGGTCGCGCCCGCGCCCGGCGTCGATGCCTCGGCCGTGGTGGCCCCAAGCGCCCTGGTCGACCCGGGCGCGCACATCGGGCCGCACGTGTCGGTCGGCGCCGGCGCCGTCATCAAGGCCGGCGCCGTGGTCGACGCCGGCTGCGTGATCGGGCCCGACGCCGTCATCGGCGAGCACACCCATTTGTTCGCCAACGTCACCTTCCACGCGCGCTGCCAGATCGGCGCGCGCGGCATCATCCATTCGGGCGCCGTGATCGGCACCGACGGCTTCGGCTTCGCCAACGAGGGCGGGGTCTACATCAAGATCCCCCAGACCGGGCGCGTGATGATCGGCGACGACGTCGACATCGGCGCCAACACCACGATCGACCGCGGCGCGCTGGCCGACACCGTGATCGAGGACGGCGTCAAGCTCGACAACCAGATCCAGATCGGGCACAACTGCCGGATCGGCGCGCACACGGCCATGGCCGGCTGCGTGGGCGTGGCCGGCAGCGCCATCATCGGCAAATACTGCACCTTCGGCGGCGCCGCCATGGTGCTCGGCCACCTGACCATCGCCGACCGCGTGCACATCTCGTCGGGCAGCATGGTCTCGCGCTCGATCCGCGAGGCCGGCCAGTACACCGGCTTCTATCCACTGGCCAAAAACGCCGAGTGGGAAAAAACTGCGGCGATCGTCCGCAATCTGGACGCCATGCGGGATAAAATCCGGGCGCTGGAAAAAACAATTAAAACACTGACAGACCCAAAATGACCACTACCGAAAACAAAACCCTCGACATCCACCAGATCAAGCAGTACCTGCCGCACCGCTATCCGATGCTGCTGGTCGACCGCGTGCTGACCTGGGAGTCGGGCAAGACCATCACGGCGATCAAGAACGTGACCGCCAACGAGGAGTTCTTCAACGGCCACTTCCCGCACAAGCCGGTGATGCCGGGCGTGCTCATGATTGAGGCGATGGCGCAGACGGCGGCGATCTTGTCGTTCCTGACGATGGACGTCAAGCCGGACGAGAACTCGGTCGTCTATTTCGTCGGCATCGACAACGCGCGCTTCAAGCGCCCGGTCGAGCCGGGCGACCAGCTCAAGATGGACGTCGAGATCCTGCGCGTCTCGCGCGGCATCTGGAAGTACAAGGCCGTGGGCACGGTCGACGGCAAGGTCGCGCTCGAGGCCGAACTGATGTGCACCATCCGCAGCGCGACCGACGCGAGCCAGCCAGCGGGGCAGTGATGGCGACCACGATCCATCCCACCGCCATCGTCGACCCCCAAGCCCGGCTCGGCGAGGGGGTCGCCATCGGCGCCTATTCGCTGGTCGGCCCCGA
The DNA here is from genome assembly GCF_003011895.2 of Massilia glaciei. GTDB lineage: Bacteria > Pseudomonadota > Gammaproteobacteria > Burkholderiales > Burkholderiaceae_D > Telluria_A > Telluria_A glaciei. The sequence goes on along the minus strand of NZ_PXWF02000249.1, from coordinate 8,776 downwards.
CGTGACGATCGGCGACGGCACCGTGGTCGGCCCGCATGTGGTCATCGAGGGCCACACCACGATCGGGCGCAACAACAAGTTCTTCCAGTTCTGCTCGATCGGGGCGGCGCCCCAGGACAAGAAATGGTCGGGCGAGCCGACCCGGCTCGAGATCGGCGACGGCAACACGGTGCGCGAGTTTTGCACCTTCAACATCGGCACCGCGCAGGACGCCGGCGTGACCCGGCTCGGCGACGACAACTGGATCTCGGCCTATGTGCACCTGGCGCACGACTGCCAGGTCGGCAGCCACACGATCTTCTCCAACAACGCCACACTGGCCGGCCACGTCCACATCGGCGACTGGGCCATCCTGTCGGGCTTCGCCGCGGTGCACCAGTTCTGCAAGATCGGCGCGCACGCCTTCATCGGCATGACCACCAGCCTGTCGCAGGACGTGCCGCCGTTCGTGCTGGCCGGGGGCAACCCGTCGGCCGCGCGCGGGGTCAACATCGAGGGCCTCAAGCGGCGCGGCTTCACGCGCGCCGAGATCGACGGCATCCGCGCCGCCTACAAGACCATCTACCGCGCCGGCCTCACGCTCGAGGAGGCCAAGGCCGAGCTGGCGGCGGCGGCCGGGCAGGGCGGCGAGGCGGCCCCGCACATCGAGACCCTGCTCGCCTTCCTGGGCAACGCGACCCGTGGCATCGTCCGCTGACGTCTCGGTCGCGCTGGTGGCCGGCGAGGTGTCGGGCGACATGCTCGCCGCGCGCCTGCTGGCCGGCCTGCGCCCGCGGCTGCCGGCGGCGCGCTTCCACGGCATCGGCGGCCCCCGCATGGCCGAGCATGGCTTCGTATCCGACCTGCCGATGGACACGCTCACCGTGCGCGGGCTGTTCGAGGTGATCCCGCGCTACCGCGAAATCAAGGGCATCCAGAACGCGCTGCGCGACCGCCTGCTGGCCGAGCGCCCGGACGTGTTCATCGGCGCCGACTACCCGGGTTTCAACCTCGGGCTCGAGGAGCAGCTGCGCCGCGCCGGGATTCCGACGGTGCACTTCGTGAGCCCGCAGATCTGGGCCTGGCGCGGCGGGCGCATCAAAAAAATCATCCGCGCGGTCTCGCACATGCTGGTGATCTTCCCGTTCGAGGAGGCCATCTACAAGGCGGCCGGGGTGCCGGTGACCTACATCGGCCATCCGCTGGCCGAGATGATCCCGCTGCGCGCCGACACCCTGGCGGCGCGCGGCGCCCTCGGGCTCGAGGGGGCGGGGCGGGTGGTCGCCATCATGCCGGGCAGCCGCATGGGCGAGCTCAAATACCTGGCCGCGCCGTTCGCCGGCGCGGCCGCGCTGCTGGCCAAACGCGACCCGTCGCTGCGCTTCATCGCGCCGATGGCGGGCGAACGCCAGCGCGCCTACTTCGGCGAGCTGCTCGCCGCGGCCGGGCTGGCCGACGCCCCGATCGAACTGGTCGACGGCCAGTCGCACACGGCGATCGCCGCCGCCGACGCGGTGCTGGTGGCCTCGGGCACGGCCACGCTCGAGGTGGCGCTGTTCAAGAAGCCGATGGTGATCGCCTACAAGGTCATGCGCGCCTCGTGGGAGATCATGCGCCACATGGGCTACCAGCCGTGGATCGGCCTGCCCAACGTGCTCGCGCGCGAGTTCCTGGTGCCCGAACTGCTGCAGCACGCGGTCACGCCGCAACTGCTGGCCGACGCCGTCTGGGCCCAGCTCGAGGACGGCGCCGGGCGCGCGCGGCTCGAGGCGCGCTTCACCGACATGCACCACAGCCTGCTGCGCAACAGTTCGCAGGCAAGCGCCGACGCCGTCATGCGCGTCATCACCTCGTCCAGATCGGCATAAGCCCACAAGCCCCATGAGAAAAGCCAAAGTCAATTTCTATCCGGGCCTCAAGGGCGCGCTGCCGTTCAGCGCCGCCGACATCGTCTGCGGGGTCGACGAGGCCGGGCGCGGGCCGCTGGCCGGCCCGGTGTTCGCGGCCGCCGTGATCCTCGACCCGAAGCGCCCGATCGACGGCCTGCGCGACTCGAAAAAGCTGACCGAGGCGCGCCGCAACGAGCTCGCCCCCCTGATCCGCGAGCACGCGCTGGCCTGGGCCGTGGCCGCGTGCTCGCACCACGAAATCGACACCATCAACATCTTGCAGGCGACCATGCTGGCGATGCGGCGCGCGGTCGAGGCGCTGTCGACGCCGCCGACGCTGGCCCTGATCGACGGCAACCGCTGCCCCGTGATGCTGGTGCGCAGCCTGGCCATCGTCGAGGGCGACGACAAGGTGCTGGCCATCTCGGCCGCCTCGATCCTGGCCAAGACCGCGCGCGACGCCGCGCTGGTGGCGCTGCACGGGCAGTACCCCGACTACGGCTTCGACCAGCACAAGGGCTACGGCACCGCGCTGCACCTCGAGCGGCTGCGCCTGCACGGGCCCTCGCCGGTGCACCGGCGCTCGTACGCGCCGGTGCGCGCGCTGCTGGCGCAGGCCGGGGCGGGCCTGCCGCCGGCGGCCGGCGTCAACGTGGAGCTGTTCGCATGAGGACCGTGAGCTCGCGCGAGAACCCCCTGTACAAGGAGCTCAAACAACTGGCCGGCAGCTCGCAGGCGCGGCGCAAGGCCGGCCGCACCCTGCTCGACGGCGTGCACCTGTGCGAATCGTACCTGCAGCTGCGCGGCGCGCCGCTGCAATGCATCGTGGCCGAGGGCGCGCTGGCCAACCCCGAGGTGGGCGCCATCGTGCAACGGGTCGAGCAGGCCAGGGTGCACTGCACCGCGCTGCCCGACGCGCTCTACAAGGCGCTCAGCCAGGTCGAGCACGGGGTCGGCATCATGTTCCTGATCGACACCCCCACGCGCGCGGTGCCGGGCGTGCTGCGCGCCTCGGCGGTGTTGCTCGACAACCTGCAAGACCCGGGCAATGTCGGCTCGATCCTGCGCAGCGCGGCGGCGGCCGGCGTGACGCAGGTCTACTGCAGCAGCGGCACCGCGTTCTGCTGGTCGCCCAAGGTGCTGCGCGCGGCCATGGGCGCGCATTTCGTGGTCGAGATATACGAGAACGTCGACCTCGCCGCGCTGGTGCGCGACGCGGCCATCGCGGTGCTCGCCACCAGCGGCTACGCGACCCGGCGCCTGTACGACCTCGACCTGCGCCAGCCGGTGGCCTGGCTGTTCGGGCACGAGGGGCAGGGCGTGGCCGACGACCTGCTGGCCCTTGCCAGCGACCAGGTGGTGATCCCGCACCTCGGGCAGATCGAGTCGCTCAACGTGGCCGCCTGCGCCGCGGTGTGTTTTTTCGAGCAGTTGCGCCAAAATCAGTCTGTCGAAACAAGTTGATCTGATGTAATCTTGATGTGAATTTGGTCCCGGAGCCAATGGGAGTCACGATGGACATCTCGCACTTGCATTTTCTGGTGGCGGACACGGACGCGGCGCAGCGCCGCTTCCTCGGCGCCATGCTGGCCCAGATGGGGGTCGCCCACGTGGGCGAGCAAAGCGACGGCCACGCGGTGCTGCGCTGCCTGCAGGAGCCGTCCGGCGCGCCGGTCGACATCGCCATCATCGACCTCGCGCTGCCCGGGCTCGACGGGCTGGCGCTGATCCGCCACCTGGCGCAGGGCGAGTGCGCGACCGCCATCATCATCATCGGGGCCCAAGAAAAGAGCCTGCTGTTCGCCGTCGAGACCACCGCCCACGCCTATGGCGTCGACCTGCTCGGCACCATCGCCAAGCCGGTCGCGCAGCACGCGCTGGGCGCGCTGCTGGCCCATTACGTGCCGCCGCAGCCGCCGTCGGCGCGGCGCGAAGAGCCCGTGTTCGGCTTCGCCGAGGTGCAGGCGGGCCTGGCCGCGAACCAGTTCGAACCGTATTTCCAGCCGAAGATCGAGCTCGCCACGGGCCATGTCAAGGGGCTCGAGGCGTTCGCGCGCTGGCTCCACCCCGAGCACGGGGTGCTCACGCCGGCCTCGTTCTCGGGCGCGCTCGAGCGCAACAAGCGCATCGACATGCTCGACTGGACCATGCTCGAGCGCTCGGTGGCGCGCTGCAGCGCGTTCCACGGCGCCGGCATCCCGATGGCGGTCTCGCTCAACCTCGCGCACGAGACCATGGCGCACGCCGACTTCCTGCGCGACGTCGGCGCCTGCCTCGCGCGCCACGGCGTGCTGCCCGACTACGTCACCTTCGAGATCACCGAGTCGGCCGCGCTGACCGACGACGCCGGCTTCCTCGAGCGCATGGTGCGCCTGCGCATGTTCGGCTTCGGGCTCGCGGTCGACGACTACGGGACCGGCGCGTCGAACCTGCAGCTGCTCGCGCGCGTGCCGTTCACCGAGCTCAAGATCGACCGCAGCTTTGTCGACGGCGCCTCCAAGCGGCGCGTGCTGGGCACGGTGCTGAGCTCCTGCCTGGGGCTGGCGCGCAGCCTCGAGCGCAAATCGGTCGCGGTCGGGGTCGAGACGCGCCAGGACTGGGACTTCCTGCAGGGGCTCGGCTGCACCTACGCCCAGGGATACCACATCGCCAAGCCGATGCCGGCCGAGAACATCGCCGGCTGGATGGAGGAGTGGCGGCAATTCTTCTGAGTTGCCTTTGCCTCAGTGCTTTGCATCAGTGGTTTGCCTCGGTGGTTTGCCTCAGAGGCTGAGAGTTTTTCGGGCGTGCCCGAGCAGCCCGCCAGAAAGCGGCAGATCGAGGCGCAAAGCACAGCCATAGCGGGCTATGGCGAGCATTTGCAACGACGAACTGGCGCTTTCTGGCGTGCTGAGCGGGCATGATCGAAAGACTCTCAGCCTCTCAGTACTCGCGCCGGTTCGGCTTGATCTCCTGCAGGATCGTGGTGGCGATCTCCTCGATCGACTTGGTCGTCGAACTGAGCCAGCGGATGCCCTCGCGCTTCATCATCAGCTCGGCCTCGTTGACTTCGTAGCGGCAATTCTCGATCGAGGCGTACTTGCTGCCGGCGCGCCGCTCGTGGCGGATCTCGGAGAGCCGCTCGGGCGTGATCGTGAGCCCGAAGATCTTGCCGCGGAACGGCGGCAGCGACGACGGCAGCTTGTTGCGCTCGAAGTCGTCCGGGATCAGCGGGTAGTTGGCCGCCTTGATGCCGTACTGCATGGCCAGGTACAGGCTGGTCGGGGTCTTGCCCGAGCGCGACACGCCCACCAGGATCACGTCGGCCGCCGCCAGGTTTTTGTGCGACTGGCCGTCGTCGTGCGCGAGCGAGAAGTTGATCGCCTCGATCCGGTTTTTATATTCCTCGCTGTCGACCATGTTGTGCGAGCGCCCGATGGTGTGGGTCGACTTGACCCCGAGCTCCTGCTCGAGCGGCGCGACGAAGGTCTGGATCAGGTCCATGTGCATGCCCTGCGACTTGCGGATCACGTCCGAGAGGTCGGATTTGACCAGGGTCGAGAACACGATCGGGCGCTGGCCGTCGCTGTTGTGGGCGTCGTTGATGCGGCGCGCCGCGTCGTAGGCCTTGTCGAGCGTGTCGACGAAGGGCAGCCGGATCTGGCGGAAGCGCAGCTCGAACTGGGTCAGCACGGCGTGCCCGAAGGTCTCGGCCGTGATGCCGGTGCCGTCCGAGACGAAGAACACGGTGCGCGCCGAGGTGGGCAGGGGGGGGCGGATTTCTGAGCTCATGGGGTCGCTTGTTCCTATGCTGCCTGTGAATAATGATTGTGCGTTCTGTTAATTCGGGGAACAGGCTGTAAAATGCTCTGCAACGGGCCAATTGTGCTGCACCAGACTGAAAATAACAAGAATACCCCGGTCTGCGCGCCTGCCGTGACGATTTCTATCATCAGTGAAGGTGTCTATTATGACCAACATGTCCAACGCAGCACCGGGGATACCCGTCCGGTGCGAGGCCCCGCAGGCGGGGGTGTACGTCGCCTCGTTTGAAAACCTGCGCATGACCGACGTCGAGTCGGTCGGCGGCAAGAACGCCTCGCTCGGCGAGATGATCAGCCAGCTCGCCGGCGCCGGCGTGCGCGTGCCGGGCGGCTTCGCCACCACGGCCGAGGCGTTCCGCGACTTCCTCGACCACCGCGTCGACGGCGGCGCCTCGCTCGGCGACCGGATCGCGGCCCGCCTGGTCGGGCTCGACATCGACGACGTGCGCTCGCTCGCCGCCGCCGGCGCCGAGATCCGCCAATGGATCGTCGAGACCCCGTTCCAGCCCCGCCTGGCGGCCGAGATCGCCGAATTCTACGAGCGCCTGGTGGCCGGTTCGAGCACCGAGATGTCGTTCGCGGTGCGCTCCTCGGCCACCGCCGAGGACCTGCCCGACGCCTCGTTCGCGGGCCAGCAGGAGACGTTCCTGAACGTGGTCGGCATCGACAACGTGCTCGAGGCCATGAAGCACGTGTTCGCCTCGCTCTACAACGACCGCGCGATCTCGTACCGCGTGCACAAGGGCTTCACGCACGCCGAGGTGGCCTTGTCGGCGGGGGTGCAGCGCATGGTGCGCTCGGACCTGGGCGCGGCCGGCGTGATGTTCACGATCGACACCGAGTCCGGCTTCAAGGACGTGGTGTTCGTCACCTCGAGCTACGGCCTGGGCGAGACGGTGGTGCAGGGCGCGGTCAACCCGGACGAGTTCTACGTGCACAAGCCGATGCTCGAGCAGGGCAAGAGCCCGGTCATCCGCCGCAACATCGGCTCCAAGCTGATCAAGATGGAATTCACCAGCGAGGCCAAGGCCGGCCGCTCGGTCAGGACGGTCGACGTGCCGATCGAGATGCGCAACCGCTATTCGCTCGACGACGCCGAGGTGGTCGAACTGGCCAAGTACGCGGTCATCATCGAGAACCACTACGGCCGCGCGATGGACATCGAGTGGGGCAAGGACGGCCGCGACGGCAAGATCTACATCCTGCAGGCGCGCCCGGAGACGGTCAAGTCGCAGCAGAAGGCGACCGACGCCCAGCAGCGCTACAAGCTCAAGGGCAGCGGCACGGTGCTGGTGTCGGGCCGCGCGATCGGCCAGAAGATCGGCGCCGGCCCCGTGCGCGTGATCCGCGATCCGTCCGAGATGGAGCGCGTGCAGCCGGGCGACGTGCTCGTCGCCGACATGACCGACCCCAATTGGGAGCCTGTCATGAAGCGCGCCGCGGCCATCGTCACCAACCGCGGCGGGCGCACCTGCCACGCGGCGATCATCGCGCGCGAACTGGGCGTGCCGGCGGTGGTCGGCTGCGGCGACGCCACCGAGCTGCTCAAGGACGGCACCTTCGTCACCGTCTCGTGCGCCGAGGGCGACGAGGGCATGATCTACGACGGCCTGCTCGAGACCGAGATCTCCGAGGTGGCGCGCGGCGAACTGCCGCCGATCGCGACCAAGATCATGCTCAACGTGGGCAACCCGCAGATGGCCTTCGACTTCCAGTCGATCCCGAACGGCGGGGTCGGGCTGGCGCGCCTCGAGTTCATCATCAACAACAACATCGGCGTCCATCCGAAGGCGATCCTCGAGTATCCGCACATCGACGCCGACCTCAAAAAGGCGGTCGAGTCGGTCGCGCGCGGGCACGCCTCGCCGAAGGCGTTTTACATCGACAAGCTGGCCGAGGGCATCGCCACCATCGCCGCCGCGTTCTGGCCCAAGCCGGTCATCGTGCGCCTGTCGGACTTCAAGTCGAACGAGTATAAAAAGCTGATCGGCGGTTCGCGCTACGAGCCGGACGAGGAGAACCCGATGCTGGGCTTCCGCGGCGCGGCGCGCTACCTCTCGCCCGACTTCGCCGAGTCGTTCGAGATGGAGTGCTCGGCCATGAAGCGGGTGCGCAACGAGATGGGCCTGACCAACGTCGAGATCATGGTGCCGTTCGTGCGCACCCTGGGCCAGGCCGAGAAGGTGGTCGGCCTGCTGGCCAAGAACGGCCTGCGCCGCGGCGAGAACGGCCTGCGCTTGATCATGATGTGCGAGGTGCCGTCGAACGCGATTTTGGCCAACGAGTTCCTCGAACACTTCGACGGCTTCTCGATCGGCTCGAACGACCTGACCCAGCTCACGCTGGGCCTCGACCGCGACTCGGGGATGGCGCTCTTGGCGGCCGACTTCGACGAGCGCGACCCGGCCGTCAAGGCCCTGCTGTCGATGGCGATCCAGGCCTGCCGCGCGCAGGGCAAGTACATCGGCATCTGCGGCCAGGGCCCGTCCGACCATCCCGACTTTGCCGCCTGGCTCATGGAGCAGGGGATCGAGTCGATGTCGCTCAACCCCGACTCGGTGATCGACACCTGGCAGAAGCTGGCGGCGCTGTAAGCCGTTGGTCTGAATCAGGGCGATTGCACGAAGGATTAGATCGCTGGCCCTAAGCACCTCGCTCAGGTTGTCGCGGTTCCAGCCGGCTTTCAGTCGGCTGGAAGCGACACCTGGCTTGCCGGTCGTCTCCTTTTTCAGAAGATTGAGTGCGATTCGGCGCACGATGGTGAAATTTTCCGCCGCCGCCGCCGCCGCAGCCCGGATGCGGCGGCATGGCTGTTTTCGATACCCCCGTGCGCACGCATGGTCTGAGCCAGTTGCGCCGGCTTGGCCGGCGGGCTGTCGATGTCCATCCTGCGGCCATCGGCGGCATCGCGCCACAGCTTGACGGCCTCTGCTGGCCAGGGCTGATTGTCCTTCACGCCAAGCACATAGCCGGCGGCAACATCCTGCCCCAGCGCGCCAGCGCGTGGGCTTGCGATTCCTTAGCGGTCGACACGCTCAGCGCACCAATAGCGCGGGAAGTGCTTTGCTCGCCTGATTAAAACAGGTCGGCGATACCGCCTTGGGC
>NZ_PXWF02000248.1 GCF_003011895.2 Massilia glaciei | reverse complement strand
GCCGGCATTTGCCGAGGCGGCGGCGCGGGGATCGGCGCCGGCGCCGGCGTCGCAACGGCAACCGGCGCGGCAACCGGCACCGGCGATGCCTGCACCGGCACCCGCACCACATTGACCACCGGCGCGGCGACCGGGGCCGCGGGCGATGCCGCCTGCCGCTGCCAGAGCACCGCGGCGAGCGCGACGGCCAGCACGGCGCACACCG
>NZ_PXWF02000247.1 GCF_003011895.2 Massilia glaciei | reverse complement strand
CGATGCCGCCTGCCGCTGCCAGAGCACCGCGGCGAGCGCGACGGCCAGCACGGCGCACACCGCGCCGATCAGCCAGAGCGGCTTGCGCGAGTCGCCGGCGGCGCCCGAAGGCGCCGCATGCGGCGGCGGCGCATGGATGGTCGGCGTGCTGCCAAGCTGGCGTTCGGCCTGCGCCTTTTTAAGCGCTTCGAGGATATAGGACATATTATTTTCCCGCCACGGGTGGCGCGAGCAGGCGCGGTTCTGCGACCCCGCTCATCTGGTTCAGGCGCATGAAGGTGCGCGGTCCGGCCACCCCGTCCGCTTTCAGGTTTTGCTGGTTCTGGAACGCGCGCAGCAACTGCTGGCTGGCGCTGCCGAAGTAGGCGTTGGGCGGCGGCGCCGGCTGCCCAGCGGCCTGCGCCAGGCGCGCCGCGATCCAGTCGACATCGGCGCCCTGCTCGCCCGCCCTGACCTCGTCGCGGAAGCTGCGCGGGATGCGCCAGAAGGTGGTGTAGCTGCCGTCGAAACGCGCCGCCAGCGTGGCCAGGTCGACCACCTGCGACACGCCGTTCAAACTGAGCGTGGCGGTCTTGTCGTCGAGCCGGGTCAGCACCGCGTGGCGCTGGTCCTGGCCCTCGCGCAGGGTCACGATGGCGGGCCGGTCGAGCAGGCGCAGGTCGTACACGCCGCCCCTGCCCTGGTTGCAGCGCAGGTCGATTCGGATCGCCGCCGCGCACGGTTCGCCCTCGGGCAGGGGGGCGCCCCACAGGGACGCCAGTTCACGCAGCGCGTCGTCGGCCAGCGCATGGCCGAGCGGCGCCACGGCGGCGGCCACCGTTGCCGGCGCCGGGGCGGGCGCCCTGGCCACGGCCACCGGTTTGGGACGCGCCCGCGCCGCGGCCGGCGCCGGCGCCGCAGCGAACGGCAGCAATTGCCACGCCGCCGCCGCGCTGATGGCGGCGCCGGCCAGCAGGCCGCCGGCCAGCAAGGGCCAGCGGCGCGCCGGCGCCTTGGCCGGCGGCGCGCTGCCGGCGAACACTTCGGCGCTGGCCGTGCTCAATATCTTGCGCGTCACTACGCGGCTGTTCTCTACATAGGCGCCGAGCAGCGCGCGGTCGCACAACAGGTTGATCCGGCGCGGCACGCCATGCGTGAGCCGGTGGATGTGCGGCATCAGACGCGCCGGGAACGGCGCCGGCGCGGTGGCCCCGGCCACCGCCAGCCGGTGCGCGACGTAGCTGCCGGTTTCCTCCGGCGAGAGCGACCCGAGGTGGTAGCGCGCGATCACGCGCTGGGCCAGCTGCTCGAGTTCGGGACGGGCCAGGATGGCGCGCAGCTCGGGCTGCCCGATCAGGATGATCTGCAGCAGCTTGCGCTCGTTGGTCTCGAGGTTGGTCAGCAGGCGCAGTTGTTCGAGCACGTCGGCCGACAGGTTCTGCGCCTCGTCGATGATCAGCACATTGTTCTTGCCCTGCGCGTGGCTGGCGAGCAGATAGCCGTTGATCGCGTCGACATAGCCCTTGACGCTGACCACGCCCGGCCCCGCCGCCGCCGGCGCGATGCCGAACTCGTCGCAGATCGACAGCAGCAGCTCCTCGACCGTCAGCTTCGGATTGAAGATGTAGGCGAGCTTGCAGTTGGCCGGGATCTGCTCGATGAAGCAGCGGCACACGGTGGTCTTGCCGGCGCCGATCTCACCCGTGAGCAGCACGAAGCCCCCGCCGCTGCCGACGCCATAGAGCAGGTGCGCGAGCGCCTCGCGGTGGCGTTCGCTCATGAACAGGTAGCGCGGATCGGGGGCGATCGAAAACGGTGCTTGCTTCAGGCTGAAATAATGCTTGTACATGGATTTCCCGGATGTGCCCCGCGCCGCCTAGCGGGCTGGCGGCAACGGCTTGTATTTGGCGCAGTAGACTTTCGACTTGTCGAGGAAATAGACGATCTTGCTGCCCGGGCGCGACTGGCGCACCGGGAACGCCGTGGCGTCGGCCTTGAAATGGCGCACCCCCGACGCCGCGCGGATCGCCGCCTCGAGCGCGTCGGGCCCGGCGTCGCTGACGGCGCCCACAAAAACGAGTTCGCTCGTGTCGTCGCTGACCATGATGTCCGACACGGTCGCGCCCCACAGGCTGGCCGGGCCGGTCTTGAACCAGTAGGCGCCGCCTTCGTGCTTGTAGTGCGGCCCGAAGGTGCTGGCCATGTAGGCGTAGAAGTAGGCGTTGTCGAGATGGCTGCGGCACAGCACCGCGCTGCCGATGACCGGCCCGAAGGTCGACGGCACGGCGCCCGCGATCGCCGGCGCCAGGCACAGCAAGGCCGCCGCCAGGGCGCGGCGCGCGGCCGCGCGCGAGGCCGCGGCCAGAACCCGAAGCGGGTGCCGGCTCACACGGTCAGTGGCGGGCGCGCTCTTCCTTCTTGACCTTCTTGGCTTCCTTCTTTTCTTTCATGCTCTTAGCCGGTTCTTTTTTGGTCTCTTTTTTGTTGTCTTGTGCTTTGCTCATTGCCAACTCCTGGTGAAGGCCCGGCGGCACATGCCGCGCCCGGGCTGCGCACATTATGCCACCCGCCGCCCGGTATGTGACAAGCTTGCCGGGGAGGGACGAAAAAAAGCCCGCGCAGGGCGCGGGCTCCGGAAGTGAGCAGCTACAGCTCGACTAACCTTTTTGTTGTTGTCCCGGGTCGAACGGAAGGCGGGCGGCCCTCCGTGAAGATTCTTCATCGAAACATTCAGTTCTTATGTGCAATATAGCACGCGGCCCGGATATGTACAGGCTTGATTCGACCTATTTTGCGCGCTTGTGGAAACCGGGCGACGAACCGCAAACGGGCGATGCGAAACAAGCAATTGAAAACAAGCAATCGGAAACCGATGGCCTCACGCGGCCGGCAGCCAGGGATCGCTCTCGGGCCGCGGAAAGCGCGCGCTCATGAAGTCGACGAAGCTGCGCAGCTTGCCCGACATCTGGCGCCGGCTCGGGTAGACCATCATCACCGAGACGATCCCGAGGTGGTGCCCCTTGAGCAGCTGCACCAGGCGGCCGCTGGCGAAATCGTCCTCGAGCGTGAACGAGGAGCGGATCATGATGCCCATGCCGGCCAGCGCCGCCTCGCGCAGCACCGCGCCGTTGTTCGACACCATGCGGCTCGTGATCGGCACGTTCAGGCTCTTGTTCTCCCACTGCACCGGCCAGTGGTGGCGCAGCTGCTCGAACGCGAAATTGAGGCAGTCGTGCCGCGCCACGTCGGCCGGGGTGGCCGGCGCGCCGCGCCGCGCGATGTAGTCGGGCGAGGCGCACAGCACCACGGTCGATGTGGCCAGCCGGCGCGCGATCATGCTGGCGTCGAATTTTTGCAGGCCGATGAAAATGCCGACGTCGTAGCCCTCCTCGACCAGGTCGACGTTGTGGTCGGCCAGCGTCACGTCGAGCACCACCTCCGGCACCGCCTTCGCGTACAGCGGCAGCAGCTGCGCCAGCTGCGACTGGCCGAAGCCGGGCTGGCAGTAGATGCGCAGGGTGCCGCTCGGGTTCTTGGAGGTCGCGCTCACGAGCGCGTCGGCGTCGTCGATGTCGAGCAATATCTGGCGCACCCGCTCCAGATACTGCTGCCCGGTTTCGGTCAGCGACAACTTACGCGTGGTGCGGTTGAGCAGGCGCGTGCCCAGATGGGCCTCGAGGTCGGCCACATTGCGCGTGACGACCGCGTTCGACATCTCGAGCGCCGTGGCGGCGCCCGCGAAACTGCCCTGCTCGACCACCTTGGCGAACACCCGCATCGATTGCAGCCTATCCATTCCACCTCCCCCCAATCATTTCCACCCCCAATCATTCCACATTCAGCAATAGTACATTTCCATTATTCGCCTTTTTCTCATCAGCCGCAATGGATAGAATGGCTTCCATGGACTCGCGACACAGTCCCCCACCGCCGCGGCACAGGCATTTAGCCAAGCGCGACGATCACAACATAAACCGGAGTAAGACCATGAACGTACAAAAATTCCTCGCTGCTGCCACCGTGTTTGTCGCAGCCGGTTCCGCCTTCGCCGCCGATGCGCCCGCCGCCAACACCGCCGCCGCGACCAACGCCGCCGCCGCCGTGAGCACCTTCGCCACACTGAATATCCCGGTGGTCCAGACCGTAAAGGTCTCGCAGCCGGGCTGGAGCAAGCGCGCCATCACCAAGGCCGAGGCGGTCGAGTTCGCCCGCAACCACAAGACGGCCTTCGCCATCCTGATCGAGCAGTACAGCAACTAAGCATCGCGCAAAAATAAGCATCGCAGGCTCCGGCCGGATGCGGGGTGGACCGGGCAGCCGGTCCGCCCCGTTTGCGTTCTGGCCCCCGGCTAGTGCATTTGACGCCGCGTTTTTTGACATCCGTCGGTTTTCCCGCACCGGGGTTTTCGGTTTCCCCTATTCTGGCGCCACTCGACACCGCAACCCGGCGCGGCGTCCCATCGGAGCCAGAACAAACATGAGAACAACACTCAAGCAAACCACCCTCGCCGTCGCCCTCGCCGCCGGCGCCTTCGCGGCCCCCGCCAGCCACGCCGAAAACACCGGCGCCAAGCCCGTCGTGACCGAAACGCGCCAGATCGGCGCCTTCAGCGCGATCAACCTGAGCGGCCCCTACAAGGTCGTCATCACCGCGCAGGGTCCGGACGGGCTCACGCTCACGGGCGAGCGCGAGCAGTTGGCGAAGATCGAAACCTTCGTCAGCGGCGGCACCCTGACCGTGCGCCCGGTCGCCGATCGCAAATCGTTTTTCCGCTTCGACGTCAACATCAATAAGCAGATGCCGACCTTGCGCATCTCGGCCGCAACCCTCAACAGCCTGAAGATGTCGGGCAGCGGCGACGTCGCGCTCGGGCAGCTCGCGGCCGAGCGCTTCACGCTCTCGCTCCACGGCCCCGGCGACCTGAACGCCACCGGCAGCGTGCGCGAGCTGGCCGCCAGCAGCGCCGGCAGCGGCGACCTCGATCTGCGCCGTCTCAAGACCACCAACGTCAAGCTCGACATGACCGGCCCCGGCGAGGTCGCCATGGCCGACGTCGACGGCCGGCTCGACGCCGCCATCAGCGGCTCGGGCGACCTCGCGGCCGAATCGCTCAGATTGAGCAAGCTCGATCTGCGCATGCGCGGCCCCGGCAACGCCACGCTCAGCGGCTCGAGCGCCGAACTGCGCCTCGAGATGAGCGGCTCGGGCGACTTCGAAGGCTGCGCGCTGGCCGTCGCCGCCGCGGCGGCCGAACTGCGCGGGCCGGGCAACGGCTGCATCGCGGGACCGATCAAGAAATTGACCGGCGAGGTCTCGGGCTCGGGCGAACTCGAGGTGCGCGGCCTGCAGGCCCAGGAGACGCGCCTGCGGATGCGCGGCCCCGGCAACGTGACGCTGGCCGGCAGCACCGACCTGTTCGAGGCGCAAGTGAGCGGTTCGGGCGACCTCGACGCCGGCCAGCTCAAGGCGCGCAACGCCACACTGCGCAGCCGCGGCCCGGGCAACGTGGAACTGTCGGCCGTGGCCGACACGCTCGACGCCGAGATGGACGGCTCGGGCACGCTCGACGCCAGCATGGCAGGCAAGCGCCTGCTGCTCAAGATGCGCGGCCCCGGCGAGGCGACCCTGCGCGGCAGCGTCGACAGCGTCGAGGCGCAGCTGACCGGTTCGGGCGGCCTGCGCGCGCGCGACCTGGTGGCCGGCCGCGCCGACGTCGCCGTGCAAGGTCCGGGCGAGGCGCTCGTCAGCGTCAAGGGCAAGGGCGAGACCGGCACCCAACTGCTCAGGGTCGACCGCCGCGGCACGCGCCAGACCAGCCTGTGAGGCGCGCGCCGCATCCGCGGCGCAGCGATCCACCACCGCGACGTTCCGGCCATCGGCCCGAACGTCGTTTTTTTTGAGCCAGAAAACAATACCACTTTCCGCCCCCGGAATTTGTTCGATTTGGGTCATTCGCTATGGCAAGAGCGCCGTTTGAGCCAATGCCAATTCATGCTCCAATAATACCAATTAAATACCTGTTGACAAGCCAATAGTGCAACCCTATAGTGCCCTGACCTCCAGCGCGGCCGCAGGACCGCGATCGACAACAAACACTGGCACAACACAGGCACAAAGCAGACCATGATCGACTATTTAATCGGCGTCGACGGCGGCGGAACCGGCACCCGCGTGCGCCTCGCGAGGGCCGACGGCACCGAGCTGGCCCAGGGCCGCGGCGGCCCCTCCGGACTGTCGCTCGGGATCGCGCCGGCGTGGGCCGCGGTCGGCGACGCCGTCGCGCAGGCGTTCCGCGAGATCGGCATCGACCGGCCCGCCATCGGCGCGGCCGCCATCGGACTGGGCATGGCCGGCGTGCACAACAAGCAGTGGGCCGCCCGGTTCGCCGCCGCCGACCCCGGCTACGGCGCGCTCGCGCTCGACAACGACGGTTACACCACGCTGCTCGGCGCGCACCGGGGCGAGCCCGGCATCATCGTCGCGATCGGCACCGGCAGCGTCGGCCAGGCCCTGTTCGCCGACGGCAGCTTGCGCGAGGTCGGCGGCTGGGGCTTTCCGGCCGGCGACGAGGCCGGCGGCGGCTGGATCGGCCTGCGTGCGATCAACCACATCGAAAAGGTGCTCGACGGGCGCCGCCCGGACAGCCCGTTCGCGCGCGAGCTGATCGCGGCCTGCGGCGGCGACCGCGACGCCGTCCAGCTCTGGCTCGGCCGGGCCACCCAGACCAGCTACGCCAGCCTGGCCCCGATCGTGGTCCGGCACGCCACCAGCGACAGCACGGCGCGCGCCTTCCTGGCCGACGCCGGCCACGAGGTGGCCGAGATCACGGCCGCGCTCGACCCGTCCGGACGGCTGCCGCTGGCGCTGTGCGGCGGACTCGGGGAGCCGCTGCGCCCCCACCTGCCGCCCGAGCTGCTCGCGCGCAGCGTGCAGGCGCACGGCGACGCCGCCAGCGGCGCGCTGCGCATGATCGTCCGCCACCTCAAGGAAAAATAAACCATGTCCGCCACCCAGACGCGCAACGAGACACACAACGAGACGCGCAACGAGACGCGCAACGAGACACACAGCGCACTCAAAGGGAACATCCTCACGCCAAACGGCTGGATCAACGGCGCCGTCAGCTTCTCCGACCGGATCGGCGCGCTGCAAGGCGGCGCCGCCGACCCGGCCCTCAACGGCGACGACTACATCATCCCCGGCTTCATCGACCTGCACGTCCATGGCGGCGGCGGCCAGGACATCATGGAGGGCGGCGACGCGCCCCACACGATCGCCAGGCTGCACGCAAGGCACGGCACCACCGCCATGCTGGCCACCACCATGACGGCGCCGACCGACGACATCGTGGCCGCGCTCAAGGCGGTCGGCGCGGCCTGCGCCGGACCGCGCCGCGGCGGCGCGCGCATCCTCGGGGTCCACCTCGAGGGCCCGTACATCAACGCCGGCAAATTGGGCGCCCAGCCCGGCTTCGCGCGCGCGGCCACGCTCGACGAGGTGCGCCGCTTCGCCACCCACGCGCCGCTGCGGCTGGTCACGGTGGCGCCCGAGATCGAGGGCCACCTGCAGCTGGTGCGCGCGATGGCCGACGCCGGCATCCGGGTCCAGATCGGCCACTCGGCCGGCTCCTACGACGACGGCGTGGCCGCGCTGGCGCACGGCGCCACCGGCTTCACCCACCTGTTCAACGCCATGAGCGGCCTGCACCACCGCGAGCCGGGGATGGTCGGCGCGGCGCTGGCGCACGCCGAATTCGCCGAACTGATCCCCGACCTGCTGCACGTGCATCCGGGCGCGATCAAGGTCGCGCTGCGCGCGATCCCGCAGCTGTACTGCGTCACCGATTCGACCGCCGCCACCGGCATGCCCGACGGCGCCTACATGCTCGGCTCGCAGCAGGTCCACAAATGCATGGGCGGGGTGCGCCTGGCCGACGGCACCCTGGCCGGCAGCACGCTGACCATGGACCAGGCGCTGCGCAACCTGGTCGGCATCGGGCTCGATCTGGCCGACGCCTCGCGCCGGGTCTCGACCAACGCCGCCGATTTCCTCGGAGAGAGCTTGCGCGGACGCCTCGCGCCCGGCTGCTTCGCCGACCTGGTCGTGCTCGACCGCGAACTGAACATCAAAGCCGTTTATATCGAAGGAGAAGCGTGTGACCTCACTGATGCTTGAAGAAGCAATATCCGCGGCCGACTGCGTCGCCCTGCAGCTGGCAAACGACGCCGAGCGCTACGCCGAACTCGGCCGCGTGCTGCGCAGCACCGCGTTCAACAGCGCGCTGACAATCGCGCGCGGCAGCTCCGACCACGCCGCCAACTACTGCGCCTACCTGATCATGGCGCGCCTGGGGCGCGTGGTGGCCTCGCTGCCGATGTCGCTCGTCACGCTCAACCACGCGCCGCTGGCCACGCGCGACACGCTCACCATCGCGATCTCGCAATCGGGCCAGAGCCCGGACGTGGTCGAGCCGATCCGCTACTTCCGCGCCGGCGGCGCCACCACCGTGGCGCTGGTCAACGACATCGACTCGCCGCTGGCGCGGGCGGCCGAATGGGCCATGCCCCTGCGCGCCGGCAAGGAGCAAAGCGTGGCCGCGACCAAGAGCTTCATCACCAGCCTGGTGGCGGGCGCGCGCCTGGTGGCGCATTGGCAGGACGACCCCGCGTTGCACGACGGCCTCTCGGCGCTGCCCGGGGCGCTGGGCGAGGCCGCCCGCAGCGATTGGTCGGGCGCGCTCGAGGTGCTGGCCCCGGCCCGCAACATCATGGTGGTCGGACGCGGCATCGGCTTTCCGGTCGCGCTCGAGGCGGCCCTCAAGTTCAAGGAGACCTCGGCCCTGCAGGCCGAGGCCTTCAGCGGCGCCGAGATCAAGCACGGCCCGATGGCGCTGATCGAGGACGGCTACCCGCTGCTCATTTTCGCCACCCGCGGGCCGACCCAGGCCGGCCTGCTCGCGCTGGCGGCCGAAATGCGCGGGCGCGGCGCGCGCGTGCTGCTGGCCGCGCCCGCCGACGTCGCCGGACGCGACCTGACGCTGCCGGTCGCGGCCACGCCCGACCTAGACCCGATCGTCGCGATCAACGCCTTTTACGTGATGGCCGCGCAACTGGCCGAGGCGCGCGGGATGGACCCCGACCGTCCGCGCCACCTGAGCAAAGTCACCAGGACCAACTGAGCGCGGCCCGGAGCGGGTCCCACCATCCACCCCATTTTGCACGCGCGGCATCGACGGAGCAGCCCCATGAACGAACTCAAAAAACTCGCCGGCCAACTGATCATGATCCGGTTTCCAGGCACCGAACTCGATGCCGCGACGGCCGAATTTTTGCGCGCCAACAGCATCCGCGCGATCTGCCTGTTCCGCCAGAACATGGTCGACAGCGCGCAGCTGGCGCGCCTGACAGCCGACCTGCGCGCCGTCATGGGGCCGCACGCCCTGATCGCGCTCGACCAGGAGGGCGGCGCCGTGGTGCGCTCGACCTGGGTGCCGGCGCCGCCGTCGGCCATGGCGCTGGGCGCGGCCGACGACGCGCCACTGGCGCGCGCGGTCGGCGCGGCGGTGGCGCGCGCGGTCAAGGCGCTCGGCTTCAACTGGAACTTCGCGCCCGTGCTCGACCTCAACAACAACCCGCGCAACCCGGTCATCGCGGAGCGCTCGTTCGGCGCCGACCCGAGGCGCGCGACCGAACTGGCGCTGGCCTGGATGGCCGGCAGCGAATCGGAGGGCGTGGCCTGCTGCGTCAAGCATTTCCCGGGACACGGCGACACCCACGTCGATTCGCACCGCGACCTGCCCACCGTCGACAAGCCGCTGGCCGAACTCGAACGCTTCGAATTCGCGCCGTTCCGCATGGCCGCCGACAGCGCCCCGGCCATGATGACCGCGCACATCGTCTATCCCGCGCTCGACCCCGACTACCCGGCCACGATGTCGCGCCCGATCCTGCACGACCTGCTGCGCGCGCAGTGGCGCTACCGCGGCGTGGTCATCACCGACAGCATGGACATGCATGCGATCGCCGGGCGCTATGGCGCCGGGCCGGCGGCGGTGCGCGCGCTTGGCGCCGGCGCCGACATGGTCATGGCGCTGGGCAACCCGGAGATCCAGGCCGCGACGATCGACGCGATCGCCGCCGCCATCGCCGACGGCACCCTGCCGATGGACGAGGTCGCGCAGCGGCTGGCGCGCCTCGACGCGCTGGCCACCAAATACCAATGCGCGCAGTGCCCGCAGTGCCACTACCCGTTTGACGCCGACGACCGCGAGATCATGGCCGACGGCTGGCGCCGCGCCCTGACCGCGTATCGCCAGCCGCGCGCTCCAAAGCCCGGCGCCAGGGTGCGGCTGGTGGTGCGCCAGGACGTCGTCAGCGACGGCGTGTCCGAGGCCGGGGTGCCGGCGCAGGTGGTGGCCGACGCGCTCGCGCGCCTGTACCAGGTCGAGCTGGTCACCTACGCCGACGCCGAGACCTTCGACTGGGGCGCGCTGCCGGCCGACGGCAGCTTCGTGGTGCTGGCCTCGACCTCGCGCCTGCGCTACGGCCCCAACGCGCGCGCCAACTGGAGGCCCGACCTTCACCTGGCGCTGTGGAACCCCTACCAGGCGCTCGACATCGACGCCCCGGCCCTGATGACCTACGGCTTCGCCGCCCCGGCGCTCGACGCGGTCGGGCTGTGGTTGTCCGGCGCGCTCGAGGCCACCGGGCGCTGCCCGGTGCCCGGCTTCGACTAGGCGCCGCCGCGGCCCGCGCCGCCCCGGCGAAGTAGCATTTGCTTGCACATTAGCCCAGCTGGTTTGACGAGTTTATGTGACAATATATGGCTCGGGTCGGATGCGGACCGGTTTTACGCGCGGCCTCGCCGCCAGGACCGTCGCATCCCAGCGCCGATGCGCACATATAATTTCCCGGCATCTTCTTTCCTATTTGAATAAGGGTTTTCCATGTCAACAATCCGCCTCGCCCGAGTCAGCATGCTGCTCGCCGCCATCGGCCTGAACGCCGCGCCGGTCCTGCTTCAGAGCGCCCACGCCCAGGACAAGCCCGCCGCCGCCGCGCCGAAAGAAACCGTGCGTCCCGAATTGTACAAACTGATCGATCCGGCCGTCATCAACCCGCTGATGACGGCCAAGAAATTCGACGAGGTCGAGCTGCGCCTGACGCAGGCCGAGGCCATCGCGAACCCGACCCCGTTCGAACAATTCGTCCTGCAGCGCCAGCGCGCCGCGCTCGGCACCGCCTCCAAGAACGACGCGATGACGCTCAAGGCGATCGAGGCGATCGTCGAGGGAAAGCGCCTGGCCGAAAAAGAGAACAGCAATTTCATCCAGGTCATCACCAACACCTACTACCAGAAGAAGGACTACGCGAAGGCGATCGTGTGGGCCACGCGTTACCAGAAAGAAAGCGCGACCCCGCTCGCGATCCGCGACACCCTGATGCTCTCGTACTACTTCAACAAAGACTACGCCAACGCGCTGGCCAGCCTGCGCCCGATCATCGCCGAGGCCAAGGCGGCCGGCGTGGCGCCCAAGTTCGACGACCTGCGCCTGTATCTGAGCTCGGCCCAGCTGGTCAAGGACCAGGCCGCGACGCAGGACGCCACCGCCCTGATGATGGCCTACCACCCGAACGATGATCTCTGGCACGACTCGCTCAACCGCGTGATGATCAAGCCGACCTTCAACAAACGTCTGCATCTCGACGCCTACCGCCTCAAGATCGTCGCGCAAAAGGCGATGGAGCCGGGCGACTACGTCGAACTGGCCGAACTGGCGCTCGAGACCGGCTACTTTTCCGAAGCCAAAAACGTGATCGACGCAGGCTACGCCGGCGGCGTGCTGGGCACCGGCGCCGACGCGGCCAAGCACAAGAACGTGCGCGAGCGCGCCAACAAGGGTGCCGCCGACGACGCCAAAAACATCGGCACCGGCGAAGCGCCCGCCCTGAAGGCGAAGGACGGCCTTCCGCTGTTCAACCTCGGCTACGCGTATGCGACCATGGGCCAGTCCGACAAGGGCATCGGCCTGATGCAACAGGGCTTGGCCAAGGGCGGCCTAAAGCGGCCGGACGAGGCGGCCCTGCGCCTGGGCGCGTCGTACGCCAGGGCCGGCCGCAAGGACGAGGCGATCAAGGTGTTCGAGGGCGTCAAGGGCGGCGACGGCTCGGGCGAACTGGCCCGCCTCTGGATCATGCACCTGAAAGCGCCGGCGGCGGCTGCGCCGGCTGCGGCTGCGGCCCCGGCGGCGGCACCGGCCCCGGCCAAGTAGGCGATGCGGGGTGCGCCCCGCGTCTGTGCGGCCTCGCAGAGGGCGTCCCGGCCGCGGCCGGGACGCCCTTTCCATTTGCCGGCCCCGGACCGGGCGGGCGGCATGCCGGGGCCGGCCTTTTTCGGTGTTTTATTTGGTATCATCGACCACACGTGGGCCGGCCAAGGCGGCCCGCCGCCGCACCCGAGATGAGAAGGCACACCGACGCATGACCACCCTGGCCCGCATCATGCAGCAACTGTCCGAAACGGGCAGCCTGCCGCTGTACCAGCAACTGCAGCGCGCCCTGCGCGAGGCGATCGACCAGCACCTGTTCAAGGCCGACGACGCCCTGCCCGCCGAGCGCCAGCTCGCCGCCGACCTCGGCGTCTCGCGCATCACCGTGCGCAAGGCGATCGACGGCCTGGTGGGCGAAGGCCTGCTGGTGCGCCGGCCCGGCTCGGGCAATTTCATCAACACCCGGATCGAAAAGAATTTCGCCAAGCTGACCTCGTTTTCGGAGGACATGCGGGCGCGCGGGCGCACCCCGCGCAGCGTCTGGCTCAAGCGGGCCGGGGGCACCGTCACGCCCGAGGAGGCGCTGCGGCTGACGCTCTCGCCGGGCGCGCCGGTGTACCGCTTCGACCGCATCCGCTTCGCCGACGAGCTCCCGATGTGCCTCGAGTACGCGACCATCGAGGCGTCCTGCCTGCCCTCGCTCGACGCGGTCGGGATCTCGATGTACGAGGCGCTCGAGGCCGCGGGCAAGCGGCCGGTGCGCGCGCTGCAGCGCTTGTCGGCGCTGCTGCTCAACGCCGAACAGGCCAAGCTGCTGCAAACCAGGGAGGGCGCGGCCGGCCTGTGCGTCGAGCGGCTGGGCTTTTTGCGCGACGGCCGCGCGGTCGAATTCTGCCGCTCCTACTTCAGGGGCGACATGTACGATTTCGTCGCCGAACTGTCGGTCGCCTGACGGCCGCCGCGATCGCGGGCCGGGCCGGGGAAGAGTCCGTCCGGCCGCGGCCTATGGCGCTGGCTGCGCGGACGGCGCGGGCGGCGCGAACAGCGACAGCGATTGCTGCTCGCACATCTGGTTCCACAGGTAATCGAGCCGCATGGTCGCGGTGCTGTCGCCGCGCGCCATCAGGATCGCCGCCATCTCGCCGAACACGCGCACCCTGCGCCCCGCGGCCTGGGCCCGCGTCAGCACCGCCTTGACCTCGGAGGCGAACAGCGCGTCGTCGGGCCAGCCGTCGACCATGAAGGCGGCCAGCGTCTCCTCGGCCCCCAGCGGCACGTACTGGCCGCCGGCGCGCGCCGCGTCGAGGTCCACCCCGTGGCCGCCGAGCCGTTCGGCCAGCGCCGCCAGGTGCGGCGCGGTCGCCACCACCACCGCCGCCTCGCCCAGCGCCAGGCCCTCGCGCACGAAGGCCTCGAGCGTGTCGATGGCCCGCCCGCCGCCGCCGTCGCCGTCACCATCCACGTCCACGGCGCAGGGCGCGCCCTGGGCGGGCGCCGCGGCGGCGAACGGCATCAGCCGCTTGCGGTTGATGAAGGTGTGCGGCGCGCGCTGCGACGGCACGAACGCGTGCGGGCGCCCCAGGCTGGTCTTGGCCTCGTGCGCCATGCGCTCGTCCTGCGCCTTGTCGTGCAGCAGGCGGTGGTGCCGGAACGCGTCGCGCACCTGGCCGCGCAAGTGGTTGTTGTCCCACGGCTTGGTGTAGAAGCGGTAGATCGCGCCGCAGTTGATCGCGTCCATGATCGACTCGAGGTCGGTGTACCCCGACAGCACGATGCGCAGGGTGTCGGGGTACATCTCCTTGACCCGCGTCAGGAACACCGTGCCGCTCATGCCCGGCATGCGCTGGTCGCACAGGATCAATTGCACCGGATTCATGGCGAGCAGCTCGAAGCCCTCGGCGGCCGACCCGGCCGCGAGGATGTGGTAGCGGTCCTGGCGCAGCAGGCGCTTGAGCGAACTGAGCACGCTCGCCTCGTCGTCCACCAGCAGCAGGGTCTGGCGCGGCGGGCCGCCGCCGTCGTCCTGCGCCGGCAGGCGCTTCTCCTCGCGCAGCAGTTGCTCGAGCTGGTCGAGCGGCAGCGGCGGGCTGAAAAAATACCCCTGGATCTGGTCGCAGTGGTGGCGCCGCAGGTACGACAGCTGGGCCGCCGTCTCGACGCCCTCGGCCACCACCTCGAGCTTGAGGCTGTGCGCCATGCTGATGATGGCCAGCGTGATGGCGGCGGCGTCGGGGTTGGTGGTGACGTCGCGGATGAAGGCGATGTCGATCTTGAGCTTGTCGATCGGGAAGCGCCTCAGGTAGGCCAGGCTCGAGTAGCCGGTGCCGAAGTCGTCGATCGAGATCTGGACCCCGTGCCGCTTGAGGTTTTGCAGGGTCGCGATGGTGCGCCCGGTGTTGGCCATAAGCGAGCTCTCGGTCAGCTCGAGCTCGAGCAGGTTGGCCGGGATGTCGTTGGCCGCGAGCGCCTCGAGCACGTCGGCGTCGAGGTCGCCCTCGATGAACTGGCGCCCCGAGACGTTGACCGAGATCTGCAGCGGCCCGATCGCCGACTTGATCCAGCGCCCGATCTGGCTGCAGGCGGTGGCGATGACCCAGGTGCCGACCTTCACGATCAGGCCGGTGTCCTCGAGCACCGGGATGAACTCGGCCGGCGAGACCAGGCCCGCGCCCGGGCGGCGCCAGCGCAGCAGCGCCTCGACGCCGGCGGTGCGCCCGCTCGAGAGTTGCACCTTGGGCTGGTAGTACAGCTCGAACTCGTCGTTCTCGATGGCGCGCCGCAGCGCCGTCTCGAGCTCGAGCCGGGCCAGCACGTCGGAGTTCATCTGCGAGGTGAAGAAGCGGTAGGTGTCGCGCCCGGCCTGCTTGGCGCGGTACATCGCGGTGTCGGCGTATTTGATCAGGGTGTCGCGGTCCTGGGCGTCGACCGGGTAGATCGCGATGCCGATGCTGGCCGTGACGACCATCTCGTGGCCCTGCAGGCAAAACGGCTCGCGCAGCGCCTCGCGGATCTTGTTGACCACGATGACCGCGTCCTGCTGGGTTTTCTGCATCATCAGGATCACGCCGATCTCGTCGCCGCCGAGGCGCCCGACCGTGTCGCGCACCCGCACGCAGCCGACCAGGCGCGCGCTGAACTGGCGCAGCAGCTCGTCGCCGAACGCGTGGCCCAGCGTGTCGTTGACGTTCTTAAAGAAATCGAGGTCGATGAACAGCACCGCAACCAGGCGGGCGTTGCTGTTGGCCTGGACCAGGGTTTTTTCGAGCGTGGCGTAGAACAGGGTGCGGTTGGGCAGGCCGGTGAGCGTGTCGAAGTGGGCCAGCCGGTGCAGCCGCTGCTCGGTGGCCTGGCGCTCGGTGACGTCGCGCACCACCGCGACGATGATCCAATCGTTGCCCGAGCGCAGCGCCTGGCGGTGCACCTCGCCCTTCATGAGCGAACCGTCCTTGCGCCGCAGTTCGACCGGCGAGAGCGCGCTCGAGGCCGCGCCCTCGATCAGCTCGTCGTAGGCGTCGGCCAGCCGTTCGGGCGTGCCCGCGCCCAGCTCGGCCGGGCCCAGCTGCAGCAGCTCCTCGCGCGTGTAGCCGAGCAGGCGGCAGGCGGTCGCGTTGACCTCGACGAGCCGCATGCTGGCGCGCTCGACGAGCATGATGGCGTCGGCGGTGGCGTCCATCGCGGTGCGGAAGCGCTGCAGGTCGGCGGTGCGGGCCTGCACCTGCTGCTCGAGGATCGAGCTCTGGCCGACCAGGAAATCGTTGAACGCCTTCAGGCGCAGCAGGTTGCGCACCCGCAGCCACAACTCGGCGCGGTCGACCGGTTTGGTCAGGAATTCCTCGGCGCCCGAGTCGAGGCCGGCGAGGCGCTCGCCGCGGTCGCCGTGGGCGCTGACCATGATGATCGGGATGTTCGAGGTCGCATGGTGCGACTTGAGCGCGTTGGCGACCTGGTAGCCGTCCATCCCGGGCATCATGATGTCGAGCAAAATCAGGTCGGGCGCCTCCGCCGCCACCGCCGCCAGCGCCTCGGGGCCGCTGGCGGCGCACACGGTGCGGTAGCCCTCGGGGCGCAGCAGGGCCTCGAGCAGTTTGCGGTTGATCAGCTCGTCGTCGACGATCAGGATGCAGGGCGTGGCCGCGCTCATGTGGTCCCGCCGAACGGATTCTGGGGATCGGCCGCGGGATCGGCCGCGCGGTCGCGCGCGGCGTCACGCGCCGGCTGGGCCGCCCTGGTGCGCGCCAGCAGGCTCTCGACCGTGGCCAGCAGCTGGGCGTAGCGCAGCGGCTTGGCGATGTAGCCGTCGCAGCCGGCGATCTGGCTGCGCTCCTGGTCCTCCTTCATCGCCAGCGCGGTCAGCGCGATGACCGGGATGGCGGCCGTGGCCGGGTCGCCCTTGAGCAGCGCGGTCGCGGCCAGCCCGTCCATGCCGGGCAGCTGGATGTCCATCAGGATCAGGTCGGGCCGCTCGGCGCGCGCGAGCGTCAGCGCGCTCTCGGCGTCGAGCGCGCACAGCACCGCGTGGCCGGCGTTCTTGAGCAGCAGCACGGCCAGCTTCATGTTCGCCTGGTTGTCCTCCACGACCAATATTGTCGCCATCTTCGGCCTTCCTTGCCTTCGTTTGCCTGCGTTTATCTTGGGTCGATCGCGCGCCTGACCTCGGCCAGGAAACCGCTGCGGTTGAAGCCCGCCTTTTCGATGATATGGATCACCGTCTCCGGATAACTGTTGAGGGCGGCCCGGTCCTGGTCGCTGACCCGCTTGGCCGTCACCACCAGCACCGGGATGCGCGCCGTGGCGGGCTCGCCCTGCAGCGCGGCGACGACGGCGAAACCGTCGATGTCGGGCATCATCAGGTCGAGCAGGATCAGGTCGGGGCACAGGCGCCGCGCCAGCAGGATCGCCTCGGCGCCGCCGTAGGCGCGCACCACCGAATAGAACGGCGCCGGCAGGAAGGTCGAGATCACCTCGACCGCCTTGGGGTCGTCGTCGACCACCAGCACCGTGTAGGTGCGCTGCTCGACCGGATGCAGGCCGAGGCCGTCGAGCGTGAGGCGCAATTCGGCGCGGCTGAGCGGTTTTTGCAGCACCGCCGCGGCGCCCCCGCGCAATCCCACATTGGCCTGGTTCTTGCCCGAGATGATCACCACCGGCACCCTGGCCAGCGCCGCGTTCTCGCGCAGGCGCAGCAGGAAGGCCCAGCCGTCCATGCCGGGCAGTTCGACGTCGAGCGTGATCAGTCTCAGCGGTTGGCGCGCGGCGATCTCGAGCCCGGCCTCGGCGCTGGCCGCGCGCACCACCGAGAAGCCCTCGGCCTCGAGCAGCAGGCGCACCAGGTCGGCGGCGCGGTCGTCGTCCTCGACCACCAGCGCGCAGCGTTCGTGCGCGGGCGCGCCCGGCGCCGGCGCCGGCTCGGGCGAGGCGCTGTTCTCCATCGCGCGCAGCGGCAGCCAGACGGCGAAGCGGGCGCCCTCGCCGGCCGCGCTGGCGACCGCCACGGTGCCGCCGTGCAGCTCGGCCATCTGCTTGACCATCGCCAGCCCCAGGCCGGTGCCCTCGAACTTGCGCGCCAGGCTGCTGTCGATCTGGCTGAAGGCGAGGAACAGTTTGGCCATGTCCTCGCGCGAGATGCCGATCCCGCTGTCGGAAACGCTGATCTCGAGGAACTCGTTGTGTTCGTTGTCGGCCAGCGCGAAGCCATGCACCGGCCACTCGCCGTCGAGCCGGCCGACGGCGGCGCGCGGCACCCGGTGCGCGCCCATGATCACGCGCGCGCCGGTGGCGCTGAACTTGACCGCGTTCGAGAGCAGGTTGTAGACGATCTGCTTGGTCTTGCGCATGTCGAGCCACGAGATGCCGAGGTCGTCGCCGATGTCGAGCTCGAGCCGGATGCGCTGCGCGCCCGCCTTCTCCTTGACGATGGTCAGGCTGTTGACGAGCAGGTTGCCGATGTCGACCATCTCGAGCTCGAGCGCCATCATGCCGGCCTCGACCTTGGACAGGTCGAGGATGTCGTTGATCAGCGAGAGCAGGTGCTGGCCGCTGGTGAAGATGTCGCCGATGTACTCGGCCTGGCTCTCGCCGAGCGGGCCGACCAGGCCGTCCTTGAGCGCCTCGGAAAAACCGATGATCGCGTTGAGCGGGGTGCGCAGCTCGTGCGACATGGTGGCCAGGAATTCGGACTTCATGCGGCTGGCGTGCTCGAGCTGCGTGTTCTTCTCCTGCAGCGTGCGCTCGATGCGCTTGCGCTCGGTGACGTCGCGCGCCGACGCGAACACGCCCTGCACGCGCCGTTCGCGGTCGTGGAACACGGCCGCGTTGTACGACACCACGGTCTCCTCGCCGCCCAGCGCGCGCACGGTGAGCTCGTAGTTGCTGACCTTGTTTTCGACGAGCACGCGGCGGATCGCGGCGTCGGCCTGCACCGGGTCGGTGAAAAAATTCTTGCTCGGCGCGCCGATCAGCTCGTCGCGGGTGCGCCCGGTGAGCGCGATCATCTGCTGGTTCACGTCCGAGATGATGCCGTGCGGGTCGGTCATCATCAGGGCGTCGATGTTCGACTCGATCAGCGAGCGCGTGTAGAACTGCTGGTCGCGCAACTGCTGGTCGAGCCGGGCCTGGGCCGCCTCGACCTGCTTGCGCGCGGTGTTGTCGGTGCCGATCAGCAGGTAGCCGAGGATCGCCTCGTGCGCGTCGCGCAGCGCCGTGACCGACACGATCGCGGGGAAGCGGCTGCCGTCCTTGCGGATGTAGGTCAGCTCGTAGATGTCCTCGATCCCGCGCGAGGCCTTGAACACGAGCGCGGCGAAGCCGGGGGTGATTGAGGTGTTGAATTCGAGGCTGAGCGTGTTGGCGCGCGCGATCAGCTCCTGCGGGTCCGAGATCGCCGCCGGCGTGATCTGGTTGAGCACATCGGAGGCGGCGTAGCCGAGCATGCGTTCGGCGCCGACATTGAAAATCTGGATCACGCCGTTTTCGTCGGTGGCGATGCTCGAGAAATAGGCGCTGTTGAAAATCGCGTCCTGCAACGCGCCCGTCTTGAGCAATTTCTCCTGGCGCATCGATTCGATGCTGCCGTCGGCGCCAGCTGGCGCCTTGTTGCCGCCGTCTGCAGAAAACGTTGTTGGCATAGTGGTCCGCGGTCAGACGAGCATGTGAAAAAATTCCAGCCTGACGCGCCACACGGGACCATGCGGGACCATGCGGGACCATGCGGGACCATGCGGGGGACCATAAGGGGTCGTGGCGAGCGGAAGAATGAATTACAGAATACCAGCGTTTGAACTATTTATCATCATTTTCGCTACCATTTTTACGACAGATTGCCGTTGATTACCGTCAATCATTATCGCGCATTGATAGTCGATTAACTTTGTCGATGGCGCGGACCACGGGGCGCGTTTCGCCGGCCCGTTTCGCCGGCCCGTTTCGCCGGCCCGTTTCGCCGGCCCGTTTCGCCGCCCCCAAGCCCGGCCGGCCACGGCCGCGACTTCGGCGGACGCGACTTCGGCGGCCGCTGCTTCGGGCGCTATTGGCGCGCGCGCTTCTCGCGCGATTGCTGGTGCGCGCTGATGCGCGACAATTCGCCCATTTCCTCGGCCAGGAACTCGAGCAGGTCGTCGACGCTGACGATGCCGGTCAGGCCGCCGCCAGTGTTGACCACGGGCACGCGGCGGATGCCCCGGAACCGCATGCGCTCGATCGTTTCGTAGACGTCGTCATTCTCGCTGGTGGTCAGCAGGTCGTCGCTCATGATGTCGTCGACGAGCAGACTGGCCGGATCGAGCCCGAGCGCGATGACCGAGACCACGATGTCGCGGTCGGTGACGATGCCAACAGGTATCAGCTCGCCGTCGGGTTGGTCGACCACGACGACGTCGCCCACATGGTGCTTACGCATGAGCAAGGCGGCACCTTGCACCGTTTCGTCGCGGGTACAGTGGATGGTTTGGACGGTACAGATTTCCCCAATGCGCATGGCGTTCTCCCGGTGTTTGCGCGCGAGCAGGACGGCGCGCGACAGGACTACGCTAACGCGGGATATCCGCAGCGGCCTTGATCTGGCTCAAAGCGGCGGCCACGCCCGAAAGGGCGATTGGATCAACGGCGCTCGCCCGGCAGTGGCACCAGGCAGGCGTCGACGATCTGCAGGTCGTTGTCCTTGGCAAAGTTGACGACGAAATGGTAGGCCAGCGGCTCGAGCTTGCGCAGCGCGTTGTTGACCACGACGGCCTTGGCGCCGCCGAGCACGGCCGGGCGCACGTACGGCGAAAACTGCAGGTGCGCGTTGGGGCCGCCCGTGCCCTCGGGGCGGAAGTGCGACATGACCCCGCACAGCCGCTCGGCCCAGTCGCTGGGACGGAACTGCGCGCCGGTGCTGGTGGTGCCAAGAATGAAAAACTCGTCGGCGAGTTCTTTCTTGCTGGGGGGTGACTCAAGCATAGGACGGCTTGTGCGGACAAGATTATTGCGGGTGGATAAACTGGGCGCGGCAGGCGGCGCCCCTGGTTCTGCTGACTCCCCGGTATTATATCTTATAGAAGACACGCGCTCGCGAAAGCGCGGGCGCGCCCGCCCCGCGCCCCGGCCGGCCGGCGTTTAGCCGAGCCAGACCGCGCTCGAGAGCAACAGCAGCAGCAGCATCCACAGCAGCAGCGCGCGCCAGACCAGGCCGACCGTGCTTTGCAACGCGCGCATGCTCGGCTCCTCGCCCGGCTGGACGTCGGGATCGGTGTCGCCCGAATCGACCGTGGCGGCGTCGGCCAGCGACATCCTGGGCGCCGTCTCGGCGGGCGAGCCGAGGCGCACCCCCATGGCGCCGCCGCCGGCCGCCAGGATGATGCCCTTGGCCTCGTCGCTCCAGCGGTTGGCGAAGTTGCGCCAGGCATAGATCGCATCCTCGAAGTTGCCGACCACGGCGAAGGCGACCGCGGTCAGGCGCACCGGCAGCCAGTCGATCCAGTAGAACGCGCGCGCGGCGAACCGGCCGAACGCCTCGTTGCGCATGTGCTCCGGTTCGTTCCAGGCGCGCCCCAGGTATTCGGAGACGCGGTACAGGATGGCGCCGGCCGGGCCGATCGGCATCAGGAACCAGAAGAACACGCCGAACACGCTGCGGTGGGTCGTCACCAAAGCCTTTTCGACGGCGATGCGGATGATCTCGCCGCTTTCCATGCCGACCGTGTCGATCTTGGTCCATTCGCGCAGCAGCGCGCGCGCGCCGGCCTCGTCGCCGGCGTTGAGGGCGATCTGGATCGACGTGAAATAGTGGCTGTAGTGGCGGAAACCGAGCGTGAGGTAGACGATCAGCACGTTCCAGGCGAAAGACAAAAGGATCAGGCCGTAGTGCTCGAACAGCCAGTGGACCAGGATGGCCGGCACCATCAGCGCGGCCATCATCAGCAGCCAGCCGGTGCGGCCGTGGCTCGACTCGCCCGCGTTGAACCAGCCCTCCATGCGCACCGCGAGGTTCTTGATTCCGGCATAGATCACGTTGTCCGCGCGCAGGGGCTTTAGTTGCTCCAGTAACAAGGCGCACAGGATGGAGAGGAATGTCATCGGAAGTCCTTTGTCAAATCAAGCATTGCGGCAATGCCCGCTACGATAACGCACAGACGTGCCGGAATCAAACTTATTGCTGTGCGGGGTGTGCCGGCGGACTCAGCAGCGTCTCAGGCGCGAAGCAAATGGAACAGGTTGCGCAGCATGCCGGCGGTCGCGCCCCAGATGTAGAAACGCTCGTAAGGCATCGCGTAGAAGCTGCGCCGGGTGCCCTCGGGCAGGGCGAACGAGAGGCGCTGGTGGTGCATGCCGTCCATCAGGAACTCCAGCGGCACCTCGAAGATCTCGTCGACCTCGTTGGGGTCGGGCAGCAGCGTGAACGGCGGCGTCACCAGCGCGACCACCGGGGTGACGCTGTAGCCGGTGCCGGTCATGTATTCGGGCAATACGCCGAGGATGTCGACATGGCGCCTGTCGAGGCCGATCTCCTCCTCGGTTTCGCGCAGCGCGGTCTCGATCGGCGAGGCGTCGCAGGCTTCGGCGCGTCCGCCCGGAAAGCTGATCTGGCCGGCGTGGTCGGTCAGGTGCGCGGTGCGCTGGGTCAGCAGCATGGTCAGGCCGTGCGCGCGCTGCACCAGGGGGATCAGCACGGCGGCCGGGGTCACCACGGGGCGCGGCGCCCAGACCGCCTCGGCCGGCTCGGGCTGCCACGCGGGCGGCGCGGCGAAGCGCGCGCGCAGCCACGCGGCCGCGAGCCGCTCGATGGCGACCGCGCTTTCGCCGGCGATGGCGTCGATCGGCAGCTCGCGCGGATCGAATGGCAATTTAGCCATGAAAGGGTCCTCCGGAAAACGAAAAAGGCATCCGTGGATGCCTTTTTGGGGACGCCTCGCGGCGCCCGTTTGTGCAGCACAGACGCAAATATTACACTGCGGCAGCTTTGCTGACGACGCGGCGCATTGGCAGTTTCTCTTTGATACGTGCCGATTTGCCCGAACGCTCACGCAGGTAGTACAGCTTGGCGCGGCGGACATCACCACGACGCTTGACTTCGATCGAAGCGATCAGCGGGGAATACAGCTGAAAGGTACGCTCGACGCCTTCGCCGGACGAGATCTTGCGAACGATGAAGTTCGAGTTCAGGCCACGGTTGCGACGGGAAATGACGACGCCTTCGTACGCCTGGGCGCGCTTGCGCGTGCCTTCGACGACGTTGACGCTGACGATGACGGTATCGCCAGGTGCGAAATCAGGAATAGTCTTACCCAGACGGGCAATTTCTTCTTGCTCAAGTTGCTGAATCAAGTTCATTTTTAGGACTCCAATAACCATCGTGCTGGCGATGGGGAGCTTATTTACGGCTCCCTACCCAGTATAGGATGGGGTTAAAACAGGGGCAACACGCCCCGGCCTCGCTTGCTACACAGGTTTTATTAAACCTGCCAAAAACTTTTCATCCGTCTTGCTCAGCAAGCCCGCCGCGCGGGCCTTGTCGAGCAGATCGGGACGTTTTTCCAGGGTCGCCTCGAGCATGCGCAGGCGGCGCCATTTGATGATTTCTGCGTGGTTGCCGCCGATTAGCACCGGCGGCACCTGCACGCCCTCGTACGCCTCGGGCCGCGTGTAGTGGGGCGAGTCGAGCAGACCGTTGACAAAACTGTCTTCGAGCGCCGACGCGTCGTCGCCCAGCACGCCGGGCAACTGCCGCACCACCGCGTCCATCAGCGCCATCGCCGGCAATTCGCCGCCCGAGAGCACGAAATCGCCGAGGCTGATCTCCTCGTCCACACAGCGGTCGAGCAAACGCTGGTCGACCGCCTCGTAGCGTCCGCACAGCAACACCAGACCCGCTTCGTTCTTCAGTTGCATGACCCGTTCGTGCGTGAGCGCGCGCCCCTGGGGCGACATGAACACCACTCGCGGACTGGGCAGCCCGAGCCCGACCTGGCGCCCCTTGGCGGCGCCGATCGCCGCCTCGAGCGGCTTGGCCAGCATCACCATGCCGGGACCGCCGCCGTACGGCCGGTCGTCCACGGCGCGGTGCTTGTCGCTCGTGAAATCGCGCGGATTCCAGGTCGACAGGCCCCAGCGTTGCTGCTCGTACGCGCGGCGGGTCACCCCCGACTGCGTCAGCGCGGCGAACATCTCCGGGAACAAGCTTACGACATCAAACTGCATCGAAATATCGCTCGCTGAGCGCCTTAATAATCAAGGCCCCAATCAACGGTGATCGTGCGGGCGGCCTGGTCGACGGTCTTGACAAAATGGTCCACAAACGGGATCAGGCGCTCGGCGGCGGACGTGGCGTCCGCGCCTGCCAAGGGCGTGATGCGCAAAATCGATTGCGCGCCGTTGTGCATCATGTCGGTGACCTGCCCGAGGGCTTCACCTTGCAAATTTATTACATCGAGCCCGATCAGGTCGGACCAGTAAAATTCGTCTGCCGGCAGTTGCGGGAATTGGCTGCGCGGGATGGTCACGGCGGCGCCCTTGAGCGCCTCCGAGGCATCCCGCCCGACCACACCGGCCAACTGGGCCACGACGTCGCCGCCGTGTATTTTCGCAGTCCGTACGGTGACGGCATGCAGGCCCGGTTTATCGAGCCACCAGGTTGACACGTTCAGCAGGGCATCGGCATCGGTCGAAAACGGGGTTACCCGGATCGAGCCGGCCACGCCGTAGGCGCCGGAAACATACCCGACTTGCGTCAGGTCGTCGGGGATTTGCACCCCTGATGCCGCTGTATCGGTCAAACCTGGAACAGACTTAAGCTGCTGCCACTGCTGGCTGGCTTGCGACCAGGCGAGCAACGGTTGGCGACAATTGTGCGCCAACGCCTTGCCAGTAGGCCAGACGATCGGCGGTGATGCGCAGACCGACTTCGCCGCCTGCCGCCATCGGGTTGTAAAAACCGATGCGCTCGATGAAGCGGCCGTCGCGGCGATTGCGCGAGTCCGTTGCAACGATGTTGAAGAATGGGCGCTTTTTGGCGCCTCCACGAGCTAAACGAATAACGACCATAATAATTCCAAAAATAGTTGTGCTGGGCGGAAAAAGCCGACAATTATAGCGCGCAATGCCGCGCAGCAGCAAGCGGTAATGACAACAGGGCGCGCAGTTCGGGACGAAGTTGAGCATTATCGCCGATTTCGGCCTCCACTGCCAAAGCATAAATGCGCGAACCGGCGCTGTGGCGGGCAATCGGCGCGGTTTGCGGCGTCCCCGCGCAACGGGCCCGGGTGTGCGCGTCCGATCGCGCGTCCGATCGCGCGTCCGAAAATTTTTAGCGCCAAGCGCGGCCAGATGACCGATACTGCTCGCTTTATTGCTTTAGATCTTGCCCAGATGACCACCCCAACGACCCACAAGAACAAGACACTCGCCACCTTCCTCGCGCTGGTGCTCGGCGGAATCGGCGCGCACCGCTTCTACCTGCGCGGCAGCCTCGACCGGCTGGGCCTGCTCCACGTGACCAGCATCCCGATCGCCGGCATGGTGTGGGGCTTGGCGCAGGACGCCAACCCGTTCTACCACGTGCTGCCCTTCCTCGTGTCGTGGATCGTCGCCTTCCTCGAGGCGCTCGTGATCGGCCTCACGCCCGACGAGAAATTCGACGCCGCCTTCAACGCCGGCGCTGGCAAGCAATCGGACTCGGGCTGGGTGCTCGCGCTTTTGCTGGTGGTCACCATGATGCTCGGCACGGTCACCCTGATCGGGACCATTTCGCGCCTGTTCGCCCTGCTCTTCACGGGCAACGCGGACGGCTAGCAGTTTGACGCGGGACGTGGAAAAGGGACGTGAACGAGGGACGCGAAAAAAGGGACGCGAAAAAAAGGGACGGAAAACATCCCCGGCCCTTTTTTTTGCGTCTTTTTTCGCCCGTCGCCGGGCGCCACGCCAGCTGCTAGTGGTGGTTGCGCGCGGCATCCTCGCGCAGGCGCTCGCTGCGGTCGATCGGCGCGGCGCTCACGCCCGCCTCGAGCATGCCGGCCTTGAAGGCGGCCGGGGCGCCCAGCACCAGGTTCTGGTCCCAGTTCTCGCCGACCCGCATCATCAGCGGCGCCGGCAGGGCGTCGACCGCGGCCTGGTCGATCCATGGCGCGAGCCGGCCCAGCACCAGCTTGATGCGCGGCTTGACGTTGACATGCCCGATCCGGCCGCGCGTGCCCCAGGCCACGATCACCTGGCTGGCCGTCATGCCGTCGACGAACTTGTTGGTGAAGGCGATGTCGTACTGCACCCCGTGGCGGTAGCTCATCATGAACTCCTCGAACAGCATCGCCAGGTCCTCGCGCGAGTTGGAGGTGCCCGAGATCGAATAGGCGTAGTCGTCGTTGGCGCGGTCGGCCGCGAAGAAGTCGCCGACCTGGGTCGCGGTGTAGGCGATCTGGGTAGCGCTTGCGGTCGTGCCTTGGAACATCACCTGCCCCAGGCCCTTCATTTGCAGCGAGGTCAGCGGATACTGGTTGGCCAGCCCGTCCGACACCAGCGTCCGGTTGCCGATCCGGTCCGCCACGTTCAAGTAGATCGGTTGCGACTGGACCAGGTTGCGCACACTCGGCTCGAAGAAGTCGCCGGCGTGGGCCAGCTCGTGGTACAGCAGGCGGCCGAGGCTGAACACCAGCGCCGAGGTGTCGCGCGAGACGCGCGCGCTCGACGAATAACTGGCGTTGGCGTAGTTGTTGTTCTTGACGGCGCGCCCGAACGAGGTGAAGTTGAGCGCGTCGTCGAAGGAGCTGCGGTAGTCGGGCACCTCGGTGACCACGTCGCGCTGCTCGGGGATCAGCCACAGGTTGTTGGCGTCGAGGTAGATCGCGCCCGTGGCCGAGGTGTAGAAGCTCGGACGCACGTGCGAACCGATCACGACCGCGGTGGCGCCGGCCAGCAGGCGCCGGAAGTCGCCATTGGTGTCCTGGGTGGTCAGGAATTGCTCGAAGTTGGCACCCAGGAAGTCGTGCGTGACCAGCACCCGGTTCATCACCTGGGACACGGTCGGCGTGCCACCGGTCACGGTTTCTGCCTGGATCAATGGCAGGCTGCTGACGGGGCAGAAATTGGTGTTCGTCGACGAGTTGTAGTACAGCGCGTTGGTGTAGGTGCACGAGGCCAACACGCCGGCATAGGCGCCCATCATGCGGTACGGATGCACGCGCGCGGCGACGTCGAAATAGGCGTTGTTCGCGGCCGCCGGAGTGCGCTCGACCAGGATCGAGATGTCGTCGGTGTCGGTGCCGGCGCTGGTGGTCATGGTCGCGCGGAACTTGAGCACGGTGTCGACGTTGACCACGGGGGCCTTGAACATGAGCACGCGGGCCCGGCTCGTGTCCATGTTGACGTTCGGGCCCTCGAGCTGGGTCCAGTTGATCGCGCTCAAGGTCGCGCCGCCGGCCAGGGTCGGCCAGGCGCGCACCGAGGTGTCGGTGCCGGGACGCACCGAATGGTCGGCGCGCGCGGTCACGAAGCTGCCCGCCGGGGCCGCCCCGACCACGACGTCGGTGGTGCTCACAAAGTTGCTGCCGTCGACGTAGCGGGCGTCGGCCTGCAGCCGCACGGTGCCGGCGGCGGCCGCCTCGAACGCCACCGTCGGGCTGCGCGCGGCCTGCAAGGTGACGGCCGGGCCGCTGACCTGGGTCCAGGTCACCGTCGAGAGGAAGGAGGCGCAGCCGAGCACGGAGGCGCTGGCGGTTTTTCCCGCCGCCACGCTGGTGTCGGCGACGATGCGCGTCGCGCAGCCCGCGGGCGGGGGCGGCGGAGGCGGCGTCGTGCCACCCCCACCACCACCGCAGGAGGCGAGCAAGGTGCCAATCAGGAGCGCGGCGGGCGCGCGGAGGATCGCGGTCGTAGTCATGGGTGCTTTTCCAGTCGGGCGGAGATAGTGTTATTCATTTTGACAGGCAAATTCTCCTGTCATTGAGCAATGGTTCCATTAAACACGATTTCTGATCCCGGTACAGCAAATTTTCTACCGTGCGCATCAGTAACGGCCGGGCGCGACAGTGCGGTGACAGGGGGTTGCCACGATTGTGTAAGCGTTTGTAAATTCGGCGCGAATCCGCCTGGAAAGCGACGCTTCGCCGATGGCGGGGAAAACCCGCCATGAAGGCGGGCCGGCGGGCGGGGAGCGCGCCGCGCCCCGACCGGTCGCGGGCTTAGAGGCTGAGAGTCTATCGATCATGCCCGCTCAGCACGCCAGAAAGCGCCAGTTCGTCGTTGCAAATGCTCGCCATAGCCCGCTATGGATGTGCTTTGCGCCTCGATCTGCCGCTTTCTGGCGGGCTGCTCGGACACGCCCGAAAAACTCTCAGCCTCTTAGAAGTCGTCGACCCCGAGCGCCAGCACGCCGGCGCTGCCGTCGATGATGGCGCTGCGCAGGCCGGACGCCTGCGACAGCATGTGGTCGGCGAAAAAGCGCGCGGTGCCGATTTTCGCCCGGTAGAAGGCGGCGTCGCCGGCGCCGGCGTCGAGCTTGCCCTGCGCGACGATCGCCGCGCGCGCCATCTGCCAGCCGCCGAGCACGATGCCGGCCAGCCGCAGGTACGGCACGCTGCCCGCGAACACGGCCTTGATGTCGCTCTTCATGTTGGCGGCCACGTAGGCGACCACGGCTTCGAGCGCGGCGCTGCCCTCGGCCAGTTGGCGGTGGATCGCGGCGAAGTCGGCGCCGTCCATGGCGGCCAGCTCGGCTTCGGTGGCGCGCACCTGCGCGATGATGCCGTTGGCGACCGCGCCACCGTCGCGCACCGTCTTGCGCCCGACCAGGTCGTTGGCCTGGATCGCCGTGGTGCCCTCGTAGATGGTGAGGATCTTGGCGTCGCGGTAGTGCTGGGCGGCGCCGGTCTCCTCGATGAAGCCCATGCCGCCATGGACCTGCACGCCGTCGCGCGTGACGTCCTGCGACATCTCGGTCGCCCAGCCTTTGATGACCGGCACCAGGTACTCGTAGACGGCCAGGTTGGCCGCGCGCGTGGCCGCCTCTGGATGGTGGTGCGCGATGTCGCTGATGCCGGCGCCGACGTAGGCCAGCGCGCGCGCCGCCTCGATCTGCGAGCGCATCGACATGAGCATGCGGCGCACGTCGGGATGGGCGATGATGGCCACCGGACCGGCGGAGCCGGCCAGGTCGCGCGACTGCATCCGGTCCTTCGCGAACGCGACCGCCTGCTGGTAGGAGCGCTCGGCCAGGCCGATGCCCTGCAGGCCGACCCCGAAGCGGGCCGCGTTCATCATGATGAACATGTATTCGAGGCCGCGGTTCTCCTCGCCGACCAGGGTGCCGATGGCGCCGCCGTGGTCGCCGAACTGCAGCACCGCGGTCGGGCTGGCCTTGATGCCGAGCTTGTGCTCGATCGAGACGCAGTGGGCGTCGTTGCGTGCGCCGAGCGAACCGTCGGCGTTGACCAGGAATTTGGGCACGATGAACAGCGAGATTCCCTTGACGCCGGCCGGCGCGTCCGGGGTGCGCGCGAGCACCAGATGGACGATGTTCTCGGCCATGTCGTGCTCACCGTAGGTGATGAAGATCTTGGTGCCGAACACCTTGAAGGTGCCGTCGCCCTGCGGCACGGCGCGGGTGCGCACGGCGGCCAGGTCGGAGCCGGCCTGCGGCTCGGTCAGGTTCATGGTGCCGGTCCATTTGCCCGAGATCAGCGGCTCGAGGTAGGTCGTCTTCTGCGCGTCGCTGCCGGCCGTGAGCAGCGCCTCGATGGCGCCGTCCGAGAGCAGCGCGACGAGCGCGAAGCTGATGCTGGCCGCGTTGAGCATCTCGATGCACGGCGTGGCGACCAGCTTGGGCAGGCCCTGCCCGCCGAACTCCTGCGGATGCTGCACGCCCTGCCAACCGGCTTCGGCGAAGCTTTTGAACGCCTCCTTGAAACCCTTGGCGGTGCTGACCTGGCCGTCGTGCCAGAAGCTCGGGTCCTTGTCGCTCGCGTAGTTGAGCGGCGCGACCACGGAGCCGCAGAACTTGGCGTTCTCTTCGAGCACGGCTTCGGCCGTGTCGGCGGTCGCGTCCTCGCAACCGGGCAAGGCGTTGATCGTCGACAGCGCGGCCAGCTCGTTCATCACGAACAGCATGTCCTTCAGCGGGGCTTTGTAGCTCATCTTGTTCTCCTAAAAAACAAGCCACGGGGGCCTGGCATGAATGCCTGGCCAGCCGCGGCTTGCGTGTCACATATAAAAATCTGCTTAGCCGAGTTCTTTCACCAGCGCTGGCACGATCTCGAACAGGTCGCCCACGATGCCGTAGTCGGCCACCGAGAAGATCGGCGCTTCCGGATCCTTGTTGATCGCGACGATCACCTTGGAGTCCTTCATGCCGGCCAGATGCTGGATCGCGCCGGAGATGCCGACCGCGATGTACAGGTTCGGCGCGACGATCTTGCCGGTCTGGCCGACCTGCCAGTCGTTCGGCACGAAGCCGGCGTCGACCGCGGCGCGCGAGGCGCCCATGGCGGCGCCGAGGCGGTCGGCCAGCGGCTCGAGGATCTTGAAGTTGTCGCCCGAGCCCATGCCGCGGCCACCGGAGACGATAACCTTGGCGGCGGTCAGCTCGGGGCGGTCCGACTTGGCCAGCTCGCGCCCGACAAAGCTCGACTTGCCCGAATCGGCGACCGCGGCGACGCTCTCGGTGGCGGCGCTGCCGCCGGTGGCGGCGGCGGCGTCGAAGCCGGTGCTGCGCACGGTGATGACCTTGATTTTATCGAGCGACTGCACGGTGGCGATCGCGTTGCCGGCGTAGATCGGACGCTCGAAGGTGTCGGGCGAATCGACCTTGGTGATTTCGGAGATCTGCGCCACGTCGAGCTTGGCGGCCACGCGCGGCAGGATGTTTTTGCCGTAGGCGGTCGCCGGCGCGAGGATGTGCGAGTAGGCGCCGGCCAGCGCCAGCACTTGCTCGGCGACGTTCTCGGCCAGGCCGTCGGCCATGTGCGCGGCGTCGGCCACGAGCACCCTGGCGACGCCGGCGATGGTGGCCGCCTGCGCGGCGGCGGCGCCGCAGTTGCTGCCGGCGACCAGCAGGTGGACTTCGCCGCCGCAGGCGATGGCCGCGGTGACGGTGTGGTGGGTGCTTCCCTTGAGGGAGGCGTTATCGTGTTCGGCGATGACTAATGCGACCATGGTGGTTCCCGTTCTTGATATATCTTTGTTTATGTGACGGCCAGGCCGCGATCAGATAACTTTGGCTTCGTTGCGCAGTTTGGCCACGAGGGTCGCCACGTCGGGCACCTTGATGCCGGCCGAGCGTTTCGCAGGCTCGACCACCTTGAGCGTCTTGAGGCGCGCGCTCACGTCGACGCCGAGGTCCTCGGGCTTGACCACCTCGAGCGGCTTCTTTTTGGCCTTCATGATGTTCGGCAGCGTCACGTAGCGCGGCTCGTTGAGGCGCAGGTCGGTCGTGATGATCGCCGGCAGGGTCAGCGCGAGCGTCTCGAGGCCGCCGTCGACTTCGCGCGTGACCGTCACTTTGCCGTCTTCGAGCACGACCTTGGAGGCAAAGGTCGCCTGCGGCCAGCCCAGCATGGCGGCGAGCATCTGGCCGGTTTGGTTGGAGTCGTCGTCGATCGCCTGCTTGCCGAGGATGATCAGCTGCGGCTGCTCCTTGTCGGCCAGCGCCTTGAGCAGCTTGGCCACGGCCAGCGGCTCGAGTTCGGCGGTGGTCTCGACCAGGATGCCGCGGTCGGCGCCGATGGCCATGCCGGTGCGCAGGGTCTCCTGGCACTGGGTCACGCCGCACGACACCGCCACCACCTCGGTGACCTTGCCCGATTCCTTCAGGCGCATCGCTTCCTCGAGCGCG
Organism: Massilia glaciei; assembly: GCF_003011895.2. GTDB lineage: Bacteria > Pseudomonadota > Gammaproteobacteria > Burkholderiales > Burkholderiaceae_D > Telluria_A > Telluria_A glaciei. The sequence goes on along the minus strand of NZ_PXWF02000247.1, from coordinate 10,275 downwards.
ATCTCGTCGAACGGGTTCATCGACATTTTGACATTGGCGATATCGACGCCGCTGCCGTCGGTTTTGACGCGCACTTTGACGTTGTAGTCGACCACGCGTTTGACGGGTACCAAGACTTTCATGGGGGTGCCTTTGGAAAAAGTGGAATGGGGTGGCTTAAAGTGGCCTAGATTATATGAGAAAAACGCCTTCCCCACTGAATTTAAGCACGATCGTGCGATTTTTAGTTAGAGGAAACCGCCTAAAGAACGGCACTGTTGATGTAGTAATTTCGGGACCGGCGCCGCGCTGCGCGGCCCGACCGGTGTTGTTTTTCTTATGTTTTTCTTATTTGCGGCGCATCAAAAATACGAATTCGTAGCCGTTTTGGGTGTGCGAAACGAGGGCGTTGCCGGTCTGCTTGGCAAAGGCCTGGAAGTCGCGCACCGAGCCCGAATCGGTCGCCACGATGCGCAGCACCTCGCCCGTCGCCATCTCGGCCAGGGCTTTCTTGGCCTTCAGTATGGGCAAGGGGCAGTTCAAGCCGCGCGCGTCGAGATCTTTATCGAAGTCCATGGTTTCGCTGTCGAGTGTAATGCTGCTCATCAAATACCTGCTTTGTTGGTTGTTGTGCTCACCGACTTATGAGTCTACTCCAAATCGACAAATTTGACGCACCGCACCAAAATTTTTCTTTTGTGTTGCGTTGCCGCAACCAAAATAGTAGTGGTGCAATCTTCAACATTCAGGTATGGGGCACTCGCGGGAAACCGCGGCAAGTGTTACATCACGCCATACTTGCGATGGCGCGGAACGCGCGGACAGTGAACGCGCGGCATATAAACCACCACATCGTCCCCGCACAGGCGGGGACGATGTTGGTTTAATTTTCTTGAGTGTAGATGTTGGCGCCTGCGCCGCGCGGCGGCGGCGAGGCGCGTTGGCTCAAGCGCGCGCGCCGATCCAGGCCGGCACGGCGGCGAGCGCCGCGGCCAGGTTGGTCGGGTCGGTGCCGCCCGCCTGCGCCATGTCGGGACGCCCGCCGCCCTTGCCGCCCACCTGCTGGGCCACAAAGTTGACCAGCTCGCCCGCCTTGACCCTGGCCGTGGCGTCGGCCGTGACGCCGGCGATCAGGCTCACCTTGCCGTCGGCCACGCTGGCGAGCACGATGGCGGCGGTTTTGAGCTTGTCCTTGAGCTTGTCCATGGTCTCGCGCAGGCGCGCCACGTCGGCGCCCTCGAGCGTGGCCGCGAGCACCATGATGCCGTTGACCTCGACCGCGCGCGTGACGAGCTCGTCGCCCTGCCCCGAGGCCAGCTTCGACTTGAGCGTGGCCAGCTCCTTCTCCATCGCCTTGAGCTGGTCCTGGACCTGGGCCACGCGGGCGGTCAGTTCGTCAGGGTTGGTCTTGAGGATGGCGGCCGCCTCGTGCAGGCGGCGGTTAAGCGACTGCACCACGGCCAGCGCGCCCTCGCCGGTGACCGCCTCGAGGCGCCGGATGCCGGCCGCCACGCCGCCCTCGGCGACGATCTTGAACAGGCCGATGTCGCCGGTGCGGGCCACGTGGACGCCGCCGCACAGCTCTTTGGACGAGCCGATGTCGAGCACGCGCACCTCGTCGCCGTATTTTTCGCCGAACAGCGCCATCGCGCCGTGCTTGACGGCGGCGTCGAACGACATGTTGTGCGCCACCACCGCCTGGTTTTGCAGGATCTCGCGGTTGACGATGGTTTCGACCCTGGCGATCTCGTCGGCCGTGAGCGGCGCGTGGTGCGAGAAGTCGAAGCGGGTCTTGTCGGGGTCGACCAGCGAACCCTTTTGCGCCACATGGGCGCCGAGCACCTCGCGCAGGGCCTTGTGCATCAGGTGGGTCGCCGAGTGGTTGCGGATGGTGCGCCCGCGCTTGGCCTCGTCGACATTGGCCTCGACGCAGTCGCCGACCTTGAGCGCGCCCGAGGCGAGCGTGCCGTGGTGGCCGAACACGTCGGCCTGGACCTTGAGCGTGTCGTCGACCTGGAACAGGGCCGCGCCGCTCGTGAGGACGCCCTGGTCGCCGACCTGGCCGCCCGACTGCGCGTAGAACGGCGTGGTGTCCAGCACCACGATGCCGTGCTGGCCCGCCTCGATCTGTCGGGCCGAGACGCCGCCGACGTAGATCGCGACGACCTCGCTGGCGTGCGCCAGCCTGTCGTATCCGACGAACTTGTTCTTCTCGCCCTTGTACTCGATGGTGTCGAGATGCTTGAAGCCGCTGCCGGCCTTGCCGAGCAGTTGGTCCTCCTTCTTGGCCGCCTCGAAGCCGGCGAGATCGAGTTCGATGCCGCGCTCGCGGCAGATGTCGGCGGTCAGGTCGAGCGGGAAGCCGTAGGTGCCGTACAACAGGAAGGCGGTGCGGCCGTCGAGCTTTTTGCTGTCCCTGGCCAGTTGCGCCTCGAGGATCTTCATGCCGTTTTCGAGCGTCTCGCCGAAGCGCTCCTCTTCGGTGCGCAGCATCTTGGCGACGCCGTCTTTGGCCGCCGCCAACTCGGGATAGGCCGCGCCCATCTCGATCGTCAGGTCCTCGACCAGCTTGTAGAAGAACGGCTTGGTCTGGCCCAGCTTGTGGCCGTGGCGCAGCGCGCGCCGGATGATCCTGCGCAGCACGTAGCCGTGGCTCTCGGGGCCGGGGATGATGCCGTCGACGATCATGAATGCGGCGGCGCGGATGTGGTCGGCGATCACGCGCAGCGATTTGTTTTCGAGGTCTGGCGCGCCGGTCTCGCGCGCGGCGGCCTTGATCAGGGCCTGGAACAGGTCGATCTCGTAGTTCGAGTGCACGTGCTGGAGCACGGCGGCGAGGCGCTCGAGGCCCATGCCGGTGTCGACGCAGGGCTTGGGCAACTTGTGCATGACGCCCGCGTCGTCGCGGTTGAACTGCATGAACACCAGGTTCCAGATCTCGATGAAGCGGTCGCCGTCCTCGTCGGGCGAGCCGGGCGGGCCGCCGGCGATGTCGGTGCCGTGGTCGTAGAAGATCTCGGTGCACGGTCCGCACGGGCCGGTGTCGGCCATCTGCCAGAAATTGTCGGACGCGTAGCGCGCACCCTTGTTGTCGCCGATCCGGATGATGCGCTCGCGCGGCACGCCGATCTCGGTGGCCCAGATGTCGTAGGCCTCGTCGTCCTCGAAGTAGACGGTGACGGTGAGCTTGTCGGCCGGCAGGCCGTAGACCTTGGTCAGCAGCTCCCAGGCGTAGTTGATGGCGTCGCGCTTGAAGTAGTCGCCGAAGCTGAAATTGCCCAGCATTTCGAAGAAGGTGTGGTGGCGCGCGGTGTAGCCGACGTTCTCGAGGTCGTTGTGCTTGCCGCCGGCGCGCACGCAGCGCTGCACCGAGGTCGCGCGCGCGTACGGGCGGCTGTCGGTGCCGGTGAACACGTCCTTGAACTGCACCATGCCGCTGTTGGTCAGCAACAAGGTCGGGTCGTTGCCGGGAACGAGGGAGCTCGAGCGGACGACCGCGTGCCCCTTCGATTCAAAAAACTTGAGGAATTTGTCGCGGATTTCGGATGATTTCATGTTGTGGTTGGGCGTAGAGGGGCGGCATGCTTAAAGAACGATTATAGCGTAGTCATTCGCGTCGACATTCCCCGGCTATACGGGGGCGGCCGGCCCGCCGGGCGCGCGTTTGGCGAAATCGGGGCCGATCAGGTCGATGCGGTCGGTGCAGAAGCCGTCGACGCCCCACGACAGCAGCTCGCGCGCGCGGATCGGATCGTTGACGGTGTAGCAGAACAGGCCGAATCCGGCGTCGCGGACCGCCCGCGCCTGCGCCGCGCCCAGGTGCTTCTGGTTGGTGTGCACCGCCAGCGCGCCGAGCGCGCGCGCCTGCGCGGCGAAGTCCGGCGGCACGCGCTCGAACAGGCAGGCGCGCGGCACGTCCGGCGCCGCCGCCCGGGCCGCCGCCAGCGCCTCCATGCTGAACGAGGACAGCAGCGGCAGGCGCGCCGGGTCGCCGGCGGCGGCCTCGCGCGCGAACAGCTCGCCGGTCAGCCTGGCCACGACGGCGCCAGTGCGGGCCTCGAAGCCGGGCGCCGGCTTGATCTCGATATTCATCCAGATCGCGTGGTCGCGGCAAAAGCGCACGAAGTCGGTGAACAGGGGAACCGTCTCGCCGGCGAAGCGCGGGCCGAACCAGGAGCCGGCGTCCATGCGCGCCAGCTCGGCCGCGTCGTAGTCGAACACATTGCCGGCCCCGGCCACGGTGCGCCCCAGATGCGGGTCGTGCATGACCACGGCGACGCCGTCGCGCGCCAGCATGACGTCGAACTCGACCGCTTGGAAGCCGTGCGCCAAACCGGCGCGCAAGCCGGCGAGCGTGTTTTCGGGGGCCATCTTGCCGCCGCCGCGGTGGGCCACCACTTTGGGATAGGGCCACATGGCGCGCCCGGTCATGGTGTGGGAAGAAGCCGGAACAGCGCGCGCGACGCCGGCAGCGTCGCGAGCAGCACGAAGCCGGCAAGGTTGGCGCCGACGGTGGCGAAAAAACGCAGCCGGAACGAGGCCTTGCTCGTCTTGTGGCGCAGCCATTGCTGGGCCAGCACCGCGCCCGGCCAGCCGCAGCCGGCGCCCAACATCAGCAGCACGGCCTCGCTGGTGCGCCTGGCGCCCGCCCTCACCGCGGCCTTGTCGCGCGCGTAGGCGGCGAAACAGGCCACGCTCATGAGCAAATACAGCGCGCCGACGAGATGGGAGATGCCGAGGGTGGCCCCGATGGCGAGGTAGCACAGCACGAGGACGGCGATTGGAATGTAGGGCATGCGGAATCATACCGGGCGGCGGCGCATCGTGCCAGTCGATGGCCGCCCGATGCTTTGATTCATCCACCGTGCGATGCCGAACAGACCATCGTCGCGTGCGCCACTAATCTTGACAGCTACACCTTCCCCACCCCACGGAGTCCGAAATGGCATTTGATTTAGGTTCACTCTTACAGCAGTACCTCGGTGGCGACGGCGCCCTCAAACACGATCGCGCCGAGGACGATTTCGACCAGGTCGCCCAAAACGCGCCGCGCGCCACCGTCGCGCGGGGCGTGACCGAGGCGTTGCGCTCGGACCAGACCCCGCCGTTCCCCGAAATGGTCGGCCAGATGTTCGACAAAAGCGACCCTGCCCAGCGCGCCGGCATGCTCAACCAGTTGATCGCCGGACTCGGCCCCACGCTGTTGACCTCGCTCGCCGGCGGCACCCTCGGCTCATTGTTCCGCGGCCGCGACACGCCGGCGCCGATCACGCCCGAGCAGGCGGCCACGATGACGCCCGAGCAGGTGCGCGAGATCGCCGAAAAGGCCGAGCAAGAAAATCCCGGCATCGTCGACCGCATGGGCGATTTTTACGCCGAGAACCCGGCGCTGGTCAAGGCCATCGGCGGCGCCGCGCTCGCGTTCGCCCTGAGCCGCATCGCGCAGGGCATCCGGCAGCGCCATTAAAACGCACGTAAAAGCGCACGTAAAAATGCACGTAAAAACGCACGTAAAAATGCACGTAAAAATGCACGTAAAAACGCACGTAAAAAAGCGTACGTAAAAGCGCACGTTAAAACGCACGTTAAAGCGCACAGCAAAGCGCGCGTCGAAGCACAGTTACACGCACGCCCCTCATTCCAACCGTTACAACACTAAAAAGAGGCATTCCATGGGCATTCTGGCCAATATCTTCCGCAAAATCTTTCCATCGTCCAAAACGGCCGAAGCCGCACCGGCGCCAGCGCCAGGGTCGGTTAATGCGCCGACGCAAATCACCAGGCCGGCAGCCATTTCCGAAGTCGATGTCGAGGCGATCCTCAACAACATGGCGGCGTCGGCCGGGCAGCCGCTCAACTGGCGCAGCTCGATCGTCGACCTGCTCAAGTTGCTCGACCTCGACAGCAGCCTGCAGTCGCGCAAGGAGCTGGCTGCGGAGCTCAATTACTCGGGCGACACCAGCGATTCGGCCAGCATGAACATCTGGCTGCACCGGCAGGTCATGAACAAGCTCGCGGCCAACGGCGGCAAAGTGCCGGCCGACCTCAAGGACTAATCCGTCCCTGCTCCCCAGTCCCTGCTCGCCCTGAGCGGGACATCAAACCTGTATCGTCCTCGCCTGCGCCGGGACGTTACGGGTTTTTAAATTTTGCGCTCCATCTTTGCGGTCGCCGTATCGTCTACCTCGTCCCCGCGACGCCGGGCCCGCCCCTGCCATTCAAAAATGTATAGCCGAGTTCTGCTCATACAATTTTGCATGGTTCAGCCCCCCTGCCCCGGATTACCACCAATTCCCCGTTTTCTATCGCCATTTCCAGCAACGCGACCATCGCCCGAAAATTTATTTCCAATTAGAAAAATTTCGTAACCGGGGTCTGACCCCGGTTAGCGGAATTTTTGCAAATTTTTGGCCCCCGCAAGGGCTACGACGTTGATTAATACCAAATAATTTAACAATCGGGGTCAGACCCCGATTTTTAATTGATTGTTACTTTTAGTTTCGTACGCGGCTGTTTTGAATTACACCAAGGGCATTTTCCATTCAAAAATAGCGCAGGCCGAGCGCCGCCTTGACCTCGTCGGCGGTGCGCGCGGCCACCTCGCGCGCCGCGGCGGTGCCCGCCCTGAGCAGATCGAGCACGTGGCCGCGGTCCTGCGCGAGCGCCTCGCGGCGCGTCCGGATCGGTCCGATCAGTTCCTGCAGGCAGGCTTCGAGGCGCGCCTTGACGAGGCTGTCGGCCAGGCCGCCGCGCACGTAGTGCGCCTTCATCTCGGCCAGGCCCGCCTGGTCGGGGTCGAAGGCGTCGAGGTAGATGAAGGCCACGTTGCCCTCCAGATGGCCGGGGTCGGCCACGCGCAGGTGCAGCGGGTCGGTGTAGATCTTCTTGACGGCGGCGCGGATCTCGTCGGCGCTGGCGCCCAGGTTGATCGTGTTGCCAAGCGACTTGCTCATCTTGGCCTTGCCGTCGATGCCGGGCAGGCGCCCCACCTCGGGCACCAGCGCCTTCGCCTCGACCAGCACCTCGCGCCCGGCCACGCGGTTGAAGCGGCGCACGATTTCGTTGGTTTGCTCGATCATCGGGATCTGGTCCTCGCCCACCGGCACCAACGTCGCCTTGAACGCGGTGATGTCGGCCGCCTGGCTGGCCGGATAGGTCAGGAAGCCGGCCGGAATGTCGCGCTCGAAGCCGCGCAGCGCGATCTCCTGCTTGACCGTGGGGTTGCGCTCGAGGCGCGCCACCGTGACCAGGTTCAGGTAATAGAAGGTCAGCTCGGCCAGCTCCGGGATCTGCGACTGGATCAGGATGGTCGACAGCGACGGGTCGATGCCGGCCGCCAGATAGTCGAGCGCGACCTCCATCACGTTGCGGTGCACCTTGCCGGTGTCGTCCATGTTGTCGGTCAGCGCCTGGGCGTCGGCGAGCATGATGAACTGGCGGTGGGTGTGCTGGAACTTGACGCGGTTGCACAGGCTGCCGACATAGTGGCCGAGGTGCAGCGGGCCGGTCGGACGGTCGCCGGTCAGGATCACGCCCGGGGACGGGGCTGGGGCGGTGCTGGGTGTTGACATGCTCATCGGGGACTCCGGGTGTGCGCCCCGAGGGTGGCCGTTAAGCAAAAACGCCACCTGATTCGGGGCGGCGTTGACAATTCAAACTACATGACTGTTCCTGGCCGCTTGCTTTAGCAGTGCCACCAATTCGAACGTGCGTTATGGAATGACGAAAAATTCATGCCGCATGGTCACAGTTAAGCCGCGCTCTGTCAACTACTTTGCTTGGCCGGCCGGGGCGGGCGTCACCACGGACGCCACCACGGTTTGGCCGCCTGCGCGGCCGCTTTCGGGCCGGTCAGCCCCATCGCCCCGATCGCCACAAAGAAACCGAGCACCGACTCGTCCGCGCCATGCCGCAACTGCTTGCTCACCTTGCTGAACGGGTAGGCCGCGTTGTCGTCCGAGAAGCGGATGAACCAGTACGGCGATTCGGGCTCGACCACCCACTGGCCGCCATAGGTTTGCCGGATGCATTCGCCGAGGAACGATCCGAGCGTGTGCACCAGCTTTTCCTTGACCTCGGGGGTGGCCTGCGCGTGCTGGCCGTCGATGTAACGGTCGAGCCATTGCACGCCGCGCGCGTCGTAGCCGACCACCACGCCGAGTTGTTCTGCGGCCACGCTGCGCACCAGCGCCGCGTTGGCGAAAATCTTTTCTTTCATGTCCTGGCAACTGCCCACTATAAAGGAATTTTTTTCTCTTTGGCGACCTGGCGCAACTTCGTCTCGAGCAGCGCCGAGGCGCGTCCGGTGGCGTCGGCCAGCAGCCGCGCGTGCGCGATCAATCCGTCCGCCAGATTGCACCTCGCCCGCGCAGCGACCTCCTTGTTTGCGCTGGCGATGAATTCGAATGAATCGAGCACCGTCAGTTGCAGCAGGATATCGCGCTCGTGCTTTTTCTTGGCGGCCGCCAGTTCCACGGCATCGGCGTCGACGTTGCGCGCATTGGCCAGGTACTGCGCCGCCGCCTCGGGCGAGCTCCACGCGCCCCCCTTGATCAGCGCGGCGGTGAATGCTTCGACCTGTTGTGCATGGCCGAGTTCGTCGCCCTCCATCTTGGCGCTTATCGCCTTGTAGTCGGTCCGGTAGGCGGCCGCGAATTTTTCGGCGAACGCGGCGTCGTCGCACGCCGGATTGTTGCCGGCCTGGACCCCTGCGCACACCAACAGGGACAATCCGGCCGCCACGCCGCGCACGCTTTGAATGATCATTTTTTTCCTTTTTGTTGACACGCTCGGCCCTGACGCCGAGGCAATGTTTCTCGAGAGTATGAAGCCGAATCCGTGCCGCCGCAATCGCCAAGCGAACTTTTCAGTTTGCATCCACCTCTAACCGGGCAAGATGTTCCGTTTCTGTTCCAACAAGTTCCCTATGAACTAACAAAAATTGGTGGAATTCATGGATAAACAACACGGCACTTTCCCCAAAGGGCCGCCCGCGCTGTGGGGCGGGCTCGAATGCACGGTCAACCGCGTCGGCGACAACTACTTCAGCCAGCTCGACCGCAACGGCCATGCCACGCGCGACGACGACATCGCCCGCTTCGCCTCGCTCGGCATCACGGCCATCCGCTATCCGGTGTTGTGGGAGCGCACCGCCCCCGCCGGCGTCGCCTCCGCCGACTGGTCCTGGCCCGACGCCCGCCTGCCCGCCCTGCGCGCGGCCGGCATCACCCCGATCGCCGGGCTGGTGCACCACGGCAGCGGCCCGCCCCACACCAGCCTGGTCGACCCGGCCTTCCCCGCGCAACTGGCCGAATTCGCCGGCGCGGTCGCCGCGCGCTACCCCTGGCTGAGCCACTACACCCCCGTCAACGAGACGCTCACGACCGCCCGCTTCAGCGGCCTGTACGGGCTGTGGTATCCGCACGGGCGCGACGACCGCTGCTTCATCGCCGCCCTGTTCACCCAATGCAAGGCGGTGGTGCTATCCATGCGCGCGATCCGGCGGGTCAACCCGCAGGCCGCGCTGGTGCAGACGGACGACCTGGGCAAGACCTACAGCACGCCCGAGATGGCCGGCGTGGCCCAGTTCTACAACGAGCGGCGCTGGCTGGCCTGGGACCTGCTGTGCGGCATGGTCGACCAGGGCCACCCGATGTGGGACTACCTGATGGAGCACGGCACCGATCCGGGCGCCGTGCTCTGGTTCCGCGACCACCCCTGCGCGCCCGACATCGTCGGCGTCAACTACTACGTCACGAGCGAGCGCTGGCTCGACCACCGGCCCGGACGCTACCCCGGCCACTTCCGCGGCGAGGCCGGCGGGCGCGCCTGCGCCGACCTCGAGACGGCGCGCGCGCTGGCCACGCCCACACCCGGCATCGGCCCGCTGCTGCGCGAGATCTGGGAGCGCTACCGGCTGCCGCTGGCCGTGACCGAGGCCCACCTCGCCGCCAACCGCGAAGACCAGTTGCGCTGGCTGCTCGAGATCTGGCAGGCCGGCGCCCAGGCGCGGGCCGACGGCATCGACCTGCGCGCGGTCACGGTCTGGTCGCTGCTCGGCTCGTACGACTGGAACAGCCTCGTCACCGAGGCCAGGGGCTACTACGAGCCGGGACCGTTCGACCTGCGCTCGCCGCTGCCGCGCCCGACCGCGGTGGCGTCCATGATGCGCGAACTGGCCGCCGGGCGCGCCCCGTCCCACCCCGTGTTGCACGGGCAGGGCTGGTGGCGCCGCCCGGGCCGCCTGCTGTGCCCGCCCGTGGCCACGCAGGCCGCGCCCGCGGGCATCGGCGGCGC
>NZ_PXWF02000246.1 GCF_003011895.2 Massilia glaciei | reverse complement strand
TTGTCTTGACCAGTGGGGCCACTTTACATCGCCTAGCATCCAGGACGGTGCGGCGCTAATTTTTATATTATTTGATTCATGACGCCACCCGTTCCTTCCCCGATTTAAAACGATTCATTGTAACGATTCAGAATCGCGGCAGGGTCATCGGGGAGGGTGGTCATCAGCTAGTCAAACACTTCCCGTTTGCGGGCGGCGCAGATCTTAATCGTGCAACCACGGCCACATGGTTTTCCCGTGCCGGTCGGTGCGCTTCGTAACGATGGCGACGGATAAGGTGTCGTCGATGCTCTCGACCAGTAGCAGGTCACGATCGAAGAACTTCCTGCGTACGGCCGTGTCGCTCTCCCACAAGAGTACTTCCTTGCACTCCATAATATCGGCGCGCTCCGCCAATACCTTCGGGTGGTTGAATAGCCAGCGCGTGAAAGCGAAGCTGTCGGGTTGGTTGTGCCAATACATTCCGTACATTTTGATGTAATCACATGCAATCCGGGGTTCTGCCAGCGTGGTCCCGTGCCAAACGGCCAGCGGTGCTGGACTTGCGTTGCCACCAAGGAGCTCAGCGATGTACGGGTTGGTGGCAAAGCCACGGCGCAGGGCCGTGGCAGCCAAGACCCACTCGCTACGCAGCATGTGGGCCAGCGCCAGTTCGTAGAAGTACGGCGGGTATCCAGTCGCCTCGGCCTCGAACACTGCGCGAGCGGCATCGGAGTCGCCGGCCCTCAGGGCCTCGGAACCCAGAAGGAAACGCACGCCCTGGTTGTCGGCCGGATTGCGCGCCAACATGAGCTCGATGATCGTAACGGCGTCCTTATGGCGGCGCAGGCGCATGTATGACAGCAGCGCGATATGCATGGCTCTGAGGTAGGGCCGATTGTCGAGGTGACCCCATTCAATCCGGCCACTGAAGCCTTCGGGAATATGGCGATTCGAGACACTCAAACCCAGCAAGGCAGCGTCGAGCGCCTTCTTTGGCTTGCCATGGCGGTGCCAGTGGGAGGCGATGTGGGCGTGCACGTCGACGAAGTCCGGTGCTTCGGAAAGTAGCCGATTCAGCGCCGCAAGATAACGCGTGTCATTGAGTTCACCCGTCTCGTGGGCATCGAGCAGGCCGTCGAATTCGGCCAGCAGACCATCGTAACAATCGTCCGGGTATAAGAACGCGCCGGATTCGGCGTCGAAGGCATCAAACTGTAAGGGCATTTTTTGCTTAGGTTTTATTGTTGGGGGGAGCCTGACAACAAGCACGGGACATATGTCATTGGCAGGCTGCAAACCGCGATGGTACAGCCTTGCATCGGTCTTGGGCGTTGAAAATCGCGCGTTTGGGTCCCTTCACCCGCGCCCGCATCTTCGGCGCCACAGCGCCAGCATGGGCAGCGCGCAGTTGCCGCGTTTTCTGATGATGCTCGTCGAAATAGCAATGTCGGTCATGGCGAAGATTCGATCGATCAAATCGTCGACACGGTCAATGCGGCGCAGGCCGAGAAGCCCGCAACAGTGCCGGCCGCGTCCTGATGCCCGGCATCGCGGCCGGCAGCCATATTGATTAATTGCCAATTCATCGGCATACTCCGCGGGACGGGACATCAGTATCGATGTCCGACCAAAACTTGTTTTTTTCCGGAGCCTGCATGCGCCTTGTATTAGTCCCATTCTTCGTTATCGCAACACTGTCCTCATGCGGAGGTGGAAATGGCGACCCCGCGCCCCCGCCGCCCGACTCGAATGTCTTTGTGATCAAGAACCGTGGTGCGGTGCAATGCACGACCGCCCCCATGCCGCTCGCAACGCTGGAGCGCCAGCTCACTGACGCGGGTGTCCAGCTGGCCGGTTCCCTCGCGCCCCCCCAGATCGCTTCGAGTTGTGGCACCGATGGCAAGGCATACCCGACATCGTGCGGCAGCCCTGACGGCCAGATCGGCATTTTCTTAATCGCTGAATTGCAGTTGAAAACGGCGACTGCCGCCGGCTTCGTCCTGATGAGCAGCGAACCCAATGCAAAGAAAACTGATTGCTAGGTTTTGCCTGGGGCGAGCCGCCAAGCCACCGACATGGGCCGTAAAAGCGTGGTAAGCAACTTCAAAGGCTGCGGCCGAGGCCACAGGCCAGCGGCTTGGCCAGACCGGAAGCTGTCTGGTCCATTTTTTTCGCCCTAAGTGTATGCTGGCGCTGCAGACTCGTCTGCATCGATGATCCGTGTCCATGCAGAAGTATGTCGGCTGAGCGACCCCTCCGGCGACCAACCCACCATCCCCGCTATCTATGAACTTAAGCAACATGATCGGCCCCCTCACCGGCGGTATCGGCCTTTTCCTGCTGGGGATGTGGCTGATGACCGATGGCATGAAGATGGCGGCGGGCCCGGCGTTGGAGCGCATTCTGGCGAACGCCACCAGAACCCGCCTGCGCGGACTGGGATCGGGCATCCTTGTGACATCGGTGGTGCAATCGTCGAGCGCGGTGACGGTCGCCGCGATCGGCTTCGTCAATGCCGGCCTGCTCACGCTGGGCCAGTCGCTCTGGGTTTTGTTCGGCGCCAACGTCGGCACCTCCATGACGGGCTGGCTGGTCGCCGCGGCGGGAATGGGTTTCAAGATCGAGGCCGCCGCGCTGCCACTGGTCGGGGTCGGCATGTTGCTGCACCTGACCGGCGGCCGCCGCAGGCGCGGCGCGATAGGCATGGCGATCGCCGGTTTCGGCATCCTGTTCCTCGGCATCGACATCCTCAAAACCGGTTTCACCGACGTTGCCGGGCGATTCGCGCTGCCTGCCGTCGGTGGTGCCCTTGGCGTCGTCATGCATGTCTTCGCCGGCCTGGTGCTGACGGTAATGATGCAGTCGTCGAGCGCGGCGCTGGCAGTCGCGCTGACCGCGGCCCAGGGCGGCCTGCTGCCGCTGGAGGCGGCGGCGGCCGTCGTCATCGGCGCCAATCTTGGCACGACGGTGACCGCGGTCATCGCGGCGGTGGGGGCGACCGTCAACGCGCGCCGCGCCGCCGCGGCCCACGTGATGTTCAATGTGTTGACGGGGGCGCTGGCGCTGTTGATCCTGCCTTGGCTGCTCGACGGGATCATCGTGCTGCGCGATATGCTCGCCCTGGACCGGGCGCCCGGCATCACGCTGGCCTTGTTTCACACCACGTTCAATGTGCTGGGCGTTTTTCTGATGTGGCCGCTGGCCGGGCGTCTGACAACTTTCCTGCAGGCGCGCTTTCGCTCCCACGAGGAAGACATGGCGCGGCCGCATTTTCTGGACCAGAACCTGGTTGCCGTTCCGTCCTTGGCGGTGATTGCCCTGGAACGGGAGCTGGGCAGGCTGGGGGCGATGGCCGTGGGCATGCTGCGCAGCGCCATGGCGGGCGAGGCGGCCACGGACGATGCCGAGTCCCGTGCGCAGGTCGTTGGGACGCTTAAGCTGGCGATCGGCAAATTCGTGCAAGGCTTGAACCGTGCCTCCATGAGCGATGAGACCTCGCACAGGCTGTCGCGGCTGTTGCGCGTGTTGCGCTACTACGATAGCGTCGCCCAGCTGGCGCGGGCGATGGCCGCGACCGCCTGCGAGCCGCCCGCGTCTGCCGACAGATTGCTGCAACAGGTGCGCGGCTGGCTCGCGCAAGTCGATCTGCTGTGCGCGCAAGCCCTCGTCAGCCGCGGGCCCGCCTTGATGGCGATGGCTGCGGCCGCGGATGGCGTCGAAGCGGCATATCAGGCGCTGAAGGCGGAACTGTTGCAGGCCGGCGCCGAAGGCGAGATCGACATCGGTTCGATGGAGTCGCTCTTGCAACGCTGCAGTCTTGCGCGTCGTGGCATGCAACAAGCCATCAAGGCTGCAAACGTACTCTCGCACCTTGACGATCCCTGGGAGCCGGCACGCGCAGCCGACGGCACCGATGACGAAGCGGATGATTAAATGTGCGGCTTGAAGGAGGGCAGATATTCGGGTGCGCGCCCCGTTGCGTTGGCGCGGCGTCGCCTTGCTGATGTACCACGCACAACTCGATCCACGTTGCCGGCAGTTACTATTCCATGATGAAATCACTGCGTCACCTGATCCTGCCGTTCGCCGGTTTATTGTTCACGCAAGGCGCACACGCCGAACAATTCAATGTGCTGGTGTTTTCCAAGACCGCCGGCTGGCATCACGATTCCATCAATGCTGGCGTGACGGCGATTCAGGACCTGGGCAAGCAGCACAATTTCGACGTCTTCTGGACCGAGGATGCCGAGCGCGTCATCAACGACAAGCAGCTGGCGAAATACAAGGTCGTGATTTTCCTGCTGACGAGCGGCGACGTACTGAACGACGAGCAGCAGGGCGCGTTTGAACGCTTCATCAAGGCAGGGGGCGGCTTCGTCGGCGTGCACAGCGCCTCGGACACCGAATACGGCTGGCCGTGGTACACGAAAATGCTCGGTCATATGTTCCAGACCCATCCAGCGATTCAAACCGCGGTGCTCAAACTCGAGGACCGCAATTTCCCGGGCATGGACCGTTTCGCCAAACGCAGCCTGGTGACGGAGGAGTGGTATCGATTCGGCCCGGCCCTGTCGAACAAGCTGACGTACCTGTTGAGCGTCGACGAGGCGAGTTACAAGCGCACGCCGCAACCCGCCGGGAAACCGGCCAACGGATTGGGTTCGTTCCATCCGGTCAGTTGGTATCAAGACTACGACAACGGCCGTGCGTTCTACACGGCGCTCGGCCATCTGCCGGCCACCTACCGCGACCCGGTATTCCTGCATCACCTGTATGGCGGTATCTATTGGGCCGCCACGGGGCGAACGTTCAAGGCCGATTGATCGGGTATTGATCCGCTGCGCACCTTTAACTCTTCATCCGGCGCCATAGGCCGTTGGCGCGTCCCCAATCGTTTGCCAATGGCCGTCATCCCACCATTCCACAGCCAGAATGGTATTGACTTCATAGCCGTCAGTATCGTCGTCGCGGTAGATGTCCAACGCCAGGGCGCTGGCGAGTGATTAATCGAATTTTTTGAATGCCTGTCGTAACGTCGCGTCGATCTTGTAGGGATAAACGGCGAAGCACGGGCACTGCAATTGGGCCTGACCCGCACGAGTTTTTCAGACTCCAGCCGGCTGTGCCAAGTCCCGCCGGCATGCCCGTGACAAGTTCCAACCGAGCGACAACGCCGAAACCGATATCGCCACACCCGCAGCGCGCGCCAGCGCCTCCGGGTACCAACAAGCGGCGACCAGCAACGAAACGGCGATCACATGCAGATAAAACTGGCGCTGTGCCACCTCGTCCGGAATGATCCGCTTGACCTGCATGACGCGCTGTCCCGGCGCTGTCTCGGTCTGCTTGTGATGCCACAGCAGGAACGGAACGATTTTGTACAGCATCCCGTTGATGGTCGAATACAGGAATCCAGCGATGAACAGCACCGCCACGGCCAGCGTCTGGCCGGCGCCCGCCATCTCGCCGGGCAGGGCCCAAATGACGATGGCTGCCAGCAGGCAAACCATCGCCAGCGACCAAAATTTGGTCATGGCATCGGCGGCTCTGGTGCGGCGTTTAAGCAGCAGCAAGGTCGCGACGGCAAACAACGCAAACGCGGAAAGCAATACGATGGCCGGCGCCAAGCCGAGCGCCTTCACCGAACACAGCAACAGCGCCAGCACCACAAGCGAGCCCAACCATCGCTCCAACCGGCTGTCATACAAGGGTGTGACCTGGAACATGGGCAGCACCTGGACGGCGACGCCGGCCAGCAGCAATCCACCCCACCCGAACAGGCCCCACATCGCATGCAAGTCGGTGACCCGCGCCAGATCGAGCGGTATGACGCCCGGCAACGCGAACGCCATGCCAAGCAGTGTGCCAAGCACGACGGTGACGAGCAGCGAGGCCAGCGCCAGCCGCACCGTGGCGACCATCGGCGCGGCGCCGGCAGGCGCGCGCTGCCACAGCCCAATCGCCAGCGCGCCGGCGAGCCACAGCAGGGCCGGCACCAGCGCGGCCAACGCCAGGCCAAACAACCATGGCCGCGACGCGAGGAAGGCCGCGGCAAGCGCCAGCGTGCCGGCGCCGAGCAGCGCGTGCACCGCCGGCGCCATGGTGCGCGCATGCGGCAGCACGCTGCAAGCGACCACCGGAAGGATCTGGATCAGCGCCCCGGCCATCGACATGCCCAGCACGCCCAGCGTGAACAGGTGGGTCAGCGCCAGCGTCACCGGCGACCAGCGGCTCTGGAAGGCGGCCTCGCCCTGCCACACCAACAGCAAGCCGGCCAGCAGCGCAAACAGCGGCGTGCACGCGAAGTAGCGCAGCACCGCGCCCAGCGCGGGCGACCGGTCGAGCGACAGGGCGCGCTGCATCTCAGGCGGGGTCGCCGGGGCCGCGCCAGATCCGCACTTGGTACAGGAAGTCCGGCAGGGAGGTGGTGCTGTGGCGATAGCCGTTTTGCGCCAGCATGCGGTACAGCGGATGCGGTTCGCGCTCGATCAGCATGCACAGTTCGTCGGAGGCGCCAAGCCGGTCGAGCGCGTCGAGCGCCTGTTCGAGCGGCTCGGGCGGTTCCAGCCCGCGCACGTCGAGATGGTGTACCTGTGCGGCGCTCACGCCGCGCTCTCGCACGGGTCGAGCGCGGTGAAGCCGCGCATCGCCGCCAGCACTTGCGCGCGGCCGCGCGGCGCCAGCACCCTTTCGATCATCGGATAGACCAGGCCTTCCTCCTTTTCGCCGTGCTGGTGCAGCACCAGCAACAGCACCTCCGCATGCGTGTCGAAGGCGTCGCGGTCGAGGGCGTGGACCGAGTCGACCATGCGCTGGGCCACCGCGCGGATGCGCAGGTGCTCCGCGCGCATGACGCCGGTCGGGCTGGGCGCTCGTCCGATCGCCTGTTCGAAGGCGGGGAACAAGATGCGCTCCTCGATCAGCAAATGCCGTTCGAGCGCGTTCTGGAAGGCCGCCGCGGCGTCGCGCGCCTGCGACCATTGCCCGTGCAGCACGCAGCCGCTCGCGCGGCGCATCAGGGCGTCGCAGTGGTGATGGTCGTCGGCCATATAGCTGCTTAGAGTTTCCATTTTGTTCTCCCGCCGTTGCATCGATGACGCATTGTCTCCCCCCTGCGTGCTCAAAATCCTTGATGCACATTAAGGATTGGGGACGGCGCGGCGGGCTACAGTGCGGTCCCGACCATCCGAGCACAATTATGCATCCACACACCTCCGATTCGCCAGCGCGCCTAGAGCTGGTGTGCCCGGCCGGCAGCCTGCCGGCGCTCAAGGCGGCCGTCGACAACGGCGCCGATTGCGTCTACCTGGGTTTTCGCGACGCCACCAACGCGCGCAATTTCGCCGGTCTCAATTTCGACCAGGCCGCCATCGAGCAGGGCATCGCCTACGCCCATGCGCGCGGACGCAAGGTGCTGTTGGCGCTCAATACCTATCCGCAGCCGGACGCCGGCGCGCTGTGGCGAAACGCGATCGACCGCGCCGCCGGCGCCGGCATCGACGCCGTGATCCTGGCCGACCCCGGCCTGATGCGCTACGCCGCCGACAAGCACCCGCAACTGCGGCTGCACCTGTCGGTGCAGGGCTCGGCCACCAACGTCGAGGCGATCAATTTCTTCCACCACCACTTCGGCATCGCGCGCGCGGTGCTGCCGCGCGTGCTCTCGGTCGCGCAGGTCGAGCAGGTGGTGCGCAATACGCCGGTCGAGATCGAGGTGTTCGGTTTCGGCAGCCTGTGCGTCATGGTCGAGGGCCGCTGCGCGCTCTCGTCGTATGCCACCGGCGAGTCGCCCAACACGCACGGGGTCTGCTCGCCGGCCAAGGCGGTGCGCTGGCAAGAGACCGACGCGGGCCTCGAGGCGCACCTCAACGGCGTGCTGATCGACCGCTACGCGCCGGGGGAACAGGCCAACTATCCGACCCTGTGCAAGGGCCGCTTTGACGTCGCCGGCGAACAGTATTACGCGATCGAGGAGCCGGCCAGCCTCAACACGCTGGCGCTGCTGCCGCAACTGGCAGCGCTCGGCGTGCGCGCGATCAAGATCGAAGGGCGCCAGCGCAGCCCGGCCTACGTGGCCCAGGTCACGGCGGTGTGGCGCGAGGCGATCGACCAGTGCCTGGCCAACCCGCAGCGCTTCTCGCCGCGGCCGGGCTGGATGGCCGCGCTCGACAAGGTCGCCGAAGGCCAGCAGCACACGCTCGGCGCCTATCACCGCTCATGGAAATAATAAGGAATCAAACAATGTTGAAACTGGCCCTCGGCCCGGTACTGTATTACTGGCCGCGCGAGACGCTCTTGCGCTTTTACGACATGGTCGCGTCCAGCGCCGTCGACATCGTCTACCTTGGCGAGACGGTCTGCTCGCGCCGCCACGAACTGCGCCTGCCGGACTGGCTGGCCCTGGCCGACATGCTCGCCGCCGCCGGCAAGGAGGTGGTGCTCTCGACCCAGGCGCTGCTCGAATCGGGCAGCGACGTGGTCAACCTGCGCCGCATCACCGGCAACGGGCGTTATCTGGTCGAGGCCAACGACATGGGCGCGGTCCACTGCGTGCCGGCCGGGCAGGGCTTTGTCGCCGGGCCCCACCTCAACCTGTACAACGCCGACAGCCTGGCCCTGATGGCCGATCTGGGCGCGCGGCGCTGGGTGATGTCGCTCGAGATGGGGCGCGACGCGCTGGCGCTGATGCTGGCCAAGCTGCCGGCCGGCCTCCAGACCGAGGTGTTCGCCTACGGCCGCATGCCGCTGGCGTTCTCGGCGCGATGCTTCACCGCGCGCCAGCGCGACCTGGGCAAGGACGACTGCCGCTTCAGCTGCCTCGAGCACCCGGACGGCCTGACGCTGCGCACCCGCGACGGCGACGGCTTCCTCGTGCTAAACGGCACCCAGATCCAGTCGGAACTGACCTACAACCTGCTCGGCGAGCTGGCGCACATGGAGGCGATGGGCGTGGATGTGGCGCGCATCAGCCCGCAGGCGCAGGGCAGCGCCGAGGTGCTGGTGCTGTTCGACCTGGCGCGCCGCGGCCATCTCGATCCGGAGCTCGCCCAGGCCGGGCTGGCCACGCTGATGCCGTCCAAGGGTTGCGACGGCTATTGGTTCGGGCGCCCCGGCATGGCGCTTGGCACGCGGGAGGCGGCGTGACGACGGGCGCGCGCCGCAAGGCCGGCGCGGCCGGTGGCGGCTGGCCGCGATTGCCCGTGTATCCCGGCTCGGTGTTGTTCGCCACGGGTCTGAACCTGGTCGTCGCGCCCCAGTTGCCGTCCGACGTGCGCGCCGCCCTCGAGGGCAGGGCGGTGCGGATCTGGGTGCGCGACACGCCGCTGTGTTTCGATGTCGGCTGGCGCGGCACGCGCTTCGCCGCGCTGGACGGAACCCAAAAGCCGGACCTGGCGATCGGCGCGAGCGCGCGCGACTTCGTGCTTCTGGCGCAGCGGCGCGAGGATCCGGACACGCTGTTCTTCGCGCGCCGCCTCGTCATGGAGGGCGACACCGAACTCGGCCTGCTGGTGAAAAACACGATCGACGCGATCGACCTCGCGCTGCTCGACCCGGCCCGCCTGTTGCCGCCGCTGCCGCCGCCGCTCGCCGCGGCCCTGCGGCGCGTGTTCGCGGCCGCGCGCGGCGCCTAGTCACTTTGCAGGCGCCCGGCTAATCATTGCGCCGTGCCCGCCTGGTTCCTTTTCCGGCGCGCGCGCGGTTACTGTTTCAACTTCAACCATTCCAGATACCCCAGCCATCATGAACCTGTCCCGTACCCTGCTCGACGCCCTCCATCAACATGGGGCGCGCGAGATCTTCGGCATTCCCGGCGACTTTGTGCTCGCCTTTTTCCAGCAGGTGGTGGACGCCGGCGTCCTGCCGCTGTACACCCTCAGCCACGAGCCGGCGGTTGGCTTTGCCGCCGACGCGTCCGCGCGCTACCACACCCGCCTGGGCGTGGCCGCGGTCACCTACGGCGCCGGCGCCCTCAACATGGTCAACGCGGTGGCCTCGTCGTATGCCGAGAAGGTGCCGCTGGTGGTGATCTCGGGCGCGCCCGGCGCCGGCGAACGGCAAAGCGGCTTCCTGCTGCACCACCAGGCCAGGACGCTCGACTCGCAGCTCGCGATCTTCCGCGAGATCACCTGCGACCAGGTGGTCCTGGACGACGCCGCGCGCGCGCCGGCCGACATCGCGCGCGTGCTGCGCAGCTGCCTGACCCACTCGCGCCCGGTCTACATCGAGCTGCCGCGCGACATGGTCGACGCGCCGTGCGGGCCGGCCACCACATGCGCCGCGGCGCACACCGATCCGGACGCGCTCGAGGCCTGCGTAGGCGAAGTGCTGGCGCGGCTGCGGGCGGCGCGCGCGCCGGTGTTGCTGGTCGGCGTCGAGATCCGCCGCTTCGGCATTGAGGCCAAGGTCGCGCAATTGGCGCGCCTGCTCAATATGCCCGTGGCGACCACCTTCATGGGCAGCGGCCTGATGGCCGGCTGCGACGCCTCCCTGCTCGGCACCTACCTCGGCGTTGCCGGCCCGGCCGCGATCACGCGCGCGGTCGAGGGCTCGGACGCGCTGCTGATGCTCGGGGTGATCATCTCGGACACCAATTTCGGCGTGTCGGAAACGGCGATCGACATGCGCGGCGCGATCCTCGCGCTCGACGGCGAGGTCGCCATCGCGCACCACGTCTATCCGCGCATCGGCATCGAGGCGCTGGTCGACGCCTTGATCGTTCGCGCCGGCCCCCTGCCGGCCGAACCTGTCGCCCCGGAGCCGGCGCCGCCGTGCGTGCGCGGCCTCGAGGCCGACGGCGCACCGATCGGCCCGGACGACATCGCGCGCGCCGTCAACGACGCCATGTTTGAGCACGGGCGCATGCCGATCGCGGCCGACATCGGCGACTGCCTGTTCACCGCGTTAGGCATGGAAAACACGGCGCTGCTGGCGCCCGGCTACTACGCGACCATGGGCTACGGCGTGCCGGCAGGGATTGGCCTTCAGGCCGGCGGCGGCGAACGGCCGCTGATATTGGTCGGCGACGGCGCCTTCCAGATGACCGGCTGGGAGTTGGGCAACTGCCAGCGCTATGGCTGGGACCCGATCGTCATCGTATTCAATAACTGTAGCTGGGAGATGCTGCGCGCGTTCGCCCCGCAGGCGGCGTTCACCGATCTGAGCGATTGGCATTTCGCCGACATGGCCGCCTCGCTGGGCGGGCAGGGCTACCGGGTGCAGACCCGGCGCGAGCTGCAACAGGCGCTGACACAAGCGCTGGCCACGCGCGGCAAGTTCCAGTTGATCGAGGCGATGATCCCGCGCGGGGTGCAGTCAACCACGTTGACGCGCTTCGTGCAGGGCGTGCGCCGCCTGCAGCACGCGGCGCCCGCTAAGCCGTCCGAAACGTAAACTGCTCGAAGCGCGCGGCGATGCGCGCCAATGCGTCCGCGCCCATGCAGGGGGTGGCGCCGCTGGCGACCAGCGCCGGGTTGGCGCAGCCTTGGGTCCTAAAGCTTTGCAAGGCGTAGTTGCGCACCCCGGCACCAGCCAGCATCTCGGCCAGCGCCTCGACCTCGGCCTCGTCGTGCAGCACCGGGTGCAAGGTGGTGCGGCATTCGTGCGCGACGCCGCTGGCGAGGATGGCCTCCATGCAGGCGCGCGCGGGCTCGCCGCTGCCGGCCACGCCGGTGATGCCCGGGTACGACCCGAACGAGGTCTTGATGTCGAAGCCGACCCAGTCGAGCATCGGCAGCACCGCCTCCAGGCGGCGCGGATAGATGCAGGCGGTATGCAGGCCGACCGCCAGTCCCATCTCGCGCGCCGCCGCGATCGCGTCGGGCAGGGCAGGGTCGATGGTCGGCTCGCCGCCCGAAAACACCACGCCATCGAGCAGCCCGGCGCGCCGCCGCAGCAGCTCCGCCACGTCGCCCCACACCAGCGCGCCGCGCTTGCGCGGCTGCAGGTGGGGGTTGTGGCAGTAGCCGCAGCGCCACGGGCAGCCCTGCACGAACACCACGGCGGCGAACTTGCCGGGGTAGTCGGTCGCGCTGAACGGGACCAGCCCGCCCACCCGCAACGCGCCGGCGTTCACGCCAGAACGCCCGCGGCCAGGCTGGTCTCGGTGAAGCAGGTGCGTTCGTGGAATTCGCCCTTTTTTCCGGTGTTGAAGGACGAGACCGGGCGGTGGTAGCCCATCACGCGGGTCCAGATTTCGCAGCGCTGGCGTTCGTCGTCGTGCAGCGTGACGGTTTTCGGTGCGATGTAGGTGGGTTGGTTCATTTCAGCCATGACAATCTCCTGGGGTGGTGGGTGGTTACGCGGGTTCGCGTTGTTTGCGTGCGATCAGTTCGGCATCGCACTTGGGACAGAAAGGGTGGCTGCCGCCAAGGTAGCCATGTTTCGGGCAGATCGAAAAGCTCGGCGTGACGGTGATGTACGGCAGCCCGAAGCGGCCCAGCGCGCGGCGCACCAGATCGCGGCAGGCGTTGGCGCTCGAGAGCGGCTCGTTCATGTACAGGTGCAGCACGGTGCCGCCCGTGTACTTGCGCTGCAGCGCGTCCTGCCGCTCGAGCGCCTCGAACGGGTCGTCGGTGAAGCCGACCGGCAGTTGCGACGAGTTGGTGTAGTAGGGCATCTCGCGCGTGCCCGCCTGCAGGATGTCCGGATGGCGCTTGCGGTCCTCCTTTGCGAAGCGGTAGGTGGTGCCTTCGGCCGGCGTGGCCTCGAGGTTGTACATGTGGCCCGTCTGGTCCTGGAATTCGAGCATGCGCGCGCGCACATGGTCGAGCAGGCGCAGCGCGAACGCGTGGCCCCAGTCGCTGGTGATGTCCTGTTCGCCCCAGGTGAAGTTGCGGATCATCTCGTTGACGCCGTTCACGCCCAGCGTCGAGAAGTGGTTGCGCAGGGTGCCCAGGTAGCGTTTGGTGTACGGGAACAGGCCGTTGTCCATGTGGCGCTGGATGACCTTGCGCTTGATCTCGAGGCTGTCGCGGCCCAGTTCGAGCAGGCGGTCGAGCGCCTCGAACAGGCCCTCCTCGTCGTCGGCGTGCAGGTAGCCTAGGCGGGCGCAGTTGACCGTGACCACGCCGAGCGAGCCGGTTTGCTCGGCCGAGCCGAACAGGCCGTTGCCGCGTTTGAGCAGCTCGCGCAGGTCCAGCTGCAGCCGGCAGCACATCGAGCGGATCATGTTCGGCTTGAGTTCGGAATTGAGGAAGTTCTGGAAGTAGGGCAGCCCGTAGCGCGCCGTCATCTCGAACAGCAGCTCGGCGTTCGGGCTGTGCCACGCGAAGTCCTCGGTGATGTTGTAGGTCGGGATCGGGAAGGTGAACACGCGGCCCTTGGCGTCGCCCGTCATCATGATCTCGATGTAGGCGCGGTTGATCATGTCCATCTCGCGCTGCAGCTCGCCGTAGGCGAAGGGCATCTCCACGCCGGCGATCACGGGCGTCTGTTCGCGCAGGTCCTCGGGGCAGACCCAGTCGAAGGTCAGGTTGGTGAACGGGGTCTGGGTGCCCCAGCGCGACGGCACATTGAGGTTGTAGATCAGCTCCTGGATGTACTGCTTGACCTCCTCGTAGGTGAGCGCGTCGTTGCGCACATAGGGCGCCATGTAGGTGTCAAACGAGCTGAAAGCCTGGGCCCCGGCCCATTCGTTCTGCAAGGTGCCGAGGAAGTTGACGATCTGGCCGATCGCGCTCGACATGTGCTTGGGCGGGCCCGATTCGATCTTGCCGGGCACGCCGTTGAGGCCCTCGGCCAGCAGCATGCGCAGCGACCAGCCCGCGCAGTAACCGGCCAGCATGTCGAGGTCGTGGATGTGCAGGTCGGCGCAGCGGTGCGCCGCGCCCACCTCGGGCGGGTACACGTGGTCGAGCCAGTAGTTGGCGATGACTTTGCCCGACACGTTCAGGATCAATCCGCCGAGCGAATAACCCTGGTTGGCGTTGGCGTTGACGCGCCAGTCGCGCTGCTCGAGGTATTCGTTCATCGAGGCTTCGACATCGACGAGGCTCTTGCGGTCGCGCCGCAGGCTGTGGTGCTGTTCGCGGTAGACCACGAAAGCGCGCAGGGTGGCGCGCCGGCCCGCCGCGAACAGCGCCGCCTCGACCGCGTCCTGGACCTGTTCGACGGTGGGGACAGCGGCCGGCGCGAGGTAGTGCGTGGCGGCCTCCAGGGCCAGGCTGGTGGCCTGGCCGGTATGCAGTTCGGCGCTGGCTTGCCCCGCGCGGCGGATGGCCGACTCGATGCGGGCCAACTCGAAGGGGACGACGCGGCCATCGCGTTTGACGATGCGGGCGGGAAGTTGGGTGGGATTTTGGTTCATGGATTCTCCGTTGACCACAATATGTAGTGACGGGGATAGATTAAATACTATATCTAGTTGGGTCAACGCGAAATGCGGCCGATGTCGATTTGCTTGATCCAGATTGGGTTTGGCGGGCGGCGGGCGCCCGCGCGTCGGCGGCGCGGCGCCGTCCTGCCGGTCAGGTGATCGAAAAATCGATGACGATTTCGCCGGGCGACCTGGCCACGTAGCGCACCGTCACGCGCTGCCCGAACACCTGCTCGATTTGCTCGAGCAGGGGAAGCGGATCATGGTCGTTACAAAAGCGCATGGTCTCGCCCGGGTTGAGCGCCTTGAGCGCGCCGAAAATGGCGGCGTGGCGGAAGCGCTTGGCGACGCCGCGCGCGTCGAACGGATGCAGGATGGCGGCGCTGCCGCTTGAACAATCGTGTGCCATGTTGGTTCTCCATCAAATTGAAAAAAGCGGGCCGCCCACAGGCGGCCCGCCGGTTGGGATCAGGGACGCTGCGGCGCCATCGAACCGACGACCACGGTCTTGCCGCGCCCGCCCGTGGCCAGTCGCCAGGCGAACAGGGCCAGGCAAGCGCAGCCGATGGCGAACACCACGTCGCCGGGAACGCGCATCCAGACCAGGGTTTCCATCACCTGCGAGTGGACGAACTCCGGCGAACGGGCGTACCAGGTGCCCTTGGTGACGCTGGCCCAGGCCTGGTAGATGCCGGACGGGACCAGCGACATGAAGACCATCATCGCCAGGCCGATATTGAGCGACCAGAACATCGGCGCGAGCAGGCGGTCGGACCAGGCGGCGCGCTCGGTGAGGCCGCGCAGGCAGAACAGCATCAGGCCGATGCCGAGCATGCCGTACACGCCAAACAGCGCGGCGTGGCCGTGGGCGGCGGTCAGGTTAAGGCCCTGCATGTAGTACAGCGCGATCGGGGTGTTGATCGCAAAGCCGAGCAGGCCCGCGCCGACCACGTTCCAGAAACCGACCGCGATGAAGCACAGGATCGGCCACTTGTAGGCCTGCACCCAGGGCGCCGCCTTCGAGCGCTTGTAGTTGCGCCAGGCCTCGACCCCGATCATCGCCAATGGGACCACCTCGAGCGCCGAGAACATCGCGCCGATCGCGATCACGAAGGTTGGCGTGCCGGTGAAGTACAGGTGGTGCAGGGTGCCCAGGATGCCGCCGAACAGGAACACGATGGTCTCGAGGATGATGGCGCTGTTGGCGGTGGCCGCGCCGATCAGGCCGAGGCGGGTGAACAGCAGCGCG
Organism: Massilia glaciei; assembly: GCF_003011895.2. Classification (GTDB taxonomy): domain Bacteria; phylum Pseudomonadota; class Gammaproteobacteria; order Burkholderiales; family Burkholderiaceae_D; genus Telluria_A; species Telluria_A glaciei. The sequence continues at coordinate 26,511 of NZ_PXWF02000246.1, read as the reverse complement.
ATGACGGCGGTGGCGAACACCTCGAAGAAGCCTTCGACCCACAGGTGGACCAGCCACCAGCGCCAGTATTCGACCATCGCGTAGTGGGTGCTCTTGCCCCAGGTGAGCGAGGTGGCGTAGAAGCCGCCGATGCACAGCGCGGCCAGGAACACCATGGCGATCAGGCCGCGGGAGGACGACGGCGTGCGCAGCGCCGGCCACAGGCCGCGTCCGAGCAGCAGCACCCAGATCAAGAGCCCGACGAACAGCAGGATCTGCCACACCCGGCCCATGCTGGTGAATTCGAGACCCTGGTTGCCGATCCAAAAACTGAAATCGGTGCCCAGGTGCTGCAAGGTGCCGAGCCAGCCGGTGACGGTCGAACCGGCCACGATGAACAGCAGGGCGTAGAACAGCACATTGACGCCGAGCGCCTGGTATTTTGGCTCCTTGCCCGAGATGGCCGGCGCGATGTACAGGCCCGTGGCCAGCCATGCGGTGGCGATCCACAACACCGCGAACTGGGTATGGATGGTGCGGCTGACGATGAACGGCAGGACGCTGCCCAGCGGGATGCCGAAGAAGCTGTCGCCCTCGACCGCGTAGTGGGCCGTGACGATGCCCATGCCGACCTGCGCCAGGATCAGCGCGATGACGACATAGAAGTACTTGCGGGTGGCGCGCATCGAGGCGGTCGGCTTGAGATCGAACAGCGGATCGTTCTTGGGCGGGACGGGGTCGTCCTCCTCTTTGGCGCGGCCGTGGAAGAAGATCATGCCGGCGATCGCGCCGAGCATCAGGATGATGCTGGCGAACGACCAGATGCCGGCGCCGGCGGTGGGCTTGTTGCCCACCAGCGGCTCGTGCGGCCAGTTGCTGGTGTAGCTCAGGTCGCTCTCACCGGGGCGGTCGGTGGCGGCCGACCAGGCCGCCCAAAAGAAGAAGGCGGGCAGGGCTTTGAGGTCGTCCGGGTTGGCCAGGCTGCCCGGCTGCATCGCGTACTGTTCGCGCAGTTTGTCGAGGCTGCCGTCGGTGCCGAACAGGGAGGTGTAGTGCGCCGTCACCTCGCGCACGGCCTGGGCCCGTTCGGGCGAGAGCGTGACGGCGCCGGTGGCGGCGTCGTAGGTGTTGGCGCGCATCTCGTGGCGCAGGCGGGCGTCGAGCGCGGCCTGGTTCTCGCGGCCGATCTCCTCGTAGGGCTTGCCGAACTGCTTGAGCGACCAGATCGCGCGCAGCGCCAGCGCTTCGCGGTGCAGCCAGTCGGCCGACCAGTCGGGCGCGAGGTAGCTGCCGTGGCCCCAGACGGAGCCGAGCTGCTGGCCGCCGGCCGAGAGCCAGCTTTGCTGGCCGCGCTGCACCTGGCCCTCGGAGAACAATACATCGCCGTTGCTGCTGGCGACCTGGCGGGGGATTGGAGGGGCGGCCAGGTAGATCTCGGTTCCTACCCAGCCAAGGACGGCGAAGGAGAGGACGCAGATCACCGCGAGCCATCTCCAGAGTGTGCGGGAGTGATGCATAACGAATTCCTTTTTGTTGTCAGGCGCTGCGCAATATCGCGCCGCGTTAAAGATGCATTCTATTTACTTCATTAAAAAGTTGCAATAGAAGATGTAGATGATTTGTATCTTTTTGCGGTGTGATGCTCCGCCGGGCCGGGAAAGACGTATACTGGGTACTTCATTTGGCCACACGAACCCGCCGCCCCGATGCGATTGACCGCCTACACCGACTACACGCTGCGCACGCTGATCTATCTTGCGATGCACCGCGACCGCCTGGCCACGATCCAGGACATCGCCGACCTGCATGCGATCTCGAAGAACCACCTGATGAAGGTGGTGCACCAGCTCGGCCGCATTGGTTTGATCGAGACCGTGAGGGGCCGCAACGGCGGCATGCGGCTCGGGCGCGACCCGGCCGAGATCAACATCGGCGAGGTGGTGCGTTCGAGCGAGACGGACTTTTTTATGGCCGAGTGCTTCGACCCGGCCAGCAACTCGTGCCAGCTGGCGCCGGCCTGCGCGCTCAAGGGGGTGCTGGGCAGCGCCACAGCGGCGTATCTGGCGGTGCTTGATGCGGTCACGCTGGCGGACCTGGTCGCGTCCAGGAGCAAGCGCGCCGGCAGCTCCCCCATCGTGTTCCAGCGGTGAGACGTTAAAAAGCTTCAGAGATCGCAGAACCGTATCTGCACAAACTAAAACCAACGTCATCCCGCGAAACAAACAGCATCATCTCGCGATGAAGCCAACGTCATCCCCGCGAAAAAGCCAGCGTCATCCCCGCGAAAGTGCAAACGCATGCGTTTGCCCCATAATAAGCATCCAGTTATGGGCCTTCAATAATTTTGGCGGCACAGTTCCCGAGCCTGAAGGTTCGAACTCCGCGTATAGGCATGTGCCGTATGGGTCCCCGCTTTTGCGGGGATGACGTTGGTTATTTTTTCGATCAGGACTTAGTGTGCATACCCGCGAAAAAACCAACGTCATCCCCGCGAAAGCGGGGACCAGTAATGAGCATCCAGTTATGGGCCTTCAAAAATTTTGGCGGCACAGTTCCCGAGCCTGAAGGTTCGAACTCCGCGTATAGGCATGTGCCGTATGGGTCCCCGCTTTTGCGGGGATGACGTTGGTTATTTTTTCGATCAGGACTTAGTGTGCATACCCGCGAAAAAACCAACGTCATCCCCGCGAAAGCGGGGACCAGTAATGAGCATCCAGTTATGGGCCTTCAAAAATTTTGGCGGCACAGTTCCCGAGCCTGAAGGTTCGAACTCCGCGTATAGGCATGTGCCGTATGGGTCCCCGCTTTTGCGGGGATGACGTTGGTTATTTTTTCGATCAGGACTTAGTGTGCATACCCGCGAAAAAACCAACGTCATCCCCGCGAAAGCGGGGACCAGTAATGAGCATCCAGTTATGGGCCTTCAAAAATTTTGGTGGCACAGTTCCCGAGCCTGAAGGTTCGAACTCCGCGTATAGGCATGTGCCGTATGGGTCCCCGCTTTTGCGGGGATGACGTTAATTTTTCTTTGCCTAAGATCCCGCGACACGATTTCTGCAGCGACTAAACTGCAATGCCCCCTGCCTTGGAAGACATCCTTCCGTCGCCCCGAGCGGCATTTTTGATTCGAGAGCCTATCCATCCGGCCTAGCCCCACTAGTCACTTCGGCCGATCCCGCTAGCCTGATTGCCTTTCCCAAATCTCCCTAGTACCAATAGTTCACAGCGCCCGCACTGCGTAACCTTGTCGCATCAGGTATAGCGTCGGGGAGACGGACATGGCAAGCAAGGCCCAGCAGCAAATTGCGGTATTGGGAAGCAGTACTTTCGCATTCACGATCTGCTTCGCGGTGTGGATGATCTTCGCCGTGCTCGGCATCCCGATCAAGACCCAGCTCGGGCTCAACGAGACCGAGTTCGGCCTGCTCGCGGCCACCCCGGTGCTCTCCGGTTCGCTCGTGCGCGTCCCGCTCGGCATCTGGACCGACCGCTTCGGCGGGCGCATCGTGTTCTTCGTGCTGATGCTCGCGACGGTGCCGCCGATCTGGCTGATGGGCTACGCCACCGCCTACTGGCACTTCCTGGTGCTCGGCCTGTTCATCGGCCTGGCCGGCGGCTCGTTCTCGGTCGGCACGCCCTACGTGGCACGCTGGTTCGGCAAGGAGCGCAAGGGCTTGGCGATGGGCATTTTTGGCGCCGGCAACTCCGGTTCGGCGCTCACCAAGTTCGTTGCCCCCGCCATCATCGCCTCGTTCGGCTGGCAGATGCTGCCCAAGGTGTACGCGGTTGCCATGCTGGCCACCGCCATCCTGTTCTGGGCCTTCTCGTACACCGACAAGGCGCACCAGGTCCCGGCCGCCGTCTCGTTCAGCGATCAGATGAAGGTCCTCAAGGACCCGCGCGTGTGGCGCTACTGCCAGTACTACTCGGTGGTGTTCGGCGGCTACGTGGCGCTGGCCCTGTGGATGACCAAATACTACGTGGCCGAATACGGCTTCAACATCGGGCTCGCCGCGCTGCTGGCGGCCTGCTTCTCGCTGCCCGGCGGCGTGCTGCGCGCGCTCGGCGGCTGGATCTCCGACAAATACGGCGCCTACAAGGTCACCTGGTGGGTCATGTGGGTGTGCTGGGTGTGCTTCTTCCTGCTGTCGTATCCGCAGACCAGCATGATCATCCAGACCGTCAACGGCCCGGCCAGCTTGGAGATCGGCCTGACCCCGCTGATGTTCACGGTGCTGCTGTTTATCGTCGGCGTCGCCATGGCGGTCGGCAAGGCATCGGTCTTCAAGTTCATCGCCGACGACTTCTCCGACAACATCGGCGCCGTCTCCGGCGTGGTCGGCCTCGCCGGCGGCCTGGGCGGCTTCGTGCTGCCGATTATGTTCGGCGCCCTGGTCGACCTGACCGGCGTGCGCACCTCCGCCTTCATGCTCTTGTACGGCACCGTCTGCGTGTCGCTGGTGTGGATGCACTACTCGTTCAAAGGGCAAGGCCAGGCCCAGGCCGCCAAGGCGCCCGTCCTGCAAGCCGTTCTCGCCTAACGTTCCCGCACAATTATCCAGGAGACTGTCATGAGCAAATATGTAATCACAACGTGGGAGCCGGAGACCCCGGCTTTCTGGAAAAAGACCGGGCGCGGCACCGCCCAGCGCAACCTGTGGATCTCGATCCCGGCGCTGCTGCTCGCGTTCGCCGTGTGGATGGTCTGGAGCGTGGTCGTGGTCAACCTGCCCAACATCGGCTTCAAGTACAGCACCAACCAGCTGTTCTGGCTGACCGCGCTGCCGGGCCTGTCGGGCGCCACGCTGCGCATCTTCTACTCGTTCATGGTGCCCATTTTTGGCGGGCGCAAATGGACCGCGCTGTCGACCGCCTCGCTGCTGGTGCCGGCGATCGGCATTGGTTTTGCGGTGCAGGACGTCAACACCGGCTACCCGACCATGCTGCTGCTGGCGCTGCTGTGCGGTTTCGGCGGCGGCAATTTCGCCTCGTCGATGGCCAACATCAGCTTCTTCTATCCCAAGGCGCAAAAGGGCCAGGCGCTCGGCATGAACGCCGGCCTGGGCAACCTGGGGGTGTCGGTGGTGCAGTTCGTGGTGCCGCTGGTGATCACCATCGGTCTGTTCGGCGCGCTCGGCGGCGAATCCCAGACCTGGGTCAAGGGCGACGCCAGCAAGTCGATGTGGCTGCAGAACGCGGGCTTTATCTGGGTGCCGTTCATCGTCGTGACCACCCTGATGGCGTGGTTCGGCATGAACGACCTGGCCTCGGCCAAGGCCTCGTTCTCTGAGCAGGCGATCATCTTCAAACGCAAGCACAATTGGCTCATGTGCTGGCTTTACACGGGCACCTTCGGTTCCTTCATCGGTTACTCGGCCGGCTTTCCGCTGCTGATCAAGACCCAGTTCCCGGAGGTCAACCCGCTTGAATACGCCTTCCTCGGACCGCTCGTGGGCGCGCTCGCGCGCGTGGCGGGCGGCTTCATGGCCGACAAGCTCGGCGGCGCCCGCGTGACCCTGTGGACCTTCGTGGTGATGATCGGCGCCGTCATCGGCGTGCTCAACTTCCTGCCGCAGGCTGGCGCGGCGGGCAACTTCAGCGGCTTCTTCTGGATGTTCATGCTGCTGTTCGCCGGCACCGGCGTCGGCAACGCCTCGACCTTCCGCATGATCCCCGTGATCTTCATGACGGAGCGCCAGCGCGCGGCGGCCGGGCAGAACCGCGCGGCGCAGGACCAGGCGATCGTCGACGCCAACAAGGAGGGCGCGGCGGTGCTCGGTTTCACCTCCGCCGTGGCCGCCTACGGCGCCTTCTTCATCCCAAAAAGCTATGGCACCTCGATCGCGCTGACCGGCGGCCCCGATGCGGCCCTGTGGTGCTTCATCGCCTTTTACGCCTCGTGCATCGCGGTGACCTGGTGGTGCTACGCGCGGCGCAACGCCGCCATGCCTTGCTGACCTGGAGCCGATGATGAACCCAGACGCCATCCACCCCGCAGTCGAGTTCGACGCCGAACTGATCGCCCGTTTGAACCGGATGGGACCGCGCTACACCTCGTATCCGACGGCCGACCGCTTCGTGCCCGGCTTTGGCGCGGCCGACTACCGCGCCGCGGCCTCGGCCTGCGCGGGCGGCACGGCCGCGCGCGCGCTGTCGCTGTACGTGCACATCCCGTTTTGCGAGTCGCTGTGCTACTACTGCGCCTGCAACAAGCTGATCACCAATGACCACGGCAAGGCGGTCAAGTATCTGGGCTACCTGCAGCGCGAGATCGCGATACAGGGGCGCCTGTTTGAAGGCCGCAACAAGCTGTCGCAGCTCCACTTTGGCGGCGGCACCCCGACCTACCTGAGCGACGAGCAGATGGACGAGCTGCTGGCCAGCCTGCGCCGGTGGTTCGATTTCGCCCCCGATGGCGAGGGCGAGTATTCGATCGAGGTCGACCCGCGTACCGTGAGCCCGAAGCGGGTGGCGGTGCTGCGCCGGCAGGGCTTCAACCGCCTGAGCCTGGGCGTGCAGGACTTCGACCACGAGGTCCAGCGCGCCGTCAACCGCATCCAGCCCGAGGCGATGACGACCGATTTGATCAAGGCGGCGCGCGCCAACGGCTTCCATTCGGTGAGCATCGACCTCATCTACGGGCTGCCGAAGCAGACGCTGGCGACCATCGCGAGCACGCTCGAGAAGGTGATCGCGGCCGACCCGGACCGCATCGCCGTCTACAACTACGCGCACATGCCGAACCTGTTCAAGTCGCAGCGCTTGATCGCCGACGCCGACCTGCCCGCGCCCGAGGTCAAGCTGGCGATGCTGGGCCTGTGCATCGAGCGCCTGTGCGCGGCCGGCTATGTGTACATCGGCATGGACCATTTCGCCAAGCCCGGCGACGACCTCGCCCTGGCCCAGCGCCAGGGCCGGCTGCAGCGCAATTTCCAGGGTTATTCGACCCATGCCGAGGCCGAGATGGTGGCGCTGGGCGTGTCGGCCATCAGCGCCGTCGGCGGCACCTACAGCCAGAACGAGAAAAACCTGACGGCCTGGTACGCGCGGCTCGACCGGGACGAGCTGCCGGTCGCGCGCGGCGTTGTGCTGGACGAGGACGACCTGCTGCGGCGCGCGCTGATCGGCCAGTTGATGTGCAACTTCACCTTGCCCTACGCGAGCCTGGCGCTGCCCGGGGGTGGCAGCTTTGTCGCCTACTTCGCGCCCGAGCTGGAAAAGCTGCGCACGCTCGAGCGCGACGGCTTGGTCACCATCGGCGAACACGCGCTCGAGGTCACGCCACGGGGCCGGCTTTTGATCCGCAACGTGTGCATGGTGTTCGACCGCTACCTCGGCACGCCCGCCGATCCGGCCGCGGCCCAAACGCAGTCGCAGCCGCTGCGCTTTTCGCGCACCATCTGAGCGCGGCCATGGACAAGCCCCGGTTCTCCCCCGCGACCTTCCTGTCACGCATGGCCCTGTTCGCGGCGATGTCGCCGTCCGAACTGGCGGCGATCGCCGCCGGCACCACCGAGCGCCACGTCGAGAAGGGCGAGCTGATCTTCCGGCGCGGCGACCCCTGCCTTGGATTCCACCTCGTCATCTTCGGCCAAGTCAAGCTGGCCGCGACCAGCGCCAGCGGCGCGGAAAAAATCATCGAACTGATCGGACCCGGGCACAGTTTCGGCGAGGCTTTGATGTTCATGGAAAAACCGTACATCGTCTCGGCCACGGCGCTGGCCGACACGCTGCTGTTGCACGTGACGCGCGAGGTGGTGTTTGAAGGCATCGAGCAAGTGCCGGGCTTCGCGCGCAAGATGCTCGCCGGCCTGAGCCGGCGCATGCACGGCCTGATCTGCGACATGGAGTCGTATGCGCTGCGCTCGGGGACCCAGCGCGTGATCGGCTACCTGCTGCAGGGCGAGGACGCGGCCGACGGCCAGCAGGTGGTGCTGACCGTCAGCAAGGCCGTGGTGGCGTCGCGCCTGAATCTGACGCCCGAGCATTTCTCGCGCATCCTGTCCGAGCTCGGCGCCCACGGCCTGGTCGAAATGCACGGCAGGCAGGTGAAATTGCTCTCGATCGACGCGTTGCGAAGCTACGCGGGTTAAAAGGGACGATCCATGGAAGACATCGAAAAATTCGTGCGCGGCTTCAGCCGCTTCCAGCAGCAGTATTTTTCCGAGGACCATACGCTGTGGGACGCGCTGCGCGCCGGCCAGCGCCCGACCACCTTGCTGATCGGCTGCTGCGATTCGCGCGTCGACCCGGCGCTGCTGACTGGCAGCGACCCGGGCGACATGTTTGTGGTGCGCAATATCGCCAACCTGGTGCCGCCTTGCACGCCCGACGCGCCGCCGGGCGTCAGTTCGGCCATCGAATTTGCGATCTGCAACCTTGAGGTGGCGCGCGTCATCGTGCTCGGCCACGCGCATTGTGGCGGCATCCGCGCCTTGCTGGCGCCGCAGCAGGAGACGCGCGAGACCGACTTCGTCGAGCGCTGGATGCGCATCGCCGCGCCGGTGCGCGAGCGGGTGTTGCGCGAGCTGGCGCATAAAAGCTCGGAGGAGCGGCACACCGCCTGCGAACAGGCCAGCATCTTGCAGTCGCTAGACAACCTGCTGACCTATCCGTGGCTTAAACGGCGCGTCGACGAGGGCAAGCTGGTGTTGCACGGCTGGTACTTCGACATCGACACCGGCGCGCTGATGGCTTACTCCGCGTGCCAGCAGCGCTTTTTGCCGATCGTGTGCCCGATCAGCCCTGGCGGTCCGGTGCGGCCGGAGCCCGTCGCGGCCGCGTGAAGGTGGCCGGTGGCGCGGGAAAAGGGGCGCTTCGGCGGCCTTTTTTTTCGCCTGCCGAACAGTGCTACGCGGCAACTTAATGTAGTTACATAGACAACTTTTTTATCGCGGACCGGAATAATATCACCAAATCTCACGCTTTCAGCTGACTTGACGACAAATTTCGATGCTTTTCAGGCAAAACAACAAATGCTGCTGCGCAACATTGAAAGTTGATTGATGACACGAAATAAGCGAATACATTGTCTCCCGCTGCAGGCCTATCCGGTGCTGCAGAGTGCACGCAAGCCGACAGAGCTTGCGGCGACAGAAACCTAAATTCTCGGAGAACAACAATGCAGAACAAGCCTGGCAGGACCGTAATCGCAGCCGCCGTCAAGTTGGTCGTGGCCGCAGTGGCAATGGGTAGCGTCATGGGTGTCGCATCGGCCGCCGCGCCAGATAGCACCCGCGTCATCGTCAAATTCAAGCCGGGTCATGGCGCCAACATCAAGTCGGCGATCGCTGCCGCCAGGGGCAACGTCAAGCACGAGATCTTCGGCATGGACGCGATGGCAATCGAAGTACCGCTCACCGCCCTCAAGGGCCTGCAGAACAACCCGAACGTCGAATACGTCGAGGAAGACCTTGTCCGCCGCCCGTTCGCGCTGACTTCGGCCTCCACCGGCAGCCCTTACGCACTGGGCCAGCTGGTCCCATATGGCATCAAGCAAACCCAGTCCGACCTGCTGCCCGACACCTACGTCGGCAACCGCAAGGTCTGCATCATCGACTCCGGCATCGACCGCGCCCATGAAGACCTGGTCGGCAACAGCATCAACATGACCGGCCAGTACGATTCGGGCACCGGCAACTGGTACACCGACGAGAACAAGCACGGCACCCACGTGGCCGGCACCATCGCCGCGGTCAACGCCAGCGGCGTGGGCGTGGTCGGCGTGAACAGCAACAAGCGCCTCAAGCTGCACATCGTCAAGGTATTCGGCGCCAATGGCTGGGCTTACTCGTCGACCCTGGCGTCGGCCGCCAACCAGTGCGCCGCAGCCGGCGCCAACGTGATTTCGATGTCGCTGGGCGGCACATCGTCGAGCACCACGGAGTCGAACACCTTCGCCAGCCTGCAGTCGAAAGGCATCCTGAACATCGCCGCGGCAGGCAACGACGGCAATACCGTCGTGTCCTACCCGGCCGGCTACAGCAGCGTCATGATGGTCGCCGCGATCGACGAGTTCAAGCAGTGGGCCACGTTTTCACAGTACAACAGCCAGGTCGAAATCGCCGGTCCCGGCGTGGCCGTGCTGTCGACCGTGCCGACGAACACCGGTTCGGCGTCGGAGCTCAAGGTTTCCACCACGACCTACAAGCCGGGCGCCATCACCGGCGCGCCAAACAAGGTTGCGACGGGCACACTGGCCGATTTCGGCCTGGGCGACCGCACCAGCAGCACCGTGTCGGGCAAGGTCTGCCTGATTGCGCGCGGCACGGTCGACTTCGCCACGAAGGTCATGAACTGCCAGAACAGCGGCGGCGTTGGCGCGGTGATCTACAACAACGTGGCAGGCGGCTTCGGCGGCACCATGGGCACCACCATCGCGTCCATTCCTTCGGTCACGGCAAGCGACACCGAAGGCGCGGCAATGCGGGGCCAACTGGGCCTGGGCGCGACCGTCACGGTCAAGCGGACCAGCTACGGCTATTTGGACGGCACCTCGATGGCAACCCCGCACGTGTCCGCTGTTGCGGCACTGGTATGGAGCTACTTCCCGACCTGCACCGGCTCGCAGATCCGCACTTCGCTGACCAGGTCGGCACAAGACCTGGGCACCGTCGGACGCGACGTCAAGTATGGCTTTGGCCTGGTCCAGGCGAGGGCTGCGTACGACCGCATCCGCACCTACGGCTGCGGCGCGTAAGCTGCACTGAAAAACTGGAAAGGACGCTTCGGCGTCCTTTTTTTTGGTCACGTGCAAGCAGCAGCGTCATCCATTTTTGTATGGATCAGGGCAGGGCTATTCAAAAATGTATGGATTGCTTCCCAAGGACGCGGCCGTGATCAGCCTCAATCGGTCCCCTGTGGGCGAAAGACGCCGCTCACGTATGATCTGTGCTACCGGCTAGTATCGGGGCAGAAGACCGTCAACAAACAGGGGTGGCAATGTCAACGCATCGAATTTTCGGTACAGCATTTGCGAAGGTTTATCCCTTGTACGTCCAGAAAGCCGAGCGCAAGAACCGTACCAAAGAGGAAGTCGACCAGATCATTTGTTGGCTGACGGGGTATGACAGCTCTGGGCTGCAGCGGCAAATCGAACTTGAGAATGACTTCCAAACTTTTTTTGCTCAAGCACCAGCAATGCATCCGAACAGTAAGCTCATAAAGGGCGTGGTCTGCGGAGTTCGCGTGGAAGAAGTCGATGATCCGCTCATGCAGAAAATTCGCCATCTCGACAAGCTGGTTGATGAACTCGCAAAAGGTAAAGTAATGGGGAAAATATTGCGGGAATAGCGGGGAGGGCGGCGTGACCAGCTGGTCACGTATGATGTGCCTGCTACCGGCTAAAAAAGAGGACGGTCGTCCAATATTCGTCAATAACGCTTCACCCACACCATCATTTAGGAGATCGCATGTTCTATCATGTAATGATCGGTTCGAATGACATCGAACAGTCAAAACGGTTCTACGACGCCGTGCTCGGAACGCTCGGGGCAGGCGAACCGTTTCGCAACGAAGCCCCTTCAGGTCACATCAGGCTCTTTTACCGGCATGAGGGAAGCACCTTTTGCGTAAGCGAGCCGATCAACGGCGAAGAAGCGACATGCGCAAACGGCGGCACGATTGGCTTCAAATGCCACTCGCCCGAGCAGGTGCAGATATTCCACGACACCGCAGTCGCAAACGGCGGCCAATCCATTGAAGATCCACCGGGCCTGCGTGAAGGCGCCACGGGGGCAATGCACTTGGCCTATGTTCGTGATCCTGACGGTAATAAGCTATGCGCGATTTATCGGGTTAAGTAAGGCCTTTGGCCTCGGGGCCAATGCTGACAGCGTCGGCACTCCCCGTGCGCTCGCTGTCGGTCAGAAACGGCCGTCAACAACTTATTTTTCTTCCATGCAGAAACCATCCAAGCTCATTTTTCTCCCCGGGGCACTGGGTCGAACAGAATTTTGGCGGCCCGCCTCCGACCTGCTGACGTACCCGGCCTTGAAAGTGCATATGACCTGGCCCGGCTTTTGCGGCATTCCGCCGGACCCGAGCATCCGTGGCATTGACGATTTGGTGTCGAGGGTTCTTGACGACATTGACCAGCCCAGTGCCCTGATCGCCCAGTCGATGGGAGGTGTCGTTGCGCTACTTGCCGCGCTCAAGAAACCGGAGCTCATCACTCACTTGGTACTTTCCGTGACCTCGGGCGGATTGGGCTCGACTACCCTTGATGCCGAAGACTGGCGGCCGGCTGCCCAAGCGGTCGATTCCAGATTGCCCGATTGGTTCACCAACTATCACGAAGACTTAAAGCCGAGCTTATATGCTGTCCATGCCGACGCTGCTGTTGTGGGGTGATGCAGATCCGATCAGTCCGGTGAGCGTTGGTCGGCGTCTCGCTTCACTGCTGCCGCGGGCGGATTTGCACGTTATCCCCGGCGGAGACCACGGCGTGTGCTGCACTTTCGCGAACCTCGTAGCGCCGCTCATTGACCGGCACCTGTCTTCGTCGTCGATTTAAGCAAGGAAGACACTGCGATGAGTTGGACTGGCAAACTGGAGTTCGGCAGCTCGTGGGTCGCTTTTCGTGGTCGGGCTGCGGACAACACGACACATGCTCATGCTGCGCTGCAGCTTACGCTGTCGGCCGACGGACAAGTCACGATACGCGGCGCCACCGGCACATTTTCCGGTCCTGCGCTCTTGGTCGCGCCGGGCGCGCCCCACGCCATTCACGCGACCGGCATCATTACATTGTTGCTGATTGAACCGCAGTCGCCAATAGCATGTTTATTGGCAGGCCCCACGCTGCAAGGGATTGCCCTTCTTCCTGCGTCATTGTTCGATCTGGTCGATTTGGACGCACCGCTCGCCAGCTGTATCGAACGGCTGCTTGGCAAAGTGCCGACACCCACGCCAGTGCTCGACGCCAGATTGGCGGCAGCGCTGCAATGCCTCGCGCTCGACACAAGCGCGGCTGCAGTCGCGCGCGCGGCAGGTGCCGTGGGTTTGTCCACATCCCGTTTGCGCGCGTTGGCCACCCAAGAACTGGGCATTCCCCTGGCGGGTTGGGTGATGTGGCGCAAGCTGGAGCGGGCTGGTAGAAGCCTGTCAGGCGGCGCCAGCCTGGCCGAGGCGGCGTTTGAGGCCGGCTTTGCCGATCAAGCCCATTTCACCCGCACCATGCGAAAGGTGCTGGGGATCACGCCCAGAATGCTCAGCCTATTGTCACGCTAGCGCAGGCGAATTGTTCAATACAGGGATTGGTTCCAGTGTCAGAATTCAGCCAAGCCTTCCTATATCCTGCTGCTGGAGATTCTCATGCCAAATTCCGTCAAACACGCTTTTAAAACTGAAATGGCGACGGCCCACGCTGCGCGCCATTCTGGCGATCTCGACCTCGCGGTTTATCATCTCGAAAGAGCCCACATCATCGGGCAGCGCTATTTTTTCGCGCACATGGTCACGCACCTTCAGATGCTTCGGATCGCCCTAAGCCGCAGGCAATTCAACGAAATCCGAGGGCAGTTGGCCCGTCTGCTGGCAGTCGTGCCGGGCTATCTTTTCGGCTGGGTTCCGGTGGGTAATCCGGGGAGCGCCCGTGTGTCCGCGGTAAAGCCGATGCCCGTGCCGGATGACATGAAGGTTCACTTCGTTGGATACAGCTTGAGGCGTGAGATGGGTGTCCGGGCGGCGCTGCTCGTCGTCGGCGGTCTTGCCGCCGCGGGGCTTGCGTTGCAAAGCCATGCCAACGATGTTGCAGCCGTAGAGCAAGCCTGGAAAACGACGAAGGTGGCGCGGTTGGCCGATTTTGGAAGTACGAAATCGCTGGAGATCATCCCAATCGTGAATTGGCACATTCCAAAAGATTCAAGACCGAAGCAGGGGCTTCCTATCTCATCAAGACCGACCGGAACACGATTTTATTCGACGTCGGCTGGAACGCCTTGCGTGAAGAACCATCGCCGTTGCAGCACAATCTGCGTGAGCTCGGCGTTGCGCTGTCCGAGGTCGATACGATATTTCTCAGCCATGCCCATCGAGATCACACGGGTGGCGAGGACTGGGTAAAAGCAAACACATTCTCTCTGGGTAACGCGCAAGTCGACCTCCGAGGGAAGCGCGTTTTCGCGCCTGTACCGCTGTCGTATCCTGGCGTTGCGGTGACGACGATCGGGCACCCCGCTGCGCTGCTGGCGGGCGTGGCCAGCACCGGCCCGATCGCGCGCAAGCTTTTCATGGGGGCCATCGCGGAGCAGGCGCTGGTCATTAACGTGGAAGGCAAAGGACTGGTCGTCATTGTGGGATGCGGTCACCAGACGCTCCCAAAGCTCGTCAAGCGCCTGGAGGACGCCTTCGGCGCGCCATTGCATGGCTTGGTCGGCGATGTCTACTACCCGGTGCCGGCGGGGCGTTTGTTCGCTGGCGGGCTCGACCTGCAGAAACGGTTCGCGTCGGGCGATGGCTTTTTCTCCCCGATCACGGTCGATGACATCAATGCCGATTTGGCCCTGTTGGCGCAGAAGAAGATCGGGATACTGGCACTGGGAACCCACGATACCAGCGATGAAGCGATCGGCTATGCGGAGCGAAGGTTCGGTGATGCATTTCGTCGTGTGAGTGTAGGCACGCCGATCCGTATAGGTCGCCGCTAAATTTCGTCGGGAGGCGAGGGTTGAGATGATAAAGTGGAGCCAGTGACCGCTTTTGAATGGAAGGGATTTCCCCAGTCCCAGCGATAAGGCTGCTGGAGCAGGGAATTTCATGCTTGTGACTTTGGATTTGCTGCGCCCGGAAGAAATTAGCCGTTCCCAAATGCGAATAAAAAACCCAGTTCTACCTCTCAGCTCAATCGCTTTCGCCACCGCCCTCAGGACGGGGCATGGGCGTGCCATGCAACATGTCGAGCAGCATGGAACGAATGGTCTAGACGACAAAATCATTGAAGCATGCGTATCCTGTCTTTCCTTCGACCCTCAATGCGAGGCAGAGCGGGCACCATGGCTGTTTTCGATTGTTGATCGCGTTAAGCTGAATACCAAGCTGGTGCATGCGATCGAGGCGATGGTGCACCAGCCGCCGCCGGAGAACCATCGCGACATGGCTCAGCGCAGCGCAATCCTTAAAGAACTCGCCGCTGCCGGCTCGGACGACGCGAGACGGCTCCTGTATTCGTCGCTTGTTCGCTCGTCGTACACGGCGGATGTGTTTGCAGCCGATGAAATCGTCGCTCTCGACGGCAAGGACGGATTGATTTATGCCGCCAGGCAGTTCGGACGGTGGTTGCAGTCCGATCCCGACTTCTGGGTCGATGGCTACATCATTGAGCAGTTCGATAAAACGACAGGGACTGAGCGCGGACTTGCAGCATTGGAACGCGAGGCAGCATCCGATTCCGATGTTGCTAATTATCTGGCGGGCATCCGCAAGACACGCGAGAGCAGCGGCTCTTCAAGTCGTTTTGACGCCACTTCCTATACAGGCGCGGAGATCGTGGCTCTCGTCCAGAAGAATCCGAGGGACCAATGCCATTGGTTCAGGCGGTGGAGTGCCCAGGCCGGCAGCGAGCAATGCGAGACGGTCTTCGCAGCGCTGCTGGCGTCGGACGAGCCAGAGCATGTAAAACGACTGTTCAGATGCTTTGCAAAAACTGGCTTGCCGCGATTCGACAATCGCATGCTTCGATGGCTTACCCATTCCGACGAACAGGTCCGGTGGGCGGCCGTGAAGGCCCTCGCCCCCATCACGCACGGCGAATTGCGACAAGCGGGCAAGCAATTGATCGCCGATGGCGACATCGCAAACGGCGTCGCGCTGCTGGTCAACAATTTTGAAGCGGGCGATTTTTCAATCTGCGCGGGCCACCTGGCAGGGCTCGACGATGCTGACGAAAGGCACGACCTCGCCGGGAAACTTCTGGACTTGTGCGAAGCGCATCCTGGTGTTGGGGCGCTCGATTGCCTTCTTGAAGTATATGAACTTTCGCCATGCTCGACCTGCCGCAGGCAGGCCGTAAAGGCGCTGACCGACACGAACACGGCTCCGGCATGGGTGTTGGCAGAGTGCGCGTTCGACGCTGACCCCAGGACACGCGCACTTGCCGGGGTGGAGCGCTGCTCCACGTAGGCATGGTACTCGTGGGCGGGGTAGTACATTCACAGGCTTCGTGGAATTGGCCCCTTCAAAAGAGCGTAAGCTCAGCCTCAGCCTCCGCTTCCGTCGCCGTGTGATCCTCGCGGCAACTCCCCCCGCGCCAGCGCATCGGCCACTAAGGCGATGACGGGCAGGGCGCGCTCGTGCCAGTGGTCCATGGGCACGACCTCGGCGATGGAGTGGCGGCGCAGGCTGACGAAGCCGTGGACGACCGACCAAATCTGCATGGCGGCGTCGAGGCGCGCGGCGCCGCCGGTGCCGGCCGGCACAAGGCGTGCGATCAGCGCGTGCAGCATGTCGAAGGCGCGCGTCCCCACCGCGCTTGCCGCGGGGGACGGCGTGTAGGCGCTGTCGGACTTGCCGTAGATCAGATCGTAATGGGCCGGATAGCGCTCGGCGATCTCCAGGTAGTTGCTGCAGGCGTGCAGCAGCGCCGCCCGCGGGTCGGGGTCCTGGACGTCCATGCCACACACCACCCGCTCGAACCCCTCGGCGTACAAGGCGTCGAGGATGCCCTGCTTGCCCTGGAAGTGGTTGTAGATGCCGATGGTGGACATCTGGGCGCGCGCGGCGATGGCCCGCACGCTGAGGGCGTCGTAGCCCCCTTCGAGGAACAACTCCGATGAGGCGGCGAGGATGCGGGTCTTGGCGTCGTCCATGGGTGGCAGGAAGTGGCGGGGAAGAAAGTGGTGGCCGGGACGCCATTCTCGCTCAAAAAGGCTTGACGCCCAATAACAATGTTATTAACATCGGGAAATAACAGTGTTATTGATTGTTCTTCAACCCAGCCAACCGGAGTCAAGGCATGCCCGATCCCATCCATCTCGAAGCGGACTACCTGATCATCGGCGCCGGCGCCGTGGGCATGGCCTTCGCCGACACCCTGACCGCCGAGACCGACGCGACGGTCATCATCGTCGACCGCATGGCCAAGCCGGGCGGTCACTGGAACATCGCCTATCCCTTCGTCACCTTGCACCAGCCGTCCGCCTATTACGGCGTGAACTCGGTCGAACTGAGCAAGGGGCGCAAGGACCCGGCGGGCTGGAACCAGGGTCTGGGCGATCTGGCCAGCGGCACCGAGGTGCTGGCGTATTTCGAGGATGTGATGCGGCATCGCCTGCTGCCCAGCGGCCGGGTCCGGTATTTCCCGCTGTGCGACGTCGACGGCGAGGACGGCTTCGTGCACCGCCTGACCGGCCAGCGCTACACCGTGGACGTGCGCCGCAAGACGGTCGACGCGACCTGGCTCAAGACCACCGTTCCGGCCAATCACACGCCGGGTTTCACGGTCGGCGAGGGCGTGCGCTTCATGCCGGTGAACGACCTGCCCACGCTGTCCGGACAGCCCGAAGGCTACGTGGTGATTGGTGGCGGCAAGACCGGCATCGACGCCTGCCTGTGGCTGCTCGCGCAAGGGGTGGACCCGGACCACATCCGCTGGATCATGCCGCGCGATGCCTGGCTGCTTGACCGCCAGAATACCCAGGCGACCGACGAGTTCTTCGGCAGCACGGTGGGCGGCATCGCGGCCCAATACGAAGCTGCTGCGGCCGCAACGAGCATCGAGGATCTGTTCGACCGGCTCGAAGCGAGCGGCGCGCTGCTGCGCATCGATCCGGCCGTGCGCCCGCGCATGTTCCACGGCGCCACGGTGAGCGCGATGGAGTTGGAACAGTTGCGCCGGATCCGCAACATCGTCCGCATGGGCCGGGTGCAGCGCATCGAGCGCGACCGCATCGTGCTCGCACAGGGCCAACTCCCCACCAGTGCGGGCCACGTGCACGTGGACTGCTCGGCCAGTGCCATCGGCAACCTGAGCATAAAACCCGTGTTCGAGGGTAAGCGCATCACGGCGCAAACGGTGCGCTCGTACCAGCCCGTCTTCAGCGCCGCCTTCGTCGCCCACGTCGAGGCCGCCTACGAGGACGAGGCGCACAAGAACCGCCTTTGCGGCGTGGTGCCGCTGCCCAATCACGACACCGATTGGATCCGCATGACACTGGCCATGTCGCTCAACCAGCATCATTGGTCGAAGGAGCCCGGCATTGGCCGCTGGCTGGTGGCAAGCCGTCTTGACGCCCTCGCCAAAATGCTCAAGCGCATCCAGCCCCACGAGACCGACAAGCAGGCCATCGTCGCGCGCCTGCAGCGCGCGGCACCGGCCGCCATGTCCAACCTGCAGCGCCTCGCTGCCGAAATCGCCTGATAGTTTTTCCATCCCTAACTTGGAGATCCCCATGTCACAGTTTCAGATCGACCGTCAGAACTTCGCCAATGGCCGCGTGGTGGAGGACGGCCTCGCCGAAGCGCCGCTCGCCCCGGGCGCGGCGCGGGTGCGCATCGAGCGCTTCGGCTACTCGTCCAACAACCTCACCTATGCGGTCACCGGCGAAATGCTCGGCTACTGGGGCTTCTTCCCCCCGGCCGAGGCCGATGCCCAAGGCTGGGGCATGACCCCGACCTGGGGCTTCGGCACGGTGGAAGCGTCGGATTGCGCCGAGATTGCGGTGGGCGAGCGCCTGTTCGGCTTCTTTGCGCCGGCCACCCACGTCGACCTGTTGCCGCAGGGCGTGAAGCGGCATGCCCTGTTCGACGGTTCGGCGCACCGCGCCCATCTGCCGCCGGCTTACAACCGCTACAGCCGCGTGGCGGCCGAACCGGGCTACGACGCGGCGCAGGACGAGGCGCGCATGCTGCTGACCCCGCTCTATATCACCGGCTTCGCAATTGCCGCCTGGCTGGGCGAGCAGGGCCATTTCGGCGCCCGCCGGGTGCTGCTGCTGAGTGCGAGCAGCAAGACCAGCATCGGCCTGGCCTATGCGCTGGCCGAGAACGGCGACGCGCCTCCCGTGGTCGGTGCCACATCTGGGCGCAACCGCGATTTCGTCGCCGGGCTGGGTCTGTACGCCGAGACGGTGGACTACGACGCCCTGGAGGATCTGGACCCGTCCATCCCGACCGTGGTGGTCGACATGGCTGGCAATCCGGCCCTGCGCGCCCGACTGCACGCCCACCTGGGCGGTGCGCTGCTGCGTTGTGTGCTGGTCGGTATGACCCACTGGGAACAGGGCACGGTGAACGGCGACGCCGAGGCGGACACCGAGTTCTTCTTCGCCCCGACCCATGTGGAACGCTTCCGCAAAAGCTGGGGCGATGCCGTGTTCGCACAGCGCACCGGGGCCTTCCTGGCGCAGTCGATCGGGCGCAGCCTGAGCTGGCTGCGCTTCACCCGGGTGGTCGGTCTGGCCGGGTTGGCAGAGGTGCACCCGGCAGTGTGCGCGGGAACGGTGCCGCCCGAGCAGGGGCTGATCGTCGCACCGTGACGAGGCAGGGGCGGCACGATTTTCGCGGGAACGCAGCCCATTCTTTAGTGGGCTATTTTTCGGATATGATGCCCAAGTGCTGCGCTCCACGTCATCGTGGCAGAGACACATCCGAACCCGCCCGCATCCATGACATATCGCCTTTTCATATTCGATTTTGATGGCACCCTCGCCGATTCCTTCCCCTTCTTTAGCCGGGTCTTCAACCAGATTGCCGACGAATATGGATTCAAGCGAATCGATCCCGAGCTCGCCCATACTTACCGCCATTTAACTCCCCAGCAGATGATGCGCGAGGTGGCCATGCCGACATGGAAGCTCCCGGCAATCGCTAAACGCTTTATCGGACTGATGAACCAGAACGCGGCGGGCATCTCGCTATTCGATGGCGTCGACGAGATGCTCGTGGAGCTTGCGCACAAGGGCGCGGTGCTGGCCATCGTCTCCTCCAACTCCGAGCAGAATGTGCGGCAGATCCTGGGGGAGGCGAATGCGCGTCATTTCTCCCAGTTCGAATGCGGCATGTCGATGTTCGGAAAAGCTTCGCGAATTCGGAAAGTGATGAAGGCCGCCGCCATTCCGGGCCGCGAAGTAATCTGTATCGGCGATCAGGTGACGGACCTGGAGGCGGCGCACAAGGAGCAGGTCGCATTCGGGGCGGTCACCTGGGGGTATGGCGCGATCGAATCCATGAGGCCGCATCTGCCCGCTCAGGAATTCGACACCGTCGCATCGATTGCCCGGGCGGCGGCCTGATGCCGGAGAGAGAACTTCACGGCGATCAATTTCTCATTTCGCTGGCAAGAAACGGGTAGATCGCCAGCCCGCCGGCATCCTATGCTGAAGATCCTCAATCACTTCAGCAGAAGGAACCTTATGCATCAGCTATCAGGAAAAGTGGCGATCGTCACTGGCGCAAGTTCGGGCATCGGCTACGAGACGGCAAAATTATTCGCACGTCAAGGTGCAAAAGTGGTCGTCACAGCGCGCCGCGCGGCCGAACTCAATACGCTCGTTGCAGAGATCAAGCGTCACGGTGGCGAAGCGATCGCCATCGCCGGCGACATCCGGGACGAGCATCTCGCGCGCGCCTTGGTGGAAGCGGCGGTCGACCACTTCGGCGGGCTCGATATCGCCTTTAACAATGCTGGCACAACCGGCGACGCCGCACCGGTGGCTGACATTTCCGCGGACGCTTGGCAATCCGTGCTCGACACCAATCTGACCAGCGCTTTCCTCGGCGCAAAATACCAGCTGCCTGCAATGGTCGCGCGCGGTGGGGGCTCCATCATCTTCACCTCGACCTTTGTTGGCAGCACGGTCGGCTTTCCAGGGATGGGCGCGTATGCCGCCAGCAAGGCCGGGATGATCGGTCTGATGCAGGTCATCGCCGTCGAGTATGCTAGGCACGGCATCCGCGCCAACGCGCTGCTTCCTGGCGGCACCGACACACCAATGGGCCGCGGGACCGCCAACACGCCCGAAGCCCGCGCCTTCGTTGAAGGGTTGTATGCGCTCAAGCGACTTGCCCAGCCGGAAGAGATCGCTCAATCGGCACTACCTGGCGTCCGATGCTTCAAGCTTTAGCACGGGATCGAGCCTGATGGTCGATGGTGGCGTGTCCATTAACCGTACCTGACGGGGCAGGCGTGCAAACAGGCTCGGCCAAACGATTAGAATAGAACTTGTGCGCACGTCGTCTGCCCCGGCGCCCTTATGAACATGACTGGCGTCGCCGCACGCGCTAATTGCTCTCACCCTGATGCCGCGATCTGCGGGTTGCCCATCTTTTGTGACGTCTGCCTCCGGCCAGCAGCCGTCATTGGAAAACATGAGAGCTCAGCGGAGGATGCGTTAAAATTTGAGGAAACTTGTTCGACTTTCATGTCAGAGCACTTACCCTTAAGCACAATTAGCTGCTTGAAAACGGAACGCAAAATTGGCTGGACGCGGTTCGCGCCCAAGGGATACCAACCCCTCACCCCGCATTTTTTTGGATCTCCTATGAAAAAACTTGGTAAGTTCGCGCAGCTATTGTTCGCCATCGCGCCAGCGGTAGTATTCAGTAACTCCACGTACGCATTTTCAAAAGAACCAATTCCCGCTGCGCCTGCAGCGACGGTAAGCAGCACCTCATCCGCTGGCTTCTCCGCATCCAATGCGGTCGCCCTGGACGTAGCACTGCGTACTGCAGCGCTAAAGGCTGGTGTGGTTTCCATGTCGGCAGCCATCGCGATCGGGGGTGAGCTCAGATGGGCCGGATCCTTTGGATGGGCTGACATTGAAGGTCGTGCGCTTGCATCGCCCTCCACGCGCTACCGCACGGGCAGTGTGGCAAAACCGATCACGGCCATGGCGATGATGCGGTTAGTAGACCGTAGACTACTGGAACTGGATACACCGTTGGGTACGAGCATCGCCGGGCTTTCGGAGGAGTCGCGCCGAATCACTCCACGGCAACTGGCGGCCCATGTTTCCGGCATACGTCACTACTCGTTAATGGAAATATTGTCCAGCTCAGTAGGATTGAATGGCCCTAAGCACTATGCAAGCGTCGCCGAAGGTTTGGATAGTTTTATTGGCGATGGATTACGGTTTTCACCTGGTACCAAATTCCTCTATTCGACGTGGGGCTACTCGCTGTTGTCACGCAAACTCGAATTAGCCGCGGGTTCTACCTTCCCGCAGCTATTGCACACATTTGTTTTTGAACCCTGTGCCATGCAGGATACGGCGGTCGACGGAATTGCCCCCATGAAGGCACGTGCGCGCTTCTATCAAGCGGAGGGTGGAATCTACAAATTGGCAGACCCCATAGACACCAGCAATCGCATTGCCGGAGGCGGTCTCGTGTCAACACCGTCAGATTTCGTGCGTCTTGCCATTTGTGCTGAAAAAGATAGCTTTCTGTCGCAGGCGGCGCGCAAGACGATGTGGACGCCGGTCATATTGGCAGACGGCCAGGCAAATGAACAAAATTATGCGTTGGGGTGGCGGATCGACACCTCGACCAGGATGTTCGGCAAAGACAAGCCTACGGCTATCATCCACCACGGTGGACAGCAAGAGGGCGGTGCCAGTTTCTTGGTCATCGCACCTGCTTTAGGTGTAGCGGTGGCAGTGATGACCAATTCTGGAACTGGCGCCGCGCGCGAAGCTGTGCAAGACACGGCTTATGAACTGGTTCGCCAACTCAAGGGTGTTGACAACTCAGGGCAATTGGCTGGGCCGTCCAAGTAACAGCGAAGCGGAACCGTTCGGCGAGGTGTTGCCCGCATCGGCCTCGACGCCCAGGATGCGCTTCAATTTGGTCCATTTGTCCGTGGGTTCTGGGCACGTCAGGCCTAGTGGAGTATCGCCTTCGTGAGGTTCTCTTGGTGTGACGCATTTCCGCGTTGGGGCGGCAGCGACCGACATCGGCCGCCGCACCGCAACCGTCGAGTACAATCGGCAGGACTCGGCCAGCAGCGGACGTTGACAGCCGTAAATTTAAAGAACTTTTTCATCAAAATAGGTTAAAGGCTCAATATGGCAGGCGCCACCGCAGAAGTGTTGCTGCGTCAATCCATTTCCGACGGTGAGCGTGAGCTGATTGAAAACTATATTCGAACAGCGGCATCTTCAGTTGAGGGGAAGTCCTTCTGGATTGCAGGACGACCCTTTGTTTGGTACGACGGGCCTGCCGACGAGGAAGAGCTTGCGCTCGATATTTTGGGTTTGAATCCTTGTGGCGTGGTCGGTTTTTGCGCCATGAGCCGTGGACCTGTATCAGAAGCCTATCTTGCGATGCTCGTGGCGCATATTGCACAGAAACTCGACGGTGTGGTTGCATTGGGCGGCCACATCAAGTCGTTCGCTGATGACGGCATTTTAGTTATGGAGGGGCGATTCGAAGGCGCATATGGCGACTACGTCACCCCCGAGTTTCTTTATCATTGGATTGGTCATCCGAAGTTCCGGATGATAAATTGAAGCCCGCATTTACATGACTGTATACGGCCAGAAGCGGCCAGTGACGCCCCCCGCTGGCGACGCTCGGGCCATCGGTGGGCGCGCTAAAATCCGAGGCATAGGCAGTCGCCGAAATGCCCTGTTTCCAGGACTTTTTCTTTTAAAAGATGTAGGGATGGTGAAATGAATGAGTTCCAATTCTTAGCAGATGAAGTCTTTGTCATCTATCACCAGGGCATCGTGTTTCGGGGGAAGGTCGTGGCTGGGTGCGTTGCTACCGGCGCCCGCGTGTTAATTCGATCCCGGAATGCTGAGCTTGAGGCAACGGTCGGGGCAGTTGAACTAGACCGGCAACTCGTACCCACGTCAGTAGCCGGGCCTGACATTGGCCTTCTTCTCACTGATTTCGACCGTGAGTCCGTCAACGATCGCATCCGGCTTCCTATGGACGAAACAAATTGGAACAATGTGCCTTCGATCGAGTGTGACCTCGATATCGTTTTTCCCGTTACCGTCCGGGCGAAGGGTGAGTGACACTCCGCAGTGTCCAGGTCTGCCAGGTAGCGCAGATGAAGTGATCATGAACGTCCCTGCTGCAAGCGCCGGGGCGCGCCAATCCGAAACCCGAACGTATTCAGCAATGCTCACCGTCTGGTAGGAACAGCCTGAGTCCATCATGCAGGCTTTGAGTGGCGGCTTCGGGGCGGCAGCCGTCGAGCTCCTGCGCGGCAATCACGGTCGAGTACAATCGACAGCTGCCGGCCAGGAGCGGACGCTCAAGTGCCTCGCCCTATACGTTTTTTCCTGTGGCGTTCGGCCTAAGTCTGAGCGGCAGCAACGGGATATTTTTTTCGCTGGCGGCCTGCCGCACAGCTCTGCGTTGGGCTTCATGAAAGTTGACTCATTCAGGGCTGTTGGTATTGCTAAGTTCGGTGAGTTCCGAGCCGCTCTAGTCAATATTCTTGGGCATCCCTTGAGTGAAGGGTTCTCTCGCATCGGAGACCTGGAGCTACGGTATCAGAACGCAATCTATCGTTTTGATTCCACCAGAGTGTTAGCGGAAATCACTTTCGACGCTCCCGAAATTGAGTTCGCGTCGGATACCGTCGGCTTCGCGAATTTGGCAGAATATTTGGCTGCACGAGACAGTGACTTATTCGAAAGAGTCGGTTTTATTGTTAGCCCCGCTTATGGCATTGCTTTTGATCCGAATTTTCCTTCATGGGTGACAGCATTCCCGGTCGAAAGTATTCCGCTCTGGCGAGAAATTAGGTGAGACAATTGCCCAACCTAGCAGTCAACTGGACTGCCTGCACGCTGCGCGTTCTGGCAGCCAGTTACTTTGAACGTCAGGAATCACATGAGAACCCTTCTTATCAAACAAGCTTTTTTAATACTGGCCTTATTTAGTCTGCCGGTGCCAGCTTTGGCGCACGGCGACGCCGGCTACGGAGCCATAGGACTAATTGGGTGGCCAGTTGTCGTTGTAGTTTGCACTCTTCTGGCACGAAGGGGCCTTCGGCTTCTTGCCTTCTTTCTAAGCGCAGCGTTCTATCCGCTATCTATTTACATTGCAAACTCAGCTTTTCTGGGTTTAAAAAAAGCTGGAAAAGTTTTGTCGAGTAATGAAATCTATCTTACGGCAGGTTTCACGGCATCGTTCTGGGCCATGGTCATTATCGTCATGTTCATAGCCGTTCTAAGAAGAAATAGGAGGAGCATGGTAAGAGCCGCAAATATGGCGCGATCAGCCGGCCCTAACGACTAAGGTTAGATCGTGCGAGCGCAGCGATGCCACGATCTGCTACTGTGAGAGACGGCTCTGGGGCGATAGCGGACGTTCAAGTATGATGACATTTCCGGTCAGGGGCGGCCCTTCAATGAATTATATAGTCGAGGTGCCTAGATGCGCTTATGCACGATCTTCCTCATCGCATTAATCGTTCCAAAGCTTAGCCTTGCTGGGGGAACTTTAAGGACCGAAGTACTCAATCCGCTCATGCGGCAAATGCCTGAGGTCTGGGAATTGTCGCGTTCAAAGCAAATTTATCCGACTCAGCATATGCGGAGGTCCGGATAGGCCTGCATTTTGTTAATCTATCCGGCGGCAGGATTGGACCCTACACTATCAAGGCCACATCCAAAATAACCGGGAGGCCACTTGTTTTGGTGCTCTGTACACGAGTACGATTTTTGGATGGGGGAGGTCGAGAATTGCCCGAATCAAAAATCGAACAAGCAGCTAGATTCGAGGAGACATTGACTGGGGTGATGTTGAGGCAAATGCACGACTTTAATAAGGCAGTTTCGTGCTAATCTGACCGGCTTCAATGTACGAGACGACCACGCGTGTAGTTATAGCAACTAAGGACCTAAGTATGATTGCGAAATTATTTTTGATTGCCGCTGTTTTTTTTCGGCGTGGCCAGCGCATACGCGAATGCCGGTGTTTTGGAAGAGCGCGCCATTGCGGCAGCGCCGACAATCGACGCAGTTACAGATGCGCGGCCGCCTGCGCCGCCACCCACTGCTAGAGTCCTTCCGAATTCATGTCGACTTGTATATCCAAGGGAGGCCATTCTTTATGAACTGACCGGCGATGTACAAATCAAATTTTCGGTAGACGTCCTGGGGCAGCCTCAGAATCTCGCCATATCGGTTAGTAGTGGTTGGCAGTTGTTGGACAAGGCAACGCTTAATGGCTTTTCCCATTGCCGTTTTACGCCCGCAACACGCGATGGAAAGCCAGTGCAAGTTGAGAAGGAGATTGGTTATAGGTGGACCCTGGATTCGGACACGCCGAGTGTGCCACCAAAGCTGATTAAGGATAGCTGTTCCCCATCCAAAGAATTTACCGTCGCCGCAGAAAAAACTTCGCTGCCGCCAATACGACTGCGATTTTTATTGGATCCTGAAGGAAAGCCATATCGTACTGTCGTAGAGGGCTCGGTGAACCAGGATATTGATGCGTTAGCGATCAAGTTCATCGAAAATTGCCGGTATCAGCCGACCATTTTCGAAGGCAAGCCAGTGCCGAATACTGCGAATATCGGATTGCATTTGAACTAAGCTGCAGAGCTGGATGCAGGGCGGTTTCAAATTCCAAGCG
>NZ_PXWF02000245.1 GCF_003011895.2 Massilia glaciei | reverse complement strand
TAATTTCTCAAGTGGTTGATTGTAACCGACTTTTGGTGCGACAGCCCTGATAGAACCATAAATCAGCGTCCCATTTTGTGCCTGCTGCGTTAAAATAGAATTTTCAGAATTTTAAAAAACCCATGATTTTGAATAATTCGATCGGAATTTAAATGAAAGTTATATCAGTTATTGAAGATAACGTGGTTGAGGGAGCAAGTCATCTTCTTGAAATGCCAATTAGTGAATATTTGGATTTGGCCCGAGTAATTGTTGAAAAAAATGAATTTCAACGTAAGCGAGTAAAAACATCAAAAACAACATACTCACTGTTGAGAAAAGATTTAATCACCGGGTGTGTGATTCCACCTATTGTTCTGGCACATCGGCGAAACAATAAAAACCACAATGACGCTGTTGATATGGTGACAGCGCTCAACAAGAGTCCAGAAGAATTTATAATTTTAGACGGACTGCAGCGGAGTTTCACACTTATTGATATTGCGAGTGAGTTGGAAGGCGAGAAACTTGCTAGTTTTTTACAAAGACTTGTTCGTTGCGAAATATATGATGGTGTTAATAGAGCCGGAATTCTCTATCGTATGCTAACACTAAATACCGGCCAAACGACAATGTCCCTTAGGCATCAGATTGAAATAATGTATTTGGATTACTTGGATCACGACATAGATGGCGTTCAATTAATACGCGAAGTGGATGGTGTTTCTGCGAAAAAAATTAATGAGTACAATTTTCGGGAAATGATCGAGGGATTTAATTCCTATGTGGAACGTAATGAAATGCCAATGGACAAGGCGGATGTTTTGGATAACATCTCGGGATTGGAAAATTTGGCTCGAGAAGACAATGATACCGATCTATTCGCGGAATTCATATCAATTTGGAACGTATTCATTACGTCGATTTCAGATCTCGATATTGAAGCCGAAGTCGACGAGGATGATATCGAGGAAGATGACCGAGACGATGAAACAAAACGTGAAGAGATTTATGTATGGGCGAAAAATGGCGTCCGAATGTTTAAACGCCCTCAGGCCGTTTCTGGTTTTGGCGCAGCACTTGGATTATTAAAAGACGAAGAACAATTTGATCGCTTTGAAGAAATAGAAATTAATTTAGTAATTGGCTCTGAGCCTCAAAAATTCCTATTGGCTTTTAATGAGGCAATTGTCGCAATTAACGAAGAGGCACGAAAAATTGGTAATGCCCAACGATTATTCTTCAGAATGTATTTTAAGATTCTATTTATGAAGGACTCCGGTGCGTATATGAATCTCTACAAAACCATTGGCCTTGCCTTAAATGGGGCTCGCAGATTGGGTATATAGTATGTACCTCCCATATCGATCAGTAGCAGCGATTAATATTAAAATTGGTGTCGAACGAACAGCCATAGCGGTCCCTCAATTTAGTTGGAAGTACTTGAGCAAAGCTACGGCTTTCGGTGGTGTAGATCATATAGTCATTCGCCTACGTCGTAAGGAACGCCCTAAAGAAAATCAAATAATTGAATTAAAAAATAAGAAAATTACGGTAGGGTTTATTATTCCTGGAGCCGCGCTTTTATCGACCTCGCATAAATACGTGAGGAATGCAATGTTTGGTCCATTTGCCATTATTGCTATTGATCATATTATAAAAATGGCAGGGCAAGAGATTAGTGAAAAAATAAAGGAATTTCCAAAATATTTTGATGGAATGAAGCGTCCTTTAACTCTCGACCAATTTATTGATCAAAACTGTTTTTATTGTGTTTTTAATGCGGAATGCGAAGCAAAAACGGCTGAAGAGTTCGTCGATTTCTATTTTCCCCAACTTATAGAAAACGGATTTTTTGCAGACAGTCAGGCTTTCGCATTGGGAAATCGATCGACACGACAAGTAAGTATTTCTGATTCGTTGAATCTAAAAAAAGCTTCAACAGACTTTCCATTTTTACGGAAGGCGCTATTTGAGCTTATTCCTCACGAAAAAAACTCATTTTTTGCTTTTTTTTATGCATGGCAAGTTGTGGAATTTTTCATGCAAATTGAATTTGAGAGAAAAATTCAGATATTTGTAGAGAAATATAAAAATAGAACCAATATTGTGCGTGCAAGAAAATCGCTTGATGTAGTTAATGAATTTGCAAAAGAGAAAAATCGCGTGCGTAGCGTGTTCTCCAAAAATGATGAAATTCTTGTTGCTGCAATTAATCGCTTGCATAAAAAAATTGAATCTAATTTGGACTTTATCGATTCGCAAGAAAAAATTTCTGAGGTTGATAATGAAATGAATGAAACAATTAAAAATAACGAAGAAGCGGTCGATAGCATGCCTGATGACACGGATTTCGCGTCAAAGTTGTATTACATTAGAAACATAATGTTTCATTCATTTTCAAGCATCGATAAATTTAACGATTCTATGAGCGAAATGATGGAGTGTTTATTATTGTATTTGGCGAACAAATGTTCACATCAGGGGTAGGTAAAATCGTGGGCCCAATGCAGTTTCGATTGGAAATTGACAAGCTGCGCTTTGCGCCAACCAGGTGCGCGGTTGCCTACAAGTCGCAATGACAACTGAGTTTTCGGTGTGGTCAAGGGCGGGCGGAGCACAGCGCAGCGCACCCTTGAGGGCATCGAAAGTGCCTTTAGCTCAAAGGCTTAGGGGTGGATGCTGGTTGGTGATTAAGCTGGCTGGCGCTCTTTTATGAGCAGGTAGGTGCGCAGGATAACTGAAGGGCTCGTGGACTCAGGAGCATAGAGCCGAGGGGCACACTGACAGGTTCCGCAATCGCACATTCAGAAACACTCGCAACCGACGTCCCGCACGGAGGCGTAATTAATTAACAGCACGGCACAGGTCCCGCAATCGTACATTACCGTGGCGCTGTCCAAAGTGAGGCGGACAATGTCATTGTATTCCCGAGAAGGCTCCCGAATGTACTATTGCGGGCCCCTATGCCTCTGCTGGCGCCGCGCCCTCAAAAAAGCCGAGGACGCGGCCGCGCCGAGGCTGTGATTTGGCTGTGATTTGGCTGTGATTTGGCTGTGACTCGGCTGTGATTCGGCTGTGACTGCGCCGCGCGCCCTTACGGCTTGGCGTTCTTGACGTACTTGTCGAGCCAGACGTTGGTTTCGTACAGCATGTGCATGATCGACTCGCGCGCGCGGTAGCCGTGGCTCTCGTTGGGCAGCATCACCAAACGTGCGGTGCCGCCCAGCCCTTTGACGGCCTGGAACATGCGCTCGCTCTGCATCGGGAAGGTGCCCGAATTGTTATCCTGCTCGCCGTGGATGAACAAGATCGCGTCCTTGATTTTCTCCGCATTGTAAAACGGCGACATGGTCTGGTACACGTCCTTGGCCTTCCAGAACTGGCGGTCCTCCGACTGGAAGCCGAACGGCGTGAGCGTGCGGTTGTAGGCGCCGCTGCGGGCGATGCCGGCCTTGAACAGGCGCGTGTGCGCGAGCAGGTTGCCGGTCATGAAAGCGCCATACGAGTGGCCGCCGATGGCGATCCGGTGGCGTTCTGCGACGCCGCGCCGCACCACCTCGTCGACCGCGGCCTCGGCGTTGGCAACGAGCTGGGGCAGATAGCTGTCGTTTGGCTCGGCCTCGCCGGCGCCGACGATCGGCATCGACGGGTTGTCGAGCACCGCGTAGCCCATCGCCAGCATCGCCGCCGGCCCCCAATAGCTGACCGCGTTGAAACGGTGCGGCGAACCCGTGGTCTGGCTGGCCGCGCTGGCGCTCTTAAACTCCTGCGGATAGGCCCACATCAGCAAGGGCAGCGGACCGTCGCGCTTGGGCTCGTAGTTCGGCGGCAGCATCAGCGTCGCCGTCAGGTCGACGCCGTCGGCGCGCTTGTAGCGGATCTGCTCCTTCTGCACGTCCTTCAACTGCGGCGTCGGGTGCGCGAAGCTGGTCAGCGCGGTCAGCTGCGACGCGCCATCGCGTTTGAGGTCGCGCACATAGTAGTTGGGCCGCTCCTTGGGCGACTCGCGCGTGGTCAGCAGGCGGGTGGCGTCGGCGTCGAGCAGCGCGACCACGTTCTCGTAATACGTGCCGCTGCTTTGGAACAGCCGTTCCTTGGCCTTGGTGGCGAGGCTAAAACGGTCGACGAACGGCCGGTCGCCGGCGTCCGAGGCGCCCTCGCCCGACAGCAGGATGGTGTCGCCGGCGCCGATCAGCAGGCGCGGACGGCCCGCGCCGTCGGGCATGGTGACCGGCTCGCCCGGCTGCTGGTATCGGTCCTCCATCGAGTAGTCAAACAACAGCTCCTGCGGCGCGCCGGCGCGGTCGGGCTGCACGCGCCAGGTCTTGACGGCGCGCGTCTTGTACCAGGCCTCGGTCAGCAGGGCGACGTCGCCGCGGCCCCAGCTCACGTCGTAGTAGCGCATGCCCAGCTTGGCCAGCGGCGCCGGTTTGCCGGTGAACGGCGCGGCCTGGGTGTAGACGATGTCGCGCACCTCGGCCGCCTTGGCCGGGTCGCCGCCGTCCTGCGCCTCGGCCCACACCAGCGTGGCCGGCGCGTCGACCCGCCAGCTGACGCTGCGCACGCCCGCCGAGACCGCGTCGTTGCCGGGTGGCAGACCCTCCTCGAGCGGCTTGTCCGCCACCAGGTGGACCACCTTGCCGCCCAGGTCGCGCACCTCGGTGCGGCGCCCGAAGGCGCTGGCCGGCACCACGTACGAAAAGGGGCGCTGCATCGCGTTCGTCAGCAGATGCCTGCCGCCGGGCGCGGCCGACACCGACAGGAACAGGTCGGGCGCGCCGACCATGCGCGCCTTGCCGTCGAGCGCGACGAGCGCGATCTGCGAGGTCGCGTAGTGCTCGAACAGCTGGGCGTCGGCCTCGTTCTTGAGCAAGTCCTGGTAGGTGCGCAGCTGGCGCACGCCCACGCTTTTCTGGCTGTCCTGCAGGCTCGGCCCGCTCGGGATGCCGGTCGCCACCGGCGCCTTGCCCAGCGCGGCCGGGCGCAGCTGCACCAGCAGGGTTTTGGAGTCGGGCATCCAGCTGAAACCGGTGCCCGACAAATGCGACAGCGCGTGCGTGCCGAGCCGCCTGGCGCGCCGGGTGCCCACGTCGAGCAGCCACAACTGGACCTCGGACGCGGCGCCCTCCTTTTCGGCCAGCGCGACGTGGGTGAAGGCCAGGTGGCGCTGGTCGGGCGACCAGGCGCTCGCGGCCAGCCGCAGCGTTTGCGGCAGGCCGCTAACGGCCATCCGCTTGCCGGTGCCGATGTCGAGCAGCGCCAGGCCGCTGCCGAACGAGAAGCGGCTCGGCGAATAGGTGCGCGGATTGATGCGCAGGCCGGCCAGCTTGAGCTCGGGCTGGGCCACTTCGGCGATGCCCGGCAGCGCCGGCGAATCGACCATGGTGGCCAGGTCGCGCCTGGGCGAGAGCCCGACGCCGGGCGCGCGCGGCGCGTCGACCACCGCCTGCAATGGCGCGGGCGGCAACTGGTACTGCGCCTGCGCTTGCGACACCGCGGCAAGCAGGGAAAGGGTCAGCGGGACGAGCGATAAACGGTTGCGCATGGGGACCTCGATTGGGGTTGAGGTCGTATCTTGCGCACTTGCCAAATGCTTGTCAACGGGAACGTTCCCCCGTGTTTACGCGGCCGCCTTGCCCGCCGGCGCCAATCGCCGCTGGAGCACGAAGATCGGCTGCGCCCACAACATGTCCTTCTTCTTTTTGCTCGTGATGAGCGTCAGTTCGGACGGGTCGTAGACGTCGGTGTTGTGCGTCAGCGGCGTCGTCATCAAATACTGCGCCTCGGTGTTCTTGAGGAACTCGCCGACCAGCTGGATGTTGCGGATGTCGAGGTGGGCGAACGGCTCGTCGATGAACACGAAGCCGCCCGAGCCCTCCTCCGACTTGAGCAGGCCGATCAGCAGCACCAGCGACTTCATGACCTGCTGGCCGCCCGAGGCCTCGCCGTCGTTCATCCCGATCTGGTCCTTGCCGTCGAACTTGAAGCGCACGTGCAGGCCGGCCTGCGCCAGCTGCACGTCGTCGTTCTCGAGCCGCACCGGGTCGGCGTGCACCTCGATCCCGGCCAGTTCGCCGAGCTCCTTGATGTTCTTGCTGTAGGACTTGACCGTGTAGCGCAGGCGCTCGATGTAGGCGCCGCGCGCGTTGCCGGTGGCCTCGATCGCGCGGTTGTTCTGGTAACGCCGCTCGTCGGTCTCGTTCTGGCGGCCCTGCAGCTGGTCGCCCAGGCGGTGGTGCTGGTCGATGACGGTGGCGTCGAGCTCCCAGTCGTCACGCGCGAGGCTGTGCTGGAGCGACGACACGCGCAGGTCCACCTGGTGCGCGTTCTGGTGTTCGGCCACCAGCGAGGCGCGCCGCGCGGGCCGGCGCCAGCCCTGCGGCAGGTGGCGCCAGCTGCGGCGCAGCTGCAGCAGCGCCTTGGCCTGCTCGGCGCGCTGTTCGATCTGCTTCTTGTGGCCCAGGCGCAGGCCCGCCTCGGCCTCCGACAGCACCACGCGCGCGTTCTGCCAGACCGCGTCAGCGCGGGTGCGCGCAACCGTCGCGGCCTTGGTCAAGGCCTGCAATTCGCCGAGGCGCGAACCGACCTCGAGGCGCTCGGCCTTGAGCGGGGCGCTGTTGCGCGCGGCCTCCTCGAATTCGGCCTGGCGCGCCGTCAGCTCCTTGGCCGCGTCGACCCCGGCGATGCGCGCCTTGAGCGCGCCCACCTCGGCCGCCAGCTTGCTGATGGCGAGCGTGAGCACGTCCTCTTTCGACTCGAGCGCCGGCAGCGATTTTTGCAATGCCTCGAGGCGCTGGGTGCGCCCGGCCGAACCAAACCGGTAGCGCGCCGCCTCGACAAACAGCGAGCGTCCGCCGCGCCGTTCGCGGTGGTAGGCGTCGGGCGTGATCCATTCGTCCACGTTCGACAGCTTGAAGCCGGCGTCGACCGAATCGACGCGGCTGATGCGCGCGAGCTGGTCGATCAGCCACGACGGCGCCGGCG
Organism: Massilia glaciei; assembly: GCF_003011895.2. Taxonomy (GTDB): domain Bacteria; phylum Pseudomonadota; class Gammaproteobacteria; order Burkholderiales; family Burkholderiaceae_D; genus Telluria_A; species Telluria_A glaciei. The sequence continues at coordinate 105,211 of NZ_PXWF02000245.1, read as the reverse complement.
CCGAAAAGCGCACCACCGACAGCAGGCTGTCGTCCTTCGAATTGGGCGCGGCCACGCATTCGGGCACGATGAAGTGGCGATAGCGCTCGGTCTCGGCCAGCCGGTACGCGGCCGGCGCGTCCTTGGCCCGTTCGAGCAGCACCACCGAGGCGTAGCCGCCCAACACGCCCTCGACCGCGCCCTGCCACTTGGCGTCGGTCACTTCGACGATATCGGACAGCATCGCGTGCGCGATGCCGGCGTCGCGCAGCGCGCGCCGCATGCCGCGCACCGCCTCCGGCTCCGGCATCGCGGTCTTGCCCTGCAGCGCGGAGATGGTCTCCTGGTCGGCCCGGATCCGGTTCGACAGCGTCTCGCGCGCTTGCTTCTGGCGCGCCAGTTCGGCGTCCTTTTCCTCGAGCTGCGCGGCCACCTCGGCGATGTCGGCGCCCGAATCGGCCGCCAACTTTTGCAGGCGCTCCTTTTGTTCGAGCAGGCCGTCGAGCGGCTTGAGCTTGCCGTTGATCAGGGTCAGGCGGCTCGCCAGCACGCTGCCCTCCTGTTCGAGCAGCGTCTCCTGCTGCTGCGCGTCGGTCAGGGCGCGCGCCTGGGTGGCGAGCGCGTTGCGCTTTTCGATCAATTGCGAATCGGCCTGCGCCATCGGTTTGCGGGCGTCGCGCAGCGCGCGGCTGACCGCGGCCGCCTTTTCGCGCGCCTCATGGTACTCGAGGCTTGGCAGCACCTCCTCGAGCAGGTTGCGGCGCTCCTTGTGCAGGTCCTCCCACTGGTGGTAGTTGGCCACCCGCAGGCGCAGGCCCTCGAGGTTGGTGCGCGACGCTTCGAGCTCGGACTCGAAGCGTTTCAGTTCGGTCTCGGTGTCGCGCTGGTGGCGCTTGGCCTCGTCGTAGGCGTCGAGCACCTCCTTGTCGCCGAACACCTGGAACACCAGGTCGAGCAACTGGCGCGGCGCGTATTCGCACAATTTGTCGGTCTCGCCCTGCTCGAGCGCCAGCACCTTGGCCATCGCGGGCGACAGGCCCGCGTTGGCCAGGCGCTTGCGGTAGTTCTCGACGCCGAGCCAGTCGGTGGCCTCGCTGATGTCCTCGATCTGCACGCAGCCCGGGCGCATCAGGTATTGGCGCTTCCAGTCGCCGCCGTTTTTCTGGATTTGGCAGAACAGCGTGACCTCGTCGTCGCTGAAAAACCCGGAACTGCGGAACGGCCGGTTGGACAACTGGCGGCCGACCGCCTTGTTGTCGACCACGGCGCGGATCCACGCGGTCTGCTGCCCCGAGTGGCGCGCGTAATGCTTGTAGGTGCGCCCCATCGAGCAGTCGAGGCCGAACAGCGTGCGCAGCGCGTCGAGCAGCGTGGTCTTGCCCGAGCCGTTCTGGCCCGCGATGGTGATGATCTTGGCGTCGAGCGGGATGTTTTTGATCCGCTGCCAGTAATCCCAATGAACCAGTTCAAGCGATTTAATGTGGAACATGATCAGTCTCTGGTTGGGGTGTCGTTGGCATCGGGCGGCGCTTCGGGCGCGGCTGCGGGCGCGGCCGGTTCAAGCTCCGGCCCGGAAGCCGGCGCGGACTCCGGCGCGCTCTGCGCTTCAGCTTCCGCCGCGGCTTCCGTTTCGGCTTCCGCGGCGGCGGGCCGCCGCAGCGCGACCACGGTCGCCGGCGCGCGCTTGAACACGTCGGTCAGCGCGCCGTTGATGATGCGTTCCTTGAGCACGTCGGTGTCCATCATCAAATCGAGCAGCGGGCCCTCGAGGATCACGTCGCCGCGGCGCTCGATGAAGCCGAGCTTGGAGAGCGAGCCGAGGTTCATGTCCATGCGCGTTTTTTTGCCGAGCTTGTCGCCGAAGTCCGACAGCAGCGCGGTGTACGAGATGCCGATCGAGGTGTCCTCGGCGCGCGGCATCGGCTTGTCCTTGTCGAACAGGTCGTTCTGGTCGTCCTCGGCGTTCTGGTGCGACTCCTGGCGTTCGCGCTTGGGCAGGATGATCTGCGCCCACAGCACCACCAGCAGCGCCACGCCGTCGCGCGTGAGGCCAAAATTATTGTTCTGCCAGATGTCCTTGGCGCCGAAAATCTTCGGCTCGACAGAGCGGTGCAGCGCCAGCGTGACGTGGTCCGCGTAAACGTTGTCGAGCAGCTTGAGCCCCGACTCGAGCAATCGTTTGTCGACCTCGGCGCGGAAGAATTCGTCCGACAGCACGCGCTTGACCATCTTGTCGTCGCGCCGCAGGGTTTGATGCGTGAGCATGCGCGCAATCAGGATTTGGGAATCGTCATTCATCGTCCGGGGCGCTTTCGAGGTCAAGTGAGAGCGTAGCGATCGACATCGCCGCTACGTGCGGGTCGTTCAGTTGGATCATCTCGTCGACCGCCGAGAACGTGATCGGCAAGCGCGCCAGCTGCGCGGTCGCGCCCTGCAGGCTGGCCTCGGAGGCGTCGCCCAGCAAAGGCAGCAGCGAGGCGCGGTACGAGGCCACCGCGAAGCTGGCCGGCAGCAGCGAGTCCTGGATCGGGATCGACTTCGGGCCCTCCTCCGAAAAACTCGGAAAATTGCCCAGGTTGGCAAAGTCCGACAGCCGCGCGAGCCAGTCGTCGAGTTCGGCCTGCATCGCCGGCGCGTCGTTGACGGTCAGCGGCGCGTCCTGGCCCTCGGGCAGCCCCTCCTGCGCGACGGCGGCGTTGCGCTCGGCGAGCAGCTCGGTTTCGGCGACGTCGATCATCTCTGCCGGGGTGCCAAACAGCGGCACCACCGGACGGTCGATCGCGCCGACGGCCAGCTGCGACAGGTCCTCGTGCGCCAGCAGCCAGCGCTTGACGTCGGTCGTCGACAGGCCCGACTGGCCAAGGTGCACGCGCTGGCGCTCGATCTGGTTGAGCGCGCGCGAGAACATACCCTGCATGTTGAGCAGCGCGCTCTGGGCCCGGCCGATCGCCTGGGCCGCCTTGTGGGTGGCCGAATCGGCGCGCTCGTCGGAGGTGATCGCGCGCAGGATGAGCGAGCCCTTCTCGACCCAGTCGCAGGCCATGTGCCACTTCGCCTGCGAGGTGCGCAGCTTGAATTCGGAGCCCGAGGCGATGGCGTCGCGGAACTCCTCGGTCAGGTCGACCAGGCGCCCGAGCAGGTGCTTGAGCTGGTCGACGGTGACCCCGCCGACGGCCTGCGCGCCGGCCACCTGCGACAGCAAAAAGCCCATCTCGGCCTCGTCGTCGGCCTTGCCCATCGACAGCAGCGTGTCGAGCGCCGAGAGCACGTTGCGCGCCATCGGCGTGACGCGGTACACGCTGGCCTGGGCGTCCCACGCGAGCAGGCCGTGCGAGCGCAGGCGCATGAGCACCGTCTCGAGGCTCTCGGCGACGAGGTAGGACAGCTTGAGGTTGATGTCGGCGCGCGAGAACGCGGCCGTGCTGGTGTCGGCGGCCAGCTCGCGCAGCACCAGCAGGCGGATCAGCACGCCGTCGCTGCCGCCGTGGAACAGCGCCGTGAACGCCGTCAGAGTCGGTTGCGCGCGCTTGAGGTGGAACACCTGCTCGATCTCGTCGGCGGAAATGCCGGCGTTGAAGTGCGACTGCAGTGAATCGGCGTCGACCGGGCCTGTTGTGAGTGGGTCAGCGGCCAAAGCCGCACCTGCCTTTAAATCCATGATTGTGATCCGGTACCAAGTTCTAGCGCGAGGCGACGTCTCGCCGGCCGAAGCGCTCGAAAGTAAAAAATTTTCACCACGGCGAAATCGAGCTCGTTACACGGGGGCGTGGTACACCACGCCAATTCCCCCGTTCCACCCCTGGCACCCTCGCACCACCGGGCACAACAACAGCATCGCGGGGGCGTCAGTATATCAGCTTAGCCTTGGTGGCCAGAAAGGAAACGTCCCGCCACGCGGCGCGCAAGCCCCCAATTGCCAAAAAATCCACCCTGCGCCAAAAGAAATTCCGATATCGCTTGCGCGGCCGGGGCTAATCCGGCTATTCTTTGTACTACATTCAACTAGTACATGTGGTGGAAGACATGGAAATGACCGTCGACGTCGCCGGCGTTGAACCCGTGTACGAGCAAATCGTGCGCCAGGTGCGGCAAGGGGTGTTGCAGGGGGCATTGCGGGACGGAATGCCCATTCCGACCATCCGGCAGCTCGCGCACGACCTCGACCTGAACCCCAACACGGTCGCCAAGGCCTACAAGATCCTCGAAACCGACAGGGTCATCCTGACGGCGGGAAAGAAAGGCACCTTCATCAACCGCGATGCGCTCGCCCATATTCACACCCTCAACCGGCAACAGGCGGCGTATGCGATGGCCTCCCTTGTGGGATCGCTGCGCGAGCGCGGACTGTCGGAGACCGACATCGGTGCCGCCTTTGCGGCGGCAGTGGCCAAGCCAGAACAACAAGGAGAAAAAGATGACTGAATCGGCGACCAAGTTAATGATCCACATGATAGCGGCGAGCCAGATCGCGATGCTCTATTGGCTCACGGCGGCACGGATGATGCGGCTCGTCGACGCCACCTTCTTCCATAAAAATCCCGCCTGGCTGGCCGACCATCCCGAATTCAAACAGCGCCACGCGACGCCAAAAATCGCGCTTTGGAGCCTGTATGCGCTGGGTGCGGCTTGGTTCGCCCTGCTCGCCTATTCGGCGGCGCAATCCGACCGGCCCGACCTGCTCACCGTGCTCACCTTCGCGCCCACGCTGGCATGGGCAGGCCTCATGCTTTGCTATGCCGGGGTCGGGCACTACCGCGTGTACCGCAAAATCCCCCTGCCCGAAAGGCGCAGCGCGCAATTCGAGCGCAGGTCGCTGCGCGATTTTGTCCATCCCGCCTGGACCACGACGTGTTTCGCGCTGTACGCCGCGGCCATTCTCGCCTACCTCGCGGGGCACCACCTCGGCCTGATTGCGACCCATGTGCTGGCCGGCCGCATGGCGGGCTTCGCGGTCATTGTGCCGGTCGGCGTGGCGACGCTGCTGTACTGCGTGCGGCGCAAAAGGCAGCCCATCGACGACGCCTGGGGCCCCGCCTACCGGCAGATGGAAGTTAGGGGCAACGTCGTCGCCTTGTATGGCTGCCTGATCGTCGTCGGCTGGGGCATGTCGCAGGATTTCTTCGGCACGGCAGCCCTAAGCGGCGCGCTGTTTTTCACCGCCGTCAATCTGGCGATGCAGATAATCTGGCTCGGTTTCATGGATAGCCGGGCGGTGAAACTGATTCTGGACCGCGCTTAGCGATCGTGGCGCCGACCGTGGAACTGATCGTGGCGCCGATCGTGGCGCCGTTCCTGGCGGGCGGCGCGGGAAGGGCCAGATGCCGTTCCATGTCGTCGGACGTCATCTTGCGCCCGATGATGCCGAGCCGGGCGCGGATGTTCTGGATCACTTCGCGCACCGTGCTCGTGCTCAGCTGGAAGCGGTCGGCGATCGTCTTCGGCAGCAAGCCCTGCGCACTCAGAATCGCGATCTGCATCTCACGGCTCGTCAGCGGCAGCAGTTTCGACGGCAACTCGGTGCACACGCAGAGCCGGCACGCGCGCTGCCACTGGTACAGCAGGCCCGGCACCAGATACCTGGCCCACTCGGCGTCCTCCGGGGTGAACGGCTTGGCCGCGTCGTGGCGGTAAAAGGTGATCCAGGCCAACCCGTACGAACTGCCCAGCCCGGCCAGCATCAGGTGCTGGAAGCCGTATTTCTCGAGGTAGTCGGCCATTAAGCGCCCCGCGCGCGCGCCGGCCACGCTGCCCGTCTCGCGCTCGCCCAGGTCGCGGTAGTCGCACACCGAAATGGTCTGCACCGTCCGCGGATAGGCGGCAAACAATTGCCCCGCGACGTCCTCGTCGGCCACGTCGGCATACTCGGCGACAAAATGCGCGTCGATTTTGTGGCTGCCGAGCACTTGCGCCAACGTGACCACGCCGTCGGCGCCGCGGCGCCCCGCGCAAGCGAGCATGGCGTCGAAGTCGATGTGCTCGCGCAGGGTTTTCAATGCACTTTCCAACATGGTTCATTCCCTCATCTTTGGGGGTAGTTGCCCGAACTACCGGATGGGAAGATGCCAGCACCAATCTCAACGAAGGAGAAAAACACCGTAATTCCCGCCAACATTGGCAGTACGATCAAGTTTACGGGCGGAATTAGCCTGTTGAATTTGTTTGAAAGCAAAGATAAGACGATTAATCCGCGCGGCTACACGGTCGAGCAGTGGCTCGCCCAGCCGATCCACCCGTATTTCCCCGCGCTGTGGCAGCAGAAGATGGACCCGAGCATCAAGAAGATCACCTTCCGCCACCTGCTGCAGCACCGTTCGGGCTTCCGCTCGCTGGGCAAGGAAGACCTGGGCGCCGATCAACAGAAGCGCATGTTCGACTACCTGGCGGCCGGCATCGAAGGCGCCGATTTCGACCAGCGCAAATATGCCAACGCCAATTTCTCGCTCGTGACCTACCTGGTCCCGATGATCGCCCACCCGGACTTTCTGGCGCGCGTGAACCAGGAGGCCTCCGACAAGAAATGGCGCGCGGAGGGCATCGAGATCCACAAGCGCGTCGCCGACGCCTGGGAGGCGCATATGCACGGCAATATCTATGGCAGGATCACGCCGGCCATCAAACCGAGCTGCAACCCGACGGTCGAATACGCCAAGATCAAGCAGGCGTGGGCGCCCGACTACGCCTCCGCGGGCGACGCCGGCAACGGCGTCACCCACGACTCGCGCGTGATCAACGGCTATTGCCAGGCCCAGGGCGGCTGGTACATCGAGAGCCGCGAACTGGCCGCCTTCGTCGCCAACTTCAGCGCCGCCAAGACGCTGGTCTCGGGCGCCACCCGCGATCTCATGTAAGACGACGACAAGGCCGACGAGCGCGTGGTCTGGTCGTTCACGATCGCCGACCAGGACATCAAGAAAAAGTTCAAAATCAGCCAGCTCGCCTACATGGGCGGCGACCATGGCGGGGCCCATGCCTCGATCCTGATGTTGCCAAACGGGTACTACGCGGTCGGCATCATCAACTCCAACGACATGAGTTCGTACAGCCTCAGAGGCTGAGAGTTTTTCGGGCGTGCCCGAGCAACCCGCCAGAAAGCGGCAGATCGAGGCGCAAAGCACAGCCATAGCGGGCTATGGCGAGCATTTGCAACGACGAACTGGCGCTTTCTGGCGTGCTGAGCGGGCATGATCGAAAGACTCTCAGCCTCTCAGGCGGCTGCTGCTGCGCGCCTTCAAGACCGGGCTCGGCATGCCCGAGGACGCGCGCTGCCCGGCGGCGGCGCAGTCGCTCGCGGCCGCCGACGCCAAGGTCGGCCCGCTGCGCGTGGCGCTCAAGGAGGCGCAAAGCGAATTCAAGGACGCGGTCGAGGACGGCATCAAGGGCGGCCACTACGCCAGCGCCGTCAAGGTGGCCTAGGCCAAGCTCGCGGCGGCCCCGGCCAGAGCGGGCGCGCTGCGCGCCGAGGCCGAGAAGATGGTTTGTCTGATTTAAGCCACGACGGCGCCTGCGAGCGGGCGCCGGCAGTGTGGTTTTCCGATCATCAACAGCGCGCTCCATTTGCCTATGGCAAATTTGCTGTGTAGTATCAATTCACGGGCTATTGTGAAATGGATTGAGGGGACGCTGGTGATGAAGCCGACTTTGAACACGTTGATGCTCGCGCCGGTGCTGGCGCTCGCTGCCGCCTTCGCGCAGGCACAAACACCGGAACCGGCGCCTTCCGCCGAGCTCGCCACGACGACGGGCAACGTGACATTGGCGAGCCAATACATTTCGCGCGGTTACCAGCAAACCTGGGGCAAACCCGCGCTGCAGGGCGGGCTCGATTATGCGCACCCGAGCGGCTTTTCCATCGGCACCTGGGGCTCGACCATCAGTTCGAAAATGATCGAGGGCGGTTCGCTCGAATTGGATCTGTACGGTGGCTATGCCGGCAGCATGAGCGACATCGGCTACACCGCGATGGTGTACTACTATATTTATCCGGGCGCGAAAATCTCGTCGGTCAACGTCAAATACGACTACGGCGAACTCTCGCTGGGCGTGAATTACAAGATATTCAGCGCCAAATACAATCACACATTCACCAAAGACTACTTCGGCTTCAGCGATGCGCGCGGGACCGGCTATCTGGACCTGAACACCAACTTCGACGTGGGATCGGGTTTCGGCCTCCAGTTCCATTTCGGCATGGGGCGTGTGCGCAACTGGCCGGACTACGATTGGCGCGATTACAAGATCGCCCTGACCCGCACATTCAGCAACGGCTGGATGGCGATGGCCGCGGTAACCAAGGGCAATGCGCCGTCCGGCGTGTACGACAATTATCCGGCCACCACGCCCAATTCTTCCGGCGTGACCGAGATCTCGCAACCGCTCAAGACCAACGCCGTCATCAGCGTCACGAAATCATTCTGATCGCGGCGCCCGCGCGGCGCCGGTTATCAGACCTGGCCAAGGTTCACGTCCCGCTCAAATCGAGCTGCTTCATGTAGTCGCCACCGATTTTTTTGATGTCGATTTTTTGCAGGCCGGCGTCGAATGCCTCCTGCATCTCCTTGCCCGCCGGCGTGCGCTTGAAGCACACATGCAGCGTCAGTTCGCCCAAAGGTTTCGGACTGAAGACCGTCTCGTTGCGCATGGGCGAACGCAACAGCAGATAGCGCAACACCTCGCGGTCGATCGCGATGGCGGGCACTTTCTTGGAGATCAAGCGGCGCAGATTGAATGTGTCGCTCGCGGCATTCTCAACCGGCTGTTTCCCCTGCTTGACCATGGCATCGAATGCCTCGCCGTTCGAATAGCCTTCGACCACCCCGATTTTGACCGCGTTAAGGTCACTGAGCGCGTTCCATTGCACCGGCGTGTCTTTCATGGTCGCCAGGCCGAGCATACTGGTGCCGATCGACTTGGAAAGGTGGCAAGCCTTGGCGCGTTCCTCGGTGTAATACTCGGGGAAGTAGCCTGCGAAAGCGGGATCTTTCTCCCCCTTTGCCAAGGTCACGGTCCACTCGAAATAGTCCACGGATAGGGAGTACCCGGCGTTTCTGGCGGCAGCGGAGGCAATGACGGTGGATAGGCCGTCTTTCGGGACGATTTTGCCGACGTAGGGCAGCCATTCGAGTGTGGCCAGACGCATCGGTCTGGGGCCGCTGTCGGCGCCCGCAGGCAGGCAAAGCAACAACGGAAAACACAGTCCCAGCGCGCGCGTGATATGCATGACGTCTCCCCGGTTTGACTTCATTGACGCGCCGTCGTGGCGGCGGGTCCGTTCCATCCAAGCCTATCGCAAATCATGTCAACGCTCAATAACAATCCGAGTACTGTGTTGCCGGGGAAGCTATTTCTTGACGATTTTGTCGAGAATCTGCTCGATGCGTTCGCCCTCGTTGTCGGCGAAGCGCACGCGCACGGGATACCACTCGTGGCCCGGGGCGAGCCACAGGTCGATGGTCTGGTCGTGGCCGTCGGGCGATTGCAATTTGCTGAGGTGGATTGCCGCCACCGGGCCCATGCCGGTGCGCACGGTTTCCTGCTTGATTACCTTGAAGGTCCAGGTCTCGGCGTCGCGCCGGCCGGCGACGAAAAACGTCCATTGCGAGCCGGGCGTGAATTTTTCGGGGGCGGCGCGCGCCACCGCGGCCAACTGCCACTGCGCCGTGTTGCGGTCCTGCTCGCCGCCCTTGAGCGGGTAGGTCTGCTTGCTCAGGGAGAAACTGAGCCGGTTGCGCTGGCGGTCGAAGGTCGCGGTCCACGGGTCTTTGCGGATGCGCTTTTCGTAGAACTGGTCGGGGGCGATGCCATAGCTGTCGATCGTGCCCGCGCTCTTGTCTTCGAGCACGGTGCCGAACATCATCGCGCGGGTGACGGTGTCGAGCGTGTACTTGCCGTCGGCCACGCGCCATTTGGTGAGCGCCTGGCCGGAGATCGAAAAACCCTTGTGGCGCGCCTGGATCTTGTAATGCAGGTCGGCAGATGGTGGCAGTTTGAATGCGCGCTTGACCGCGCTGTCGTCGTGCGCGCAGGCGAACGTGAGCGTGCCCGCCAGCGCCACGCCGAGCATGGCCCGCATGAATAAATTGCCGTTTTTTCCCGCACCAGCCATATCGCTTTCCCGCATCCGTGATTTCAATTTTAGTGACAGTATGGTGCAAATACCGCGCGCGCCGGGTTCCCTTGGTCTCGGAGCCTGTCGGACTTAGGATCGTCGGCTGCAAAAAGTGCTGGACGGTCCAAATTTCGCCGCTTTCTCGGCCAATAGCTCGCTGGCACTGCGAAATCGTCAAAATCTGTCCTCGTCCAGCATTTTTTTTGCCTCGACCGTTTCGCTTCGACTCCCTAAGTCCGACAGGCTCCTAGTGTAACGCGTGGCGCTGTGTTTTCGCCGACGCGCCGGATGGGTCCAAACGGCAACGCGCACAACAAGCTTTGAACGCATGTTAATTTTCTGCTACGCTAAAGCCTCTTAACAATGGAGAGTGCCATGCTGAAACCCCCTATGCCCAACATTCCCGGCGTCGGTGCCGTGTCCGACACCCTCGATTTCGTCAAGAATCTGTGGGGCAGCATGAGCGTGCCGGGCATGAGCATTCCAGGCATGGCGGCGCCGACGCTGTCGGTCGAGGACCTCGACAAGAAAATCGCCGACCTCAAGGCCGTCGAGTCATGGCTCAATGTGAACACGGCGATGCTGCGCGGGACCATCCAGGCGCTTGAAGTGCAGCGCGGCACGATCTCGACGCTCAAGTCGATGGGCGCGACGCTTGCGGCGGCGGTCAAGCAGCCGGGCGCGAACGAGAAATCAGTGCTCGAGGCGGCGCCGTTCGCATCGGCCTTCTTTGCCCAGCCGGTCGCCGAGGCGGTCAAGGAGCGCGACGAGGCGCCGCCGGCGGCCAAGCCGGACGCCGCGGGCGCGCCGGCGCTGCCCAACCCGAGCGCGTGGTGGAACATGCTGCAGGACCAGTTCAAGAGCGCGGTGAGCACCGCGATGTCGTCCGAGGCGATGGCCAACGCCAGCGCGATGGCGCAAGACGCGGCGGCCAAACTGGCGGCGGCGTCGGTGCGTCCGGCCGAGCAATTGTCGAAGGCGATGGCCAAGGCCAAGCCGTCGGCGTCGGCGGCGGCGGCGCCGGCCAAGGCGCCGGCCAAAAAACGCGCGGCGGCCAAGCCGGCGGCGCGCAAGCCAAAGGCGCCGAAGGCCTGAATCAGTGGCGCGGAGTCTGCCGCCGAGCGGCGTCAGACTCCGCGCCAAAAATACATCGACACCAAAAACCAACATCGTCCTCGCGGAGGCGGGGACCCATAGAACCGTTGCTTATCGCTAACGTTCTATGGATCGACGCGGGGGCGCCGAGCCCTCCGCGAGGACGATGTGGTGGTAGTTTCAGCGTTGGCGGTTATGCCCAGCTAGTAAACATCGCGCCGATACCGCCCCTCGTCGGCCAACTGCTCGAGCTTCGCCTTGCCCAACTCGGCCTCGAGCACCTCGTGCACGCCGGCCGCCATGGTCAGCAAACCACCGCACACATAGATCGCCGCGCCCCGCTCGACCCAGTCGCGCAGGGCCGCGCCGGACTCGCGCAGCACATGCTGCACATAGCGCCGTTGTTCCTGGTCGCGCGAAAACACCCCGTCGAAACGCACCAGCGTCGCCATCGCGACCGAGGCTTCCACGTCCTCCCGATAATGGAAATCGCTCGCCTCGTTGCGCTCGCCGAACACCAGCCAGCAGTCGATCGCACGGAAATCGCGCTCCTTGAAATGCGCGCGCAGGCCGGCCATGCCGGTGCCGTTGCCGATCAAGATCAAAGGACGCCACCGATTCTCGCCGATGCGAAAGCGCTTGTGCTCGCGCACCCGCAGCGCGATCGGCGCCGCCAGCGGCGCATGCAGGCACAAAAAGCCCGACGCCGACCCGTGCGAGCCATCGGCGCGCCGGTGCAGCCGCACCAGCAGCTCAAGGCGCCCCTCGGCGGGCAGCGAGGCGATCGAATATTCGCGCGGCAGGCCCGGCTCCCCGGGCACGCTGACCTGCGCCAGGTCGCCCGCCTCCCAGTCCGGAAACACCCCGTCGGCCGGCGCCAGCGCGACCCGGAAAACCGGTTCGCCGGCACTGCCCGCATTGATCTCGGCGCGCTCGACGATGCGCCAATCGGCGTACGCCGGCTCGCTCCAGTCGGGCGCGTCGACCGCGCCGGCGAGGTGGCACAGATGCTCCTGCCACGCCGTGATGGCGGGCGCGGCGCCGCGGTCGACCTCGATCCTATCGAACAGCGGGTTCGCGCCGCAGGCCCCAAGCCACTGGTCGAGCGCGCGGCCGAAGCCGCAATACTGGGCATAGCTGCTGTCGCCCAGCGCCAGCACCGCGTAATGCAGGTGGCCGAGCCTGGGCGCGCCCTGCATTTCGGCGCGCACGAAACGCAGCGCGTTGTCGGGCGGGTCGCCCTCGCCGTAGGTGCTGACGATGAACAGGATGCGGTCCGACTGGCGCAACTGCGCCGGTTCGAGCTCGGACAGGCTGCAGTCCAGCGCCGACAAGCCGGCCGTTTTGAGCGTGGCCACGGTCAGCTGCGCGAGATGGTCGGCGCTGCCGGTCTGGCTGGCATAGGCGACGATCCATTGCACCGGGCGCGTAGCCGCGCGTTGGCTAAGGCGCCGCCGCAGCACGATCGCCGCGCACAGCAGCAGCCATGCGAGCAGCATCGCCGCGGCGCCCCACAGGCGGACCGGGTCGGACGTCATGCCAGCATCCCGCGCATGCGTGTGCTCAGGTGTTCTTGCATCTGCCGGCCGTCGCGCACCAGCATGCGAGCGGCAAAGCCGGCGCGCTCTGCGTAGGCCATGCCCTCGACCGGGCCGAGCACGGTCAGCGCGGTCGACAGGGCGTCGGCCATCATGCATTCGGCATGCACCACGGAGACCGAGGCGACGCCGTTTTTTATCGGCCATCCGCTGCGCGGATCGATCGTGTGCGCGTGCCGTGCGCCGCCGGCCTCGAAGTAGCGGCGGTAGTCGCCCGAGGTCGCGATCGACAGGCCGTGCAGCGCCAGCGCCAGTTCGCCGCCGTCGCCTTCGCCCTCGATCGGTTCGAGCATCACCCACCAGGGCTGGCCATCGGGCTTCATGCCGGACCCGCGCAATTCCCCCCCCACCTCGACCAGATAGTGTTCTACGCCGAGCGTAATCAAATGATCGGCCACGCGGTCGACCGCGTACCCCTTGGCGATCGACGACAGGTCGAGCGCGACCCCGCCCGGTTGCAACAAGCGGCGCGCGGCGTGGTCAAGCGTGGCGCGGTGCGCGCGCGCGCGCCCTTGCACACGTTCGACCGCGGCCGCCGTTGGCGCGCGAAATCCGGCCTCGTCGAAGCGCCCATGGGCCCCGAAACCCCACAGGTTGACCAGCGCCCCGGCGCCCGGATCGAACGCGCCGCCGCTCGCCCGGGCCACGTCCTCGGCGCAGGCGAGCACCTTGTAGAACGCGGGCGGCAGCGCGTGCCAGCTGCCCGGCGCGGCGCTGTTGAAGCGGCTCAGGTCGGACTGCGGAACCCAGTGGCTCATCTGCTCGACGACCAGCGCGAGCTGGCGCGCGATGCCCAGTTCGAGCGCGGGATCGGGCCTGCCCCCGGCCCCGAACAATTGCACCGACCAGCTGGTGCCCATGCTGGCGCCGCCAAAGCGGTGCAGGCTGCTCGTGGCGGCGGGCGGCTGCCCGCTGATCTCGGCCGGTACCAGTACTCGTCGCATCGATTACTGCGACTGGATCTCGAGAGTGGCCGCGTACAGCAGTTTGCGCGAGGCGGCAGGCGCCGGTTGCGCGGGCGCGTCCGGGAAGCCGGCGTTGAGCCAGTACATGCCCGCCTCGGGCAGCGTGACCGTGGCCTCGCCCTTGGCATCGGTGCTAAAGCGCAGCTCGCCGAGCAGGCCGCGGTGGCGCACGCCGCCCGGCACCAGGCTGAAGCCCAGTTTGGCGGCCGGCTTGCCGTCGATCAGAAAACGCCAGCGCGCCTGCTCGCCGGCCCGCAATTCGTTCGGGTGGGTCAGCGGCTCCATCTCGATGCCGACGCCCGACAGCTTGAACGGCGTGCCGCCCGAACGGCCGGCGGTGACGTAGGTCTCGACGCGGTTGTGCGTGTTCACGACCCGCAGTTCCTCGGCATTGGCCGGCACCTCGGCCGCCATCGCCTCGGCCTTGCCGCGCCAGCGCTTCGGCTCGCCGTTGAGCTTGTAGTTGGCCATCGTGATTTCGCTCACGAGGCTGGCCTTGTAGGTGCCCGGCTTGCTCAGCTTGAGGTCGAACCCGTTGCGCAGCTTGCCGCTGAAACGGTTCTCCGGCGCGACCGCGGCGCCGTCCGGGCCGGTGACCACGAGAGCGGCCAGGTCGAGCGCGACGGCGTCGAAATCGAACAGGTTCTCGGAGTTGGCGGCGTCGATCGTGACCCACGGGTCGCGCCCCTCGATGACGGTGGCGGACGGCAACAGCCAGCTGCGCGCGGCCAGGGCGTTGAGCGACAGGCCCGCGAGCATGGCGAGCAGCAGGGTTTTCTTGATCATGTTCAGGTCCTCGGGCTTAGGGTTTGACTTGCAAGGTGGCGCTGCGCAGTTCTTCCTTGCCTTTGGCCGGCACCGACAGCGCCTTTTTCACGGGCCACTGCATCGGCATGCGCACCAGTTCGCGCCCGCCTTTTTCGCGCGCCACTTCAAGCACCACGGTGTAGGCGCCCGCGGGCAGTTTGTCGAGCGTCGCCTTGGCCGTGGCAAAGGTCAGCGTCGATTCGCCGGGCGCGCGCGTGGCGCCGCTGACGCCGTCCATCGGCATGGTCAGGTCGCGCCCGGTCTTGCGCCACCACTGGCGCACATCCTTGAGCCACTTGGTGCCGCCGTTGTCTTTCTTTTTCACGTCGTACAGCACCGCCAGATTGGCGACGACGGCCTGGTCGGCGCCCTCGAGCCAGACCGCGATGTACGGGCGGTGGTACTCGGCCACGTTCAAGCGCGGCAAATCGATCTTGAGCGTCATGTCGGCCGCCATGGCGGAGCCGCCCAGCAAGGGGAGTCCCAGTGCGATGGAATACGGAATTTTCACGGAGTGCCTTTTTTATTAATCAATGAATGAAGAGCATGGCTATCATTGCCGGCAACAACAAGCCGAAGCCGACCAGTGGCCATGTCACCGGCCGGTTCTGCGCATGCAGTTTGAGGATCAGGAAACCGGTGACCGCGAACACGAGGCAGGCGAGCGCGAACAGGTCGAGGAACCAGCTCCAGGCGACGCCCGTGTGCCGGCCTTTGTGCAGGTCGTTGAGCCACGAAATGGCGCCGCGGCTGGTGACCTCGAATTCGCTGGCGCCATCGAGCAGGCCGATGCGCATCCAGGCGTCGCCGCCGGGGCGCGGCAGCGGCAGGTAGATTTCGTCGGCGCTCCATTCGGCTTCGACGCCGCCGACGTCGCGGCCCCAGGTGCGTTCGATCCACTGGGTCGCGCGGGGCGGCAGCGCGGCGCGTTTGCCGTCGTGGGTCGCGGCCAAAGCGCCCAGCTCGGCCACCAGGTTCTTGGGCGCGACCGCCTTCTGGCTCACGACGACAGGCTTGGCCTCGATCTGGCTCGCATGGTTGAGCGTGATCCCGGTAACGCTGAACAGCACGATGCCGACCAGGCACAGGGCCGAGCTGATCCAGTGCCATTGCAGCAGGGTCCGCAGCCAGCCGGCGCGCTGCGTGCCCTGGGCCACATTCGGGGCGCCGCTCACGGGAAGGTCCGCGCGGCGCGCGTCGGTTTAATATGGTCCAGCATCATGCCAAATCGCCTTGCAAAAGAAGCCCCGGTCGGCCGCGCTCGCACTACTTCCGGGTATGGAGGAATAGCTTAACATTGCTGAGCTGGTTTGTAAATGAGAATTGTTCTCAATGGCGGATGCAAAAAGATCCGTCGAAATTTCTACTTACCAACATAATATCGGGATCGAGCAAAAGGGATATCTCATGTGTTCACGTGTGGCCTGACATGACCGCAACGCTGGTAAGCGACTGGTTCGGTGCGCGTTTTGACGACTTGCACCCTTTGCTGCAGGCGCTGCACCGCGGCGGCGGCACCTTGCGCGGGCCGGTCGAGGTTGTGTTCGAACCAGGCTTGCGCGGCGCCATCGGGCGCCTGCTGGCAAGGCGGTTTCGCATTCCGCTCATCGGCGGCAGGCACGCGTTGGTGGTGACCATTTCGCACCAGACCGATGGTTTGCATTGGGAACGGCGTTTCGCCGATGGCGGCACGATCACCTCGATTTTTGCGCCGGTCGGGCGGCTGCCGGACGGGCATTGGATCGAGCGCACCGGGCATCTGACCATGCTGCTCACGGTCGACACCGACGGCGGCGGCTGGCATTGGCGCCCGCTCGCCTATCGCCTGTTCGGGCTACGCGTTCCGGTGGCCATGCTGCCCAGGGTGCGGGCCGGCAAATGGATAGAGGACGGCAACTACCGCTTCAGCGTGACGGTCGGCGTGCCGCTGCTTGGAAAAGTCCTGTCCTACTCGGGCCTGTTGCGGATCGCATCCGCCTAAAGGCTGCTAAACAAACAGCCCTTCCCGCAGCCACTTGTTGGCAACGAACTTGACGCCGCTGAGCACCGGCATGCCGCCATGGAGCGTGAACGGGTCGGGCACGCCGTCGGCGGTCACATTCGAAAAGAAAACCGCGCCACCTTTCTTGGGCGACACCTCGAGCCCGAGTTTGGGGAAATTGGTGCCGCCGCCGCTTTCGACGTCGTTCAGATAAAGAACAAAGGTGCCCACGCGCTGGCCGCCGCGGTCGAACAACCTGGCCTGCCCGGGCTGCGCGCGGTCGAACCAATCGAAGTGGGGCTTGTATTCGGCGCCCTTGGTGTAGCGCAGGATTTGCAAGCCCTCGCCGCGCTCGACGGGCCACTGGGCGATGGCCGCGAGGCGTGCCTCGAGCCGCGCCGCGACCTCGATTTCGCCGCGCGCGATGAACGAGCCGCTGCTGGTGCGGGCGTCGTGCAGGACGTTGTCGCCCTCGGTGCCGCCGACGACCCGCGAAGGCGCCATTTTTGATTCGCTGTAGGCCACCAGGATGTCGCACTCTTCATCGCTGAGCACATTTCCGAGCACGACAATGCGCGGGGCGTCGATGGCCAGCAGGATGCTCACTTCGCGGTCCGGCGTGCTGATGGTGTTTTTACTGGTGTCGATCTGGGGGCGCGCCATGGCCCCGGTTCTGGCGGCTTCGGCGATCGCGAGCGGCCGGCCGGCGGCTGCAAGCCCGGCTTCGATCGCCTCGCAAGCGACAGTGCGGCTGAATTGGCCGTCGCGCATCATGATGGCGATCAGCTCTTCAACGATGCAGCCACGACCGAGGCCATCGGCGATCCAAGCCTGCCAGTTGTCGGGGACCGACCCGCTTGCGACGCTTTGCGCCGGTTTTCTCGCTACAACCGCTGGCGGGTGTCCCGTCCGTTGACTCTAGGCTTGCGCATAGGTTTCCTGTAAATTTGATCGCCGGCGAGAAAGGCGTTTGTTACGAGCTCGGCATTTAGACCCAAGCACCGCCCAAGAGTTCCATTTGGATAAATTACCGCGTGTCGCCTGCCGAGGGCAATTAAAAACCGCCCAGAATGGGTGCAACCAAAAGGTTCACGCATATCGCAACCGGGGTCTGACCCCGATAGCGAAATTAATTGGCATTAATCCACGGCCAAGCCCTTGAGATGCCCCAGTTTCGGCAATTACTTTCATAAGTGGGGTCAGACCCCGGTTACGAAATTCTATTCAATGGGGCAAGCGGCGTTCGCCACAGAAAGGCGCCGAGGCGCGGACAGGCCAACCATTTGATTGAACACGAATCCGGGAGCAATTCAGAGGTAAGGGGGCAGACCCGGGTTACGGGTCGACGGAACAATATCAAGGGAAAAACCGCGGGTCGTAGATCCAGCGTTTGAGGGTCGTGGCGCCGATAGCGGCGGCATCCCAGTGCTTCGGATTGATCAGCACATTGTATTCGTCGGGCACGATCACGGAGAGAACAAGCAGGAGCGCCGAGGCCCCCGAGGCGATCCAGGCGTCGCCTACCCGCTTGGCGGTCAATCCGCCCGGAATCGCATCCCAGCCGCCTGGGAGCGCGTCGAGCATCTGGCGCCGTTCCCATACCGGGTCCGGGACGTCGATGCGCACCAGGTAGCGATTGAACGGCAGCGTGCCGTTGCGCAGGCAGTGCACGGTCTCTAGGGTGGCCAGCGCGATGTTCATGGCGCAGTAGACGACGGGGGTGCCCTTGCTGTTCCAGCGCCCGCCCGTCAGCTTGGCGCCAGTACCGCTCAGATCATCGGCAGTGTATGTCGGGGCCTCAACTGCGATCCGCCAGACCGGAACGCTCACGCGTACGCACCGCTCTGGCTCATCGAAAGCAGTTCGGCCACCAGTTTCTGGCCCTCGAACGTGTCCATGTAGCTCGCTGGCGTCGCACCGGCCAGCGCCGGCAGTGGCTTGCTCAGCCAGTCGGCAACCCAGCGCGCCGCGTCGAACCCGGTTGGATGGCCAGACTGCTCGACCATCGCCTGCACCATTCCGATCAGCATTTCAACGCCCAGAACGCGTTCCGATTCGTCCTTGGACAACACCGTGGCGTCTTTTTCCTTGCGGCTGATCGTGGCGCGGGAGAGGCCGAGGCTGGACAACAAATTTTCCTTGCTCATGCCCATGCGCGACGAGAGACTGCTGATCGACGACGCGGGTATGCCCTGCCGGATCACGGCAATGCGCGCCCCGGGATCGAAGCGGTGAATTTGTGTAGCATCGACAAAAACGGCGTGCCCGGCGAATGTTGCATCGGCGGCGCGGGCCGCTGCCGCTGGCTTCGCGCTTGCTTTGGAATTCGGCATATTTGCCTCCTTTAAGACGTAAGTGTAGCTCAAATGAGGCGAGGCGCAAGCGGCGCCCGAGTTGCCGTATCGCGCTTTCCGCAATGGTCGACGATGCCCGCCCGCCCCTGCTATCATCGGCGTTAGCGATCAATGTTTCAAGGTAGACCATGTGCATCAATTTCCGCCCTCCTCCCCCTGAACTGCTCGAAGCCGTCGTCGGCGCGCTGATCGATGTGTACCGGGACTGGGACTGGCCGAGCGAGACTTGGAAGGACTATCCCGCGCCCATCATCCGCGCCAACGGCGACGGCGCGCGCGAGTTGTGCCTCGCCACCTATGGCATGGTGCCGCGCAAGCACATTCCCGAGGGCGTCAAGGTGTTCGACACCATGAACGCGCGCGCGGAAACCATCGGCGAGCGCCGTTCGTTCGCGCCCGCTTGGCGCAAGGCGCAGCTGTGCGCGGTGCCGATGACGTGTTTCTTCGAGCCGGGCTACGAAAGCGGCAAGGCCGAGCGCTTCGGCATCGGCAAGCACGACGACGGCATGTTCTCGGTGGCGGGCCTGTGGCGCGAGTGGGGCGGCGCCGACGGCGTCATCGGCACCTCGTTCACCCAGCTGACCATCAACGCCGACGAGCATCCGCTGATGCGGCGCTTCCACAAGCCCGGCGACGAGAAACGCTCGCTGGTCGTGATCCCCGACGACGAGCTCGATGCCTGGCTGACCTGCCGCGACCCCGAACTGGCGCGCAGCTTCCTGCGCCCCTTCCCGGCCGAAACAATGAAGGCTTGGCTCGCGCCGCTGCCGCCGCGCGTGCCAAAACCAAAACCGCGGCCCATCGCGACACCGGCACCGAGCCCAGGCGAGCTGTTTTGAGCCTTGCGCGCGTGCCGCCATGCTGACGCGGATCCGCACCGGCCTCGACTGGCTGCGCGCGCCCTGCGCCCTGCTCGACGCCAGGCTCGCCAAAGGCGGGCTCACGTTCCGCCTCGACTTGCCGGTCATGGGGCGCAGCCTGCTCACGGGCGATCCGGCCTTGATAGCTGGCATCGTGCGCAACAAGGAGCTGATCGGCGGGCGCGGCACGCAAGCCCTGCGCCCCGTGGTCGGCGACCACAGCCTGATCGTGCTCGAAGGCGCCCGGCACGAACGCCACCGCACGCTGATGCTGCCCCATTTTTTTACCGGCGACATGACCGCGCACGACGTGCTGACGCGCAAATGGGTCGCGCGCGCGCTAGAGGCGCAGCCGCCGCTGTCCTGCTTCTCGGGCATGAAGTTCACGGCCGACATCACGCTCAACATCATCATCGAGGTGCTGTTCGGCGCGCTCGGTCCCGCGCGCCATGAGCATGCCGTCGGGCTCGTGCGCAAGTGGCTCGGCTCGTTCACCAATCCGGCGATCCTGTTCCTCAAACCCTTGCAGATCAATCTTGGCGAGCGTTCCGCCTGGGGACGTTTTTTGAACAACCGCACGGCGCTTCACCGCTTCATCGAGGACTTGCTGGCCAAGCCCGACAGCGGCGGCGTGCTCGGCACCATGATGCGGCAACGGCGCGCGGGAACGGCCGATGTCAGCGATGCCGAACTGGTGTCGCAAATGGTGACCTTCCTCATGTTCGGCCACGACACGAGCGCGGCGGCGATGGGATGGTTCTTCCACCACATCTTGCAGGACCCGCGGGCGCTGGCCGATGTGCGCGGCGAAATCGACCTCTGCCGCACCAACGCATCGAATGCGCTGGCCGACCCTGAGCAACCCGACCTTGAGCAACCCGACCCTGAGCAACCCGACCTTGAGCAACCCGACCTTGAGCAACATGTACTGCTCCGTTCCGCCATCCACGAGAGCATGCGCCTGTCCCCGGTCGTGGTGCACCTGACCCGCCACGCGGTCGCCCCAACCGCCGTGGGCGACTACCAGATCGCCGCCGGCGAGCGCGTGCTGCCGTGCATGTACCTTGCCCAGCGCAACCCAGCCGTGTTCGACCAGCCAGATCGCTTCATCGCGCGGCGCTTCGTGAACCCGAAGCCGGAATGGCGCCATTCGTATTTCCCCTTCGGCCTCGGCAACCGCCTGTGCGCCGGCATGCCGTTCGCGCTGCGGCAAATGGTGTTGATCGCCTCCGAGATGCTCGGCAATTGCAACTTCGAACTGGCCAATGCCGCGCCCGCCAAACCGGTGCGCAATATGGTCTTGATCGTCCCCTCGGGCGGCCCCCTGCTGCGGCGGCTGGCATGATACCCGGGGCCGACAAAGTGCTCGTGGTCACTGGCGGCCTATTGAACGAGAAAGAAACCTCGGTCATCCGCGCGGCCCGCAAGCAGTTGCTGCAATGGCGCGCCGCCGAATCGGCCTGGCTCGACCTCAAGATCAAACTCGTCATGGCCGAGTCGCTCGTCTGTGCCGAAGTCGCGCGCCGCATGGCCGGGCGGAACCTCCCGGAGAAAGTGAGCGCCTACTTCAACCGGGCGGCGTCGCAAACGGGCACGCCCGAACTGACCGAGGTCGTGCTCACCACCTTGCTGCGCCAGGAGCAAATGCCGTACGCCACGGCGACCGTCGATGAAGTCTTTGGCCAAAGCCCAAGCTTCAGGCAACAACTTGCCGAATGCAACACCGTGTTCCTGTCGGCCACCCTGCTGCGCGACCTCAGCGAAGTCGTTCCCCTGCTCAAACTGCTGAAAACCCCGCACAACCGCATCGTGCTCGGCGGCGCGCTGGCGAACCTGCTGGCCGACGAGTGGCCCGGCGTGCCCGAAGTGGACTTGCTCGCGGCCGGCTACGGCGAGTTGCTCGTTCCGGCGCTGGTGCGCTACATCCGCAGCGGCTTCACCGACTTGGTGGCGCCGCCGACGGGCCGCATCGAGCGGCGCGCGCACACGCGCGTGGTGCGCAGCGGCGTGCCCGACAGCCGCGACCTCGACTTTTTACCCACGCCCGACTGGGCCCAGGCCGAGCGCGACTACGGCCGCCGCTTCGACATGCTGTATTACGAGAGCGTGCGCGGCTGCCCCTACCGCTGCAACTTCTGCAACTACCCTTACTTGTTCGACGACACGCGCTTCCGCTACAAGAGCGCGCAAAAAATCGCCGACGACTGGCAGCGCTACACCGAAGATACCGGCGCCAAATACATCACCTGCCTCGACTCGCTGTTCACCATGCCGCGCGCGCGCCTGAGCGCGCTGTGCAACGAACTGGTCAGGCGGCGCATCGACGTCAAGTGGATCTGCTACGCGCGCGCCGACGACATCGCGCACGAGGACATCGTGCGCATGATGCGCGAGGCCGGCGCCCATCAGGTTCAAATAGGCATCGAGTCGGGCGACCAGCAACAGCTCGACAATATGGACAAGCGCTGCACGGTCGAGGCCAACCACCGCGCGCTCGAAAATTGCCGCAAGCTGGGCCTGACCTCGATCATCTCCCTGATCGTCGGCTTTCCAGGAGAAACCGCGCAAACGCTGGAGCACACCTACCGCTTCCTCGAGGCGACCCCGCCCGACTTCTACTTTTTGGCCACCTTCAGCACCCGCGTGGCGAACGTGCCCATCCTGAGCGAGAAGAACCGCCGCCGCTTCGGCCTGCGCACCGACAACAATCCGAACACAGTGGCGCCGTATTGGGAACACGACACGATGTCGTCGGCCACCGTCGGCAACCATGTGCGCGCCCTCAACGAGCGCCTCATGCAAAACCGCATCGCCCTGAACGCGCCGATGTTTTACTCGGGCATGCTCGGCTACGACATCGCACAGCGCGAGGCCTTGCTCGCATTCCAGCACGGGGCCGCCACCGGCCATGGGGTGCTCAAGGGCGGCTTCGACCTGGCCAACCGCTGGCTCGACCGCAAGCTGGCGCGCAGCATCGAAAAGAACCGGCTGGCCTGGCCGGAAAACGCCTCGGCCCACACCAGCGTGCTGACCGAATTCTCCGGCCCCGATTCGACCAAGCTGCGCAATCCGATCGCCTTGCACCGCATCGCGCCCGAGAAACCATGAGCACGCCTTCGCTGCCCACGCGCCAGGCGTTGCGGCTGTACGTGAAGATGTATCTCGGGCTGCACGCGCTGTTCGCCGTGGTCTACGGCTGCGCCAACTGGCTGGCCGCACGGCATGCCGATCCGATGCGTTATTACGCGTCTTGGGAGCAAGACATGCCCTTCGTCCCCGTGATGATTTACCCGTATCTATCGATAGCGCTGCTGTTCTGGGCGCCACTGTTTTTGCTCGACCAGGCGCGCATGCGGCGCCTCGGGCTTGCCGCGGCCGTCTGCATGCTGATCGCGGGCGTGTGCTTTGTGTTGGCGCCGGGCATATCCGCATTCGCGCTAGCGCCCGCGATGCCGGCCGCCGGCACGCTCGAGGCGAGCCTGTTCGCCGGCCTGCGCGCGCTCGACCAACCCTACAACACGGCGCCGTCGCTGCACGTGGCGCTAAGCACCCTGTTCGTGCTGGCCATGCGCGGCGGCAAGCTGTCCGCGCTGTTGCTGGCATGGCTCGGGGCGATCATGGCCTCGGTGCTGCTCGTGCACCAGCACCATCTTGCCGATGTGTTCAGCGGCGCCCTGCTTGGCGCGGTCTGTTACGTTGCGTTTTGCCGCACGGAATAAAAGTTCAAGCGGCACGCACTTGGGCGTCTTCGCCAGCTGCCAGCCCGGCCCGCTCGGCGGCCGACAGCGTGAAAATTTCGACACCGCTATCGGTGACCGCGACCGTATGCTCGAACTGCGCCGACAGCTTGCGGTCTTTGGTCACGGTCGTCCAACCGTCCGGCAACACCTTGACATGGTGGGTGCCTACGTTGAGCATTGGTTCGATCGTGAAGATCATGCCCGGCTCGAGCACGATGCCGGTACCGGCGCGGCCGTAGTGCAGCACTTGCGGCGCATCGTGGAATATTTTTCCGATGCCGTGCCCGCAAAAATCACGCACCGTCGAAAAACCCTGCGCCCGCGCGAGCGCCTCGATCGCCGCACCAAGGTCGCCAAGGGTTGCGCCGGGCCGGACCGTGTTAATGCCGGCAAACATTGCTTCGTAAGTCATCCTGACCAGCCGCTCGGCCAGGATCGAAACAGTGCCGACCTTGAAGGTGCGGCTGGTGTCGCCATGCCAACCGTCCATCAAGGGCGAAATGTCGATGTTGACGATGTCCCCCTCGCGCAAGAATTTGACCTTGGACGGCACGCCATGGGTGACCACATTGTTGACCGAAATACAGCTCGCGTGCTGGTAGCCGTGGTAGCCGATGGTGGCGGGAATGCTGCCGGCCTCGCGCATGCATGCCTCGCACAGCGCGTCGAGCTCGGCGGTGGAAACGCCGGGTTTGACATGCGGCGCGATCATGTCGAGGGTGTCGGCGGCGACGCGGCAAACAAGGCGCATCGCCGCGAAGCCGGCCTCGTCGTGCAGGGGGATGCGCTTGCCGTGGTCGGCCTGGAGGGAATAAATCATGGGTTCGCTTTGACGTGGATTAGGCGGCCTTGCGCGCCCAGGTGCAGACGGCGTCGTGCGACGAGCGCAGCACGGCATTGATGGATGCTGGAATCGGCAGGTCTTGGTTCAGGAAAGGTTTGACCATGGCCACCGGCGCGCCGATCAACACGAAGCGCAGCACATGGCCGGCATCGTCCGCGCCTGGAGGCAAGGTTTGCACGCAGCGCGTGAAAGCGGCGTCGAGTTCGGCCTGGTCGGCCTCGAGCTCCTCGCGCAG
Organism: Massilia glaciei; assembly: GCF_003011895.2. Lineage (GTDB taxonomy): Bacteria > Pseudomonadota > Gammaproteobacteria > Burkholderiales > Burkholderiaceae_D > Telluria_A > Telluria_A glaciei. The sequence goes on along the minus strand of NZ_PXWF02000245.1, from coordinate 80,648 downwards.
CGGCGCCGACAGCTCGCCAAAGTCCGGGGCCTCGTCCGATTGCAGCATGAAGCGCGCGTACACGGGCTTGTCGCGGCACCATTGCACCAGCGTCTCGACGGCGCGCCAGGTATCGCCCCGCGCCCAATGGCAACTGACCTCGGCCCGAAAATCGGCCCTGACCTTGAGCCAGGCGCGCGCCAGCACCGTGTTGCGCGAATCGAAGCGGTGATACAGGGAACCGATGGGCGCCCCCGCATTGGAGGCGATCGACGCCATCGACACCGCGCCAATGCCGCACTGGGCGGCAATCCGGATCGCGCTCTCGATAAACCCGTCTTCGTTGTATTTAGCTAATCTGACCATTCAAATAGAATATAGATTCTATTTGAATCAGTCAAGCCCTTTGCTTGGCACCGGCGGCGTGTTGGGCAAACGGTTGGGGGCTGGTTCGGTCACCGGAATCGGGCCGCGCCACATGCGCCAGTATTGCGGCCAGAAACCGACCGGCGCCACGCTGCGCTTGCCCTGCTCCTCGAGCGCGGTCCACGGCAGCCAGGGTTTCTGGTGGTGCACCAGATCCCAATTGCTGTAGAGCAGAATCGCCGACATGAACTTGCCCGAACGCAGATTGAGCGCGCCGTTGATGACATCGCGCGGCGTGAACGCGTGGGTGGCGTATTGCCGCGTCGACCAGTGGAAGGCGAAGCAGGCGTACATGATCAACAGCGCGCTCCAGCGCAGATCGAGCAAATGGAACAGCGCGGTCCAGAACGCGAGCATGGCCACCACCTCGCCCCGGATCCGGTTGATGCCATGCTTTTCAAAATCGTCGAACAACACGGCCGTGGTGCGCGCCTTGCGGAACGGCGCCGTGCGCAGCAAGGCCGGGAAAGTCGCCAGCAGCACGGTGCCGACCGGAATGCATGGCCAGAACCAACCGCACATGAGCCCGTACCACTGCCCCAGCTTGAGGAACATGTTGTCGCCGGGATAGTACAGATCGAACATTTCGTGGTCGGTGCGGTTGCAGCAATGGTGCACGGTGTGCGTGACCTTGAACATCGAAAACGGCATCGGGAACAAAAACCCGGCCAGCACGCCGAGCCGCTGGTTCCATGCCGGATCAGGATGCAGATTGTCGTGCGAGGCCTCGTGCATCAGCGCGTAATTGTTCAGCAGTACGAACGAGAAGATTATCCCGACCGGCAACGCCCAGATCAACGGCAGGTGCGCGCCGAGCCACAACAGCCCGAGCGCGGTGGCTTGCACGGCAGCCACGAGTAGCACGTTCAGGCGCGTATGGATAAGCGGCCTCTGTCTGGTCGTCATTATTGTCCACGTAAAAAGCTGAAGAAGCGGTACAAGAGGGGGATCACTTCGGGGCTGCGGAAAAAATGGTCCGCGCCCCACACCGGGTAGGCCGGGCCGCCGTCGAGGATGGCGTCGCGGCACACCACCATGCCGTCGTTGGGGCCAAACGGGCTGATCGCGCGGTAACGCTTGATCAGCGTTTTTTGAATGTGCGCGCCCAGCGGAATCGCCACGAAGCTGAACACTTTCATGTGCTCCGGCAGCACGATCGGCTTGCGCCAGTAAGGATGGTCGGTGCGCATCTCGCGTATCAGGTCGTAGCCGGCGCCGAACAGGCGGCAGATGGCGCCGTACTTGAAGGCGCCGAACCGGGTCCTGGTGTTGTGGTCCGCCACCTGCGAGCCGGCAACGACGCCGCACACATTGATCCAGCCGCGCAGGCGCGAAATCGCCGCCGCGTTCGGGTAGAGTTGCAGATACGCGCGGAAGTCGGCGTTGCCCTTGCTGATGCCAAATATCCAGATCTGCGATGCGGTCTCGTGTTCGAGCGCGTCGCGGATGATGCGCGCGTTCTCGGTGCTCGTGCCAAGGCTGCGGATGGGAATGGTGCCAACCGCAAAGCCGCATTGGCGCGCGATGTCGGCGGCAAACTTGCCGTCGGCGCCCGTCTCCGGATAGTGCCCGTGGAACAGGGCTGGAATGATCAGTATCTTCGCGTCGATCGGGGCGTGGCTGGTCGATATTTTCTCGCTCTCGACGGCGGCGATGAACGCCGCGTGCGGGGGCGACGCGTGCACGGCATGGAACAACACCAGCGTGGCAAAATCGAGTCAGTGGTCGGCGGCCAGCCGCCGCAGCGCGTCGGCCGAGGGCAGCCTGCCGCCGAGCGCGTCGACGTGCGGGCGGGTGGCCTGGCCGAGCATGACATCGTCGACCGGCGCCGAAATACAAAACTTACCCATTTGCTGACATCAGTTTGCCTGTGAGAGCGAATGGTAGCGGCCGGCGTCGATCACCACGTCCTGCGCCTCGGCGGCGCCGCACCAATGGATCTTGGCCGCCACTTTGGCGGGTGCTTTCTCGCCAAGGCCGAACAACAGGCGGCGGTCGTTCTGCGCCGAAAAGCCATTGATCACAAGCACTTCGCGCCACTGGCTTTTTCGCACGCCGCCTTGTTCGTCAGAAATCACGACCCTGGTTCCCACCGCATCGCGGTTGCAGCGTGTGCCGTTGCCGCGCAGATCCAGCCCGACCCAGCCATTGGTGGCGGTTTGCGCCTCGTTGCGGTAGATCGACACCGGTGCGAACTGGCGCGTGATGAGCATGTCGAGCCGGCCGTCGTTGTTAAAATCGGCCAGCGCCACGCCGCGCGAATTGCCCTCCTGCGTCAGGCCGACCTGCGCCGCCACGTCGACAAAATGCTGGCCGCGGTTGAGATAGACCCGGTTGCGTTCGTGTGGAAAAATGCAGCGTCCGCGCAAGTCGGCCCAACGGTCGGCAAAGCCGTGCACGTCGGGGCGGGTCAACGCGATCTTGTCGTTCCAGTACCAGTAATCGGGGCAACCCTCGGCCACCTTGTCGTAGGCGTTGTCGACCATGCCATTGGCCTGCACGATGTCGAGCTTGCCGTCGAGATCGAGGTCGCCCGCCGCCGCGCCCCAGCCGAAACGTTTCTCGTTGAGCGCGTTGCGGCCCGCCGCATGGTCGCTCCAGCCCGCGGGCGTGCCCGGCTTGCCGCTGTTCATCCAGAGCAGGCTGCCCTCGGCCTGCAGCTTCTCGTGCACGTTCGAGATGTAAATGTCGGCGAATCCATTGTTGTCGAAGTCGGCCAGCGTCGCATTCATGCCCTTGTAGGTGTCGCGCCCGATCTGGCCCGTGATGCTGCCCTTGACCATCGCGAATTTTCCGTTGCGCTGATTCAGCAGCAACTGGTCGGGGCCGAAATCGTTGGCCGCGTACAAATCTGGCCAGCCGTCGCCGTCGAGGTCGCCAAAGCCGATCGAAGTGGTCCAGCGGTGTTCGCCGGCCAGCCCGAGCTGTTCGGGCGCTAGCTTGGCAAAGCCGCCGCCCGTGTTGCGCCAGAGCGCCATGCCACCGCCATTGTTGGCGTCGTGCCAGGTGCGGTGCATGAAGTCGAACATGCGCCGATCGCCCGCGTAGGCGGGCGCGGGCAACTTGAACAAATTGAATGGCACCGGCGTGTCGTAGGCGCGCAGGGTCGGGCTGGTGACGTTGGCGATCACCATGTCGAGCCTGCCGTCGTGGTCGTAGTCGGCCGCGTTTGCGGCGATGCTGACCGTGTACTCGTTCAGGCCCACCTGTTCGCTGACGTCGATAAAATCGAGCTTCCCCGTCCCGATCAACTGGTTTTGCAACAAGCGCGTCTTGCCATAGCCGATGGTGACGAGCAGATCCTGATCGCCGTCATTGTCATAGTCGAGGAACATGCCGCCCGAAGGCAGGCCATGCGCCTCGGGATGGGCGGCGATGTCGCCCAGCACCGGCACGGCGATCCGCTCGAAGGCGAAGTTGCCCAAATTGCGGTAGAGGGCCACGCGGTCGTCCGCGTGCTTGAGCGGCAGGGTCAGGAACATGTCCTGCAAGCCATCGTTGTCGATGTCGGCAACGACGGCCGCGTCGCCCACCGACAACAACCACTTGCCGATATGGGCGATGCGCGGATCGACCCGGGTGAGCACGTCGCCCTGGCGCGCGGCAACATTGGACTGTGCCTGCGCGACCTCGACCAGTTTGAAATTGGCACGCTCGCCCTGCTCCACCGCCGCGATGCTGTGCGCGCCGAACCACAGCAAGCCCCCGGCGGCGCCCAGGGTGGACCAGCGGCGCGCGCCGAAACGCAGCCGCCCCTTGAGGCCGGCCCAGCCTTCGCGCAGGGCGTTGGCGTGATTCCACAGGAACATCAAGGTCGCGAAAATGAATGCCGCGAAAAAGAAGGTGTACAGGCTCTCCTTCAAGTGCAGCAAGAAGTCGAACGCGGCGATGGCGAACCCGGCCAGGATCTGCTTGGGCCGCGGCCCCGGCGAGGTCTGCGGGTCGGTGATCATGAAAAAGGTGAACAGGTAGAACGTGGGCGCGGTCAAGGCGCCCATGAGCCAGGTTTCCGGCGGCACATGCCAGCGCGTGAGCCAGGCGCGCACCAACAGGCCGATGGTGTAAAAGCCGAGGAAGGAAATGATCAGCGCCATGCGCTGGATCCGCATCGCAAAGAAAAAGATCGCCAGCGTCGCGACAAACGCGGCCACCGCGTAGGAGCCGCCCCACTGGTAGGCCGGCGCCGGGCTGATGACGTCCTCCATCAGCAAGATGCAGCTGACCACGCCGAACAGCGCCGGGTTGTAGACGTGGCGTCCGCGCCAGGTGATCAGGTATTTTGAGGCGATCGCGAACAAGGGCGGGATCGCGGCGAGCCAGTAGCCGTGGGCGTAGTTGATCAGGATGCTCAGGCCCATGCCCGTGATGAGCGCGCTGAACGGGAACAACGGCGGCCCGCCGACGAAAAAGCGGTGGAACAACATGTCGAGGCCGATCGCCGTGAGCACGGTGATGGCAACCTGCAAGGGACTGCGGTTGAAGCCGAGCACCGTCATTCCCAACACCAGGTAGACGAACAGGATGCCCGCCACGGGAACCCGCGGGTCGCTCAGCAATGGAAACCGTTGCCAGCGGGTGAGCGCGAGGATCATTGGATCGCCGTCGGATGAAGGATGATCATGCGAGTGCCATTTCTATATAGGGAACGCGGTCGTCGAGTTCAAAAGGGCTGCCGAAATCGACCTTGTGCAAAACGCCGGCCGCCGCGATCGCGCGGTATTCGCCCAGCACCGGGGCCAAGGGGTCGCGCTCGTGCAAGCCGGCGATTGCGTAATGCCATGGTCCGGTGCGCAGCGCGTTGTACGCAAAGCGCATCAGCACGCGGAACAGGGGCGGCGCGTCGCCCGCGATCGCGATGCAGCTTAGATACAGATGGGGGATCCGGCTGCCGACCGGCGGCAGCGGCTTCAGCGGACTGACCGCGCTGGCGATCTGGTAAAACGGACGCAGCAGGCGCAGCATGGGTGAGTAACGCTCGATATGCGTCTGCCGGATGGCCGCCTGGTCCCATGCGGCAATGGTGCCGACGATCTCGCCGTCGCGCAGCGCGAGAAAAAAGTCATCGGCGCCGAGCCCGGTGCAGCGCCCGCCCGCCAGGAAATCCTGCTCCCGGTAAACGGGGGCGAACTGGCGCGAGCAAAGTTGCCCGTTTAAAAAGGCGACGATGGCGGCCAGTTCGTCGCCGCGGGCGCGCCGCAATTGCACGCCCGGCAAATCGATCGCCGGCTTGGGCAGGTCGAGGTGGAGCGCCGGCGTCAGGATGCGGCCCATCGGCACATACGAGGGCAATCCGGCGCGCCCGCCGACGAGGTTGCGCAGCGCCACCGCGTTGGTGTCGTAGATCACCGTGTAGTACACGGGCAACAGATCATCGTCATGCAAGCTGCGCAGCAGACGGTAGCCGCGCGCCAGCAAGGTGCCCTTGCGGTACTCGGGATCGCCGCGCAGGTCGGCCAGGTAGCCGGCGCGCGTGGGCTTTCCGTCAATATACATGGTGCTGCTGCAACGGCTGCCGAGGCCGACGATCTTGTCGCGCCCGAGGTCGCGGCAGACGATCACTTGCGCCGTGTCGCCCTGCAGGCGGCAGCCGGCAAAGTAGCTCGGCTCGCGCCGGAAGCTGACCGCGATGTCGCCATCCATCCAGTCTTGCGCCATGCGCGCGCGCAACTGCGCGTCGTCGCCAGGTTCGGCCAGGGTGAACAGGTAACGGCTCACGCGGCCGGCTCCGGCGCGGCCACGCTCACCCATGCGCGCCATGCGGTGTTGCTTAGCAGCGCGGGCTGTTTGATGTCGCCGAGGCGCTGCCCGCGCGCCATGCGTTCGGCGAGCCAATCTTGCAGGGGATGGAGGCAGCGCACGGAAACCACCGCGTCGAGCTGGCCGAGCTTGCGGGCGTAGGCGTATTGCGGGTTGTCGTGCAGCGAGCGTTCGAGCGCGGCGGCGGCGGCGTCCGCCCGCGCCGCGTCGCCGGCGGCCGCGTCGAGCAACAGCGCATAGCGCTGGCGGCCATCGCCGGCATCGGGCGCGAGCATGGCGAACGGTTGTCCGAGCGCGGCGATGCGGCCCGCGACGAAGGCGTCGCTCAGTTTCTCTCCGCACAGGTCGCTGGTGGCGCCGCTGCGGCCGATGAATTCGAGCAGCGGCGTGCGCGCCGCGTGGCCGCGCACCACGACCTGGTCGCCGAGCGCGTAACGGTACAAGCCGGAATGGGTCGTCATCAGCAACTGATACTGCTGGCCCTGGGCCAGGTTGTGGGCGCCGAAGCACACGCCCGCCGCGTCGACAAACTCGAAGTAGCCCGAGCGCAGCGACAGCGCCGGGTACGCGAAGCCGGCCAGCGGAATGGTCACCAGGCCCTCGGTCGCCAGCAATCCCTTGCCCTGCACCAGCACTTGCGGAAACATGGTCCGCAGCGTGGCGGCGCCGACCGCGGCCGAGGCCTGGTCCCAGCAACTGATCACTTGCAGACGCGGCCACAGGCGCCGGTAGTCGGGCGCGGCGCGGGACAGCTGCGCCAGCACCTCGGCCGCGCGCGCCGGATCGTCCTGCGCGATCCGCCGCGCCAGCGCCTCGCGTCCGATGACCGCGTAGCGCAACAATTCGGTGAGGAAGGACGGGCTCCACACCGAGATCATCGACATGTTTGTGCTCGCAAACAAGTGCCGCAGCGTGCAGGCGCGCCATTCGTCGACGTCGGAGATCGCGCCCACGTCGGCCGGCACGGCGAGCATCTGCGCGACGGCCATGCCGACCTCGGCGCCAAGGTAGGCGGCGTCGGGCATGCCGACCGGTATGCCGCCCGCCGTCGCGCGCGCGGCGCGGCAAGCCGGCGAGATCGCCCAGTAAAACGGGCCCTCGCCGAGGCCGGGATGGTGCGTGCACAGGTCGTCGAGCCAGGCCAGCAAGCCATACTGGAAGCCCGCTAGGCCATCGGCGGTGTAGGGGATCAGCTTGCCGCCGTCGCTGCTGCCGCCGGTTTCTTCGAACGCGAGCACGTCTTGCGTGGTCAGAATATTGGTCTCGCCTTGCGCCTGGCGCGCGATATCCGCCGCCAGCGCCTCGTACCGCGCCACCGGCACGGCGGCGGCATACGCCGCCCCATCGCCGATCGCGCAAAAGGCGTGCCGCCGGCCGAATGCCGAATCCCGGTTCTGCCTCAAGATCGATTGCAACACCTCGGCCTGCACCCGCGCAGGATCGGCGAGGTCGGCCCGGAAGCGCTGGCCGGCGCCGTGCAACAAGGGACCGAGGTCCTTAGGCGGCATCGACCGCGCCTTCGCAGCGTGCTTCTTCGACGCCAAGGCCTTCGACAAAGGCGCGGCGCGCGACCGAACGCAGGTTCGGCTCGTCGAGCAAGGTGATGCAGGCGAGCTCCTCGCCCTCGGCGAAGCGCGGGTTGCGTTCGAGGAAAAACCGCACTTCGGGCCGCTCGAGCAGGTTGTCGCGCACCTGCGCCCAGTCGGGCCGCAGATGGCCGCGCGACTCCGGGAAGCGGATCACGCTGCTTTGGGGGTCGTAAAACTCGCCGAATTTTTTCGTGGCAAGCGCATCGAGCACCTGCTTGAACGCCGGCGGCGCTTCCCCGCGGTGGCTGGGCCAATACTGTTTGGAGAAAAGATGCAGGTAGCGGTAGGTGCGGTAGCCCTTGGAGATGAGGAACCAGTAAAGCGGCAACTGCGGCTGCTGCGCCTTGACCTGCCCGGCAAAGTGGCAGAACGTCAGCGCCAGGCTTTGCTCGCCCCAATGGTCATGGTGGATGATGGTGTCGCCCGAGAAGATCGTGCGCGCCACCGGGCCGGGCGCGCCGGGCACCGGCTCGATCAGGGTCAGCGTCGAAAAGCCGCACAGCTTGCCTTCGGCATGCAACACGATCGCATGGGTTTTTCCGGCAAGATCGGCCTTGAACATCGCCGCGCTCGTGCCGCCGTAGTAATCGACGAACAAGGCGTACATGGCGGCGATGTCCTGTTCGCCTAGTTGCGCGCGTTCACGGACGGTGGCGGAGAGTTGGGCCATGAAACCAGAATCCTAAGAACAGCGGTAAATAGATCGCCAGCGCCGCGACGACGCCAGCCGTGACGTTGAGCACGTGCCGGTGTTTTTCAGCATCGGGAACGAAGTAAATCGCCTCCCCGCCCATGGTGCCAAAGTTGGTGTGCATGTAGTAGGCGAACCATATTTCCGGCACGAACATCAATGTCGTCACGATACCATGTAAAGACAGGGTCGAGGCCAGCTTGCCGCCCCGGTGCTCGCCTTCGCGCCAGGCCAGCGCGAGGAAGTAGGCCAGCACCGCCGCGCACAGCAGGTCGTGCGCGATGCCGTAATGCGGCGACCAATTATGGAACACGTACAGCATCACCAGTTCGACCACGCCGCGCGCGGCCATCAGCGCCAGCAGCGAGCCGAAGGCCTGGGCCAGCCGCGGCGGCGTGCGCGGGTCGCAGATGATGAGCAGGGGCAGGCCGAGCCAGAACAGCAGCGCGAAGCAAAGCCAGGCCAGTTTGGCCGGCGCGATCTCGCCGCCGATCAGGCCGGCCACGTTTTGCAGGTACCAGAACGCGGCCGCGAACAAGGCCAGCACGGCGACCGTGGCCGCCGTGGCGCGCATCAGCGCCCGCTCAGAGGAAAATTTCATGGTCGCGCCGCTGGCCCGGGGTGGGCGGATCGGTCTTGTCGAGCATCGACTTGCGCCACATGACGATGTGGGTGCCGAGCAAATCGGCCTCGGTGCTGCACATGGGCGCCCTGGCCTGCCCGGGGCCGAGGTTGCGCTGCTGCAGGCCGAGCATGGCGACGTCCTGCCGGATGATCCAGCGCGACAGCGGCTCGAAAAACAGGCGCACCAGCCAGCCGATGCGCTTGTAGCGGAAGGTCATCACGGTGATCACCTCGGTCTCGAACGCATTGATTGGATTGCACACGGAGGTGATGATGTAATGCAGGCCGCCCGGAAACACGTAGTCGACCCGGCTGGTGTTGGGCGCGATGAAGCGGTCGACATGTTCCATCTTTCCCTCGCGCGGGGCGAGCATGCTCCAGACCACGCTTTTCTCGCGCGGCTCCTCGAAAAACTCGGCCTGCGCGCCGTCGCCGAGCGTCGTCACGACCGCCTTGACCGACTGCTTGGTCGGCGCCCGGAACCAGTATTTGTGCACGAAGGTCGCGTGCGGGCAATCGAGGAAGTTTTCGAGGCACGAGTCGACGCCGGCCTTGAAGCGCGTCTGCATCACGAAACTGGTCCAGCCCGGGGCGCGGTAGTTGGCCATCGTCGGCGGCGCGCCGGGCGCCCCGCCCTCGCCGCTCCAGATCCAGACGAAGCCCTCCTGCTCCACGCTTGGCCACGCCCGCACCCTCGCCTTGTTGGCCGCGTTGGCGCACGCCGACAGGGCCGGCACGTGCGTGACCTTGCCCTGCGGGTCGTATTGCCAGCCGTGGTAGGGGCACTGGACGGTTTCGCCGCAGACCTTGCCCTCCGACAGCGGCACCGCGCGGTGCGCGCAACGGTCCTCGAGCACGCCGAGCTTTTTGTCCTTGGTGCGGAAGGCGACCAGCGCCCGTCCCGCGTGCATGAAACGCTTCGGCGCGCGCCCCAACTGGCGCGCGCGGCAAAGGATGTACCACCCGGGCGGCACGGCGAGGTCGGTCTCAGTCATGCACCAATTATAAGGTGAAACATAGCCTCAAAAAACACCATCGCAAATGCGAATGATTCTCATTGATAGTGAGAACGATTCGCATTTACAATCCGTCGCACTTTTGACTCGACCGGAAAAACCCACAATGAAACACCGCCTCAATCCGACCGCCACCGCACTGCTCGCCGCGTTTGCCATCCCCGCCGCCCTGCCGCAGTTCACTTCTGCCCAGGCGGTCGCCACGACGTTGCCCGAAGTAAAGGTCGAAGCCGAGGCGAACAACGACTTCGCGCCCGCCCAGAGCACGGTTGGCGCCAAGGCGCCGCTGGCCCTGCGCGACATCGCCGGATCGGTCACCGTGATCAACCGCGCGGTGCTCGAATCGCAGGCGGCGACCTCGATGGTCGAGGCGCTGCGCAATGTGCCGGGCATTACCATTTCGACCGGCGAAGGCGGCAATATCGGCGACAACATCAACCTGCGCGGTTTCTCGGCGCGCACCGACATGTTCATCGACGGCTTCCGCGACCGCGGCCAGTACTCGCGCGACACGTTTTTTCTCGAGGCGGTCGAAGTGCTCAAGGGCCCGTCGTCGATGCTGTTCGGACGCGGCTCGACCGGCGGCGTGATCAACCAGGTCAGCAAGAAACCTGGCCTGAAGGCCAGTTCGGAGGCCAGCGCCAGCATCGGCACCGATGACTACTACCGCGCCACGATCGACCTGAACCGCCCGCTGTCGGACACCTCGGCCCTGCGCGTCAGCGCCATGGCCTCGGACATCGGCTCGACGCGCGACGTGGCCACGGCCAGGCATATTGGCGTGGCGCCGTCGCTGCGCCTGGGCATCGGCACCCCGACCGAAATCAGCCTGTCGGCGCTGATCCAGCGCAACCGCGACCTGCCCGACTACGGCTTTCCATTGCTGGGCACGGGACCGGGCAAGGTAGCCAAACCGATCAACGCCCCTGGCGAGCGTTTCTATGGCTTCACCGACGACAAGAACAACCAGGACGTCGACGTGCTGACCGCCAGCGTGCGCCATAAACTGAGCCCGAACGTCACGCTGTCGAACCGCACCCAGTTCAGCCAAACCGAAACCGCGGCCTCGCCGACGCCGCTGAGCGCCGTGACCATGGTCGCGCCAAATTCAGGCACGCCGAGCCGCGACACCCCGCTGGGCCAACTCCAGGCGCCGTACAGCACCCGCGACCGGGTGGCCAGCGACCAGACCCTGTTCAACCAGACCGACTTGATCATCAAGGCGGTCACGGGCGGCGTCAAGCACACGATCACCGCCGGCGCCGAAATCGGCCGCGACAAATTCCACAACGACGTCTACACCTGGGCCGGACTCGGCAACGTCAACCTCGGCGCGCCGAACTACGGACCGAAGCCGGCCACCGCGACCCGCACCCCCGGCGCCGTCACCGACACCAGCGCCGACACGCTGGCCGTGTACGTCAACGACCAGCTTGAGTTGAACAAGCAATGGAAACTGGTCGGCGGCTTGCGCTGGGACCGCTTCTCGGCGGACTACAGCACCAAGACCAGCCCGGCGGCTAGCCCCGTGCTGCGCAGCCGCACCGACAAGATGTTGAGCACGCGGCTGGGCGCGATCTGGCAGCCGAGCGATACCCAGTCCTACTATGTTTCCTATGGCACCTCGTTCAACCCCTCCGCCGAGGCCATGTCGCTGACGGCGGCGACCGAAGGCTTGAGCCCGGAAAAGAACCGCTCGCTCGAGGCCGGCGCAAAGCTTGACCTGCTCGACGGCAACCTGACCTTCAACACGGCCGTGTTCCGGGTCGAGAAAACGGACGCGCGCACCCTCGACCGGGCCACCGGCTTGACCACCCTCGACGGCAATATCCGGGTGCAGGGCATGGAGCTCGGCGTGGTCGGGCGCATCACGCCGGCATGGCAGGTGCTTGCCGGCTACACCTGGCTCGACGGGAAGGTGGTCAGTTCGTTCGACCGCACCGGCTCCGGCACGGCCGCGAGCCCCTACCTCTATGCCCAGGGCAAGACGCTGGCGAACACGCCGGAGCACAGCGCCTCGCTGTGGAGCACCTACAGCGTCATGGGCAATTGGGAGGCGGGCGGCGGCGTGGTCTATTCGTCGGACCGCTTCGTCAACAATTTCGAATCGGCGCAAATCGACGGCTACACCCGCTTCGACGCCACCGTCGCCTACAAGCAAAAGAACTACGACCTGCGCCTGCACCTGCAGAACGTGGGCGACCAGCGCTACTTCGAAACCGCCTCGGCCGGCCGCGCAACCCCGGCGAAAGGACGTACCATCATCGCTTCGGTTAACTATCGCTTTTAATCACCATGCTGATCACCATTCCAGACCTGTTGACGCCCGAGCAAGTGCTGCATTTCCGCGAAGCGCTCGCCGCAGCCGACTGGGTGGACGGGCGGGCGACCGCTGGCTACCAGGGCAGCCGCGTCAAGGACAACAATCAATTGCCGGAAGCTTCGGTGGTCAGCCGCGCGTTGGGGGATTTATTGCTGCAGGCGTTGGAGCGCCATCCCTTGTTCATCAGCGCCGCGCTGCCGGCGCAGGTGTATCCGCCGCTGTTCAACCGTTACGATGTGGGACAGCAGTTTGGCGACCATATCGACAACGCGGTGCGTTTGCTGCCAGGCACTGGCACCAAGTTGCGCACCGATATTTCGGCGACGCTGTTTTTGGCCGGGCCGGGGGACTACGACGGCGGCGAGTTGCTGATCGAGGACACGTATGGCGAGCACTCGGTCAAGCTGGCGGCGGGCAGCCTGGTGTTGTATCCGTCGTCGAGCCTGCACCGCGTCACGCAGGTGACACGCGGGACGCGGCTGGCGGGATTTTTCTGGGTGCAAAGCATGATCCGCGACGACGGGCAGCGCACCTTGCTGTTTGACCTTGACACGGCCATCCAGCGGCTGGGGCAGACCGGCGGCGACCCACGCGCGCTGGTGCAACTGACGGGCAGTTATCACAACCTGCTGCGGATGTGGGCCGAGGTCTGAACGACGTCCGGGCCAACGTCCTAACCGACGTCCTAGCCGACGTCATCCTCGCGAATGTATCCGCGCCATTCGAACTCAACGTCATTCCGGCGAAAGCGCAAACGCATGCGTTTGCCCCAGCATGAGCATGCTGTCACGCGCCTTCCAAAAATTTTGACGCACAGTTCCCGGGCCTGAAGGTTCTATATTTCCCGTGTAGGCAAGCTCAGCATGGGGCAAACGCATGCGTTTGCACCTTCGCGGGAAGTCATTTCTGCCAATGGCAGGAATGACGTTGGGTATTTTATTGATGAAGTTCGATATTTCGATAGCTTGATTTCTGTCGCGTTAAACACCAGTTTTGCACTGGTTCCATGTCAAGGAAATTATTCCGGACAGCAGTGCGCCTACGCGGGGACGACGGGTTGGTACGCGAAGTTCGCTTAACTTTGCCACGCTGACGACTGGCACACCTTAGTACATCAACCCCCCGCTCTGCTTGAGCATGGCGATATCGACAAACTGCGACAAGTTGCCCCCCTGCCCACCGGCGACGATCGACATGCCGCCCAGATCGATCGCTTTGACCGGCCCGCCCGCATAACCGACCGGATCGCGCTCGATCGCCCTGGCCAGCGTCTTGGCAACGGCAAACCCCTCGAGCGTCATCGACGACATCGGCTCGTCGCGGAACTTGCGCATCATCGCGATGTGCTCCGACTGCAAGGGCGACGCCGCCACCTCCGGATTGGGCACCACCTGCGAAAACACGGTCCACGCGGTCGCCTTCGACCCCGCGATCTGGCTCAGCGTTTGCAAATTGATCAGCGACGTGCCCGCCACGAAGGTGGTGCTGTCGTGTTTGCGGAACGTCTTCAAGAACACGCTCGACGCCGTGGTGTCGGCGATCGTGAGCACCATTTTCGCGCCCGATTTGCTCAAAGCCGCCACCCTTCTGGCGTTCTCGGCGTCGCTGCCCGACATGTTCGCGCTGCCCGCCAGGCGCATCTTGCGCCGCGCCATTTCGGTCAACACGAAGCGGTAGGTCTTGCTGTTCTGCGCGCTCTGCTGGTACGCCACGCCGACGGTCTTGATCCCCAATTTCTCGAAGTAGCCCAGCAGGAAGCGCAATTCCTGCTCGATGCCCGGACGCCAGAACAGCACCCGCCCGCCCGGACTGGCGAACGAGTCCGCCAGCGGCGCGAACAGCACCTGCCGCGTCTGCGCGAAGGCGGGCGCGGCCAGGACCGCCTCGGTCGATTCGGCGCCGATGCCGCCGAGCAGGTGGACCGCGCGGTCCTGCCTGATCAGCTCGCCCACCAGGCGGGCCGTCTCGGCCGGCTCGCCGCGGTCGTCGCGCACGATGTACTGGATCTTCCTGCCCTTGATGCCGCCTTTCGCGTTGACGCTGTCGAAATAGGTCGTGATCCCGGCGACGTAATCGCGCCCGATGCTGCCGTTGCTGCCCGACAGGTCGATGGCCTGGCCGATCACGATGGCCGGACCGGCGGCCAGCGCGGGCGCGCCGGCGGCGGCCAGCGCGAATAGGGACCAAGAAACGATAGCGCGAAATTTCATCTGGTGCACTCCATGTCGAAATGCGCAGATGATAGGAGATCGTTATGACACGGTCATGACTTGTGGCTTGAGGGATTGTTGCCGACCGACAGGTGCGGGGCGGCTGCGCCGGCGGACTGCGGCGATGCGGGAGGGTCGTCCGGGCGCGCCCCATTGCGGCGCGCGCCTTGTGGCTCAGTTTTGTGGCTTAGGACAGGCGCTGGATCCGGATCGCGTCGATCAGGCCGTCTTCCTGCCGTTTGACGGTCGAGATGGCGATGAGCCCCTCTTCGGCCATTTGCTTGACTTCATCGTGCACCGATTGAAACGACGGCACGGTGTCGCCCTTGGCCGCCACGGGGCGGATCCAGGCACTATTTCCAACTCTCATTTTTTCGTAGACTTCCCTGGCGATTTCGCGCATTGATGTCCCTTTCCAGTAGTGATGCGGATAGTCCCGCGCAATGTACAGTTTATCACCAGCAAGGCGCGTGCACGCGTGGACGCGTGTTTTAAGCCACAACTTGGCCCTCGCCCTTGGTCGGGGTCAAGGGAACCACCTTGGCCAGCTGGTCCATCAGCAGCGAAAAACGCCGCTGCCCCGGCGCGATCCGGTCCACGTGCATCAGGATCTCGCCGGCCTCGTTGGCCAGCTCCTGGTCGAAGCCGCTTTGCTGCAGGTGCGACACGAGGATCTGCGCCGCGTTGAACAAGATGCGCAGGTTGTCGGGCAACACGGTGCGCGCGTTGCGCATCCAGGCCAGGGCCTCGAGCGCCTTGCCGGTCTTCCACAGCAGCACGCCCCGGTTCATCAGGTCGGTCGCCTCCTTGCGCGCCGCGGCGATCAAGGCCTCGCCCTCGCCGCGCATGCTGGCGCGCTCGAACACCCTTTGCACCTCCTCGATCAGGGAGGAGTTGTCGTGGTTGTTCCTGGTGATGTAGCGCAACTGCTCGACGGCGGCCTCGCGCAGGCCCACGGCCAGCATCAGCGAGGCCATCTCGATGCAGCTGACCATGTCGGGCCGCTGCGCGCCGCGCCGCAGCATGTGCTCGAGCTCTTCGCCGACCAGGCGCGCGCCCGGCGCGTTGCCGCTCTCGTGGTGCACCAGGCCCTCGGCGATCTTGACGCGCAGCTCGATCCCGTCGCCGGCGAAGTCGCTGCGGGCCGTCGTGAGCAGGCGCATAGCCTCCTGCGGATCGTTTTTGAGGCCGCACACGCGCGCCAGCCCGAGGTAGGCGTCGGGCGATTTCATGATCGAATGCTGGCCGACCGCGATGCACTTGCGGAAAGCGCGCTCGGCCAGATTCATCAGGCCCAGTTTGAGCGACACCTGGCCCAGGCTGCGTTGGCGCGCCACCGAGTTGGGCGACAGGATCGTGGCCCGTTCGAGCACATCGCAGGCCTGCCGCGACCGCCCCATGTTCTGGTGCGCGATCGCGAGCTGGTCGTAGGCTTCGATGTAAAGGCGGTTTTCCGCGATCACGCTCTGGAACATCTGGCACGCCTGTTCGAATTCGCCGTTGGCCATGCGGATCTTGGCCAGGCCGGCGCGCGCCCACTGGTAGCCGCGCCCGAGCAGCACGCGCTCGAAGCATTGGCGCGCCATCTCGGCCTCGCCTCCCTTGAGCAGCAGGCTCGCCTTGAGGCGCAGCAGCTCGGTCTCGTGCGGGAGGTTGGCGGCGATCTGGGTCTCGCATTCGTCGGCCGCGCCCCTGTAGTCTTTTTCGGCGAAGGCGGCGTCGATCGGCTTGAACAACCGCTTGGTTTGCCAGATCAGCGCCAGGCGCGCGATCACGTCGCGTTCGGTCAGTGGCATGATCAGGTAGGCGTCGGGCTGTTGTTCGGCCACGCCCATGATGGATTCGGTGTTCTGTTCGGGCGAGAGCATCACCCACACGCCGCTGGGCAGTAGCAGTTCGCGTGCGCGCGCCTCTTCCAGCACCTGCTGGCCGTCGCTGCCCTCGCCGAGGTGGCATGCGCACAGCACGACATCGAACCGTTTTTTGATCAAGAGGGCGATCGCCTCGCGGCCCGACGAGGCGTAGTCGATCGTCGTCGCGCCGAGCTTTTGCAGGCTGGCGCGCAGCACATCGCGCAGGCTGGCAAGGTCGTCGACGATCAGGTAGCGCTTGTGCAGCCAGTGCGTGCGGTCGCTTTGGCGGGCTTCGTTTAACAGTCCGTGTCCACTCATGTCCACCCTCGCATGGGAGGCCTGCCTTGCATGGCAGGCCCGTTACGCAGGGATGCGGCATGCCGCATCAATTCCCTGCTCCACCGTCGTCCAACAGTCCATGTCCACTCATCGGCGGCACTCCGGAATGCGGTGCCGGTTCCGGGCTGAAGCGGGCAAAACCTCCATCGTCAGCTCCCTTCGAGCCAGTGCATTGCGTTGTCTTTTGGAAATTATACTCCGCTTCCCGCGCCGTTTTGGCCGCCCGCGCCGGCCCTGCGTCGTTCCCGCAACAGGAAGCGGGCCGGGTCGAGCGCGCCGGCCAGCGCCGTCTCCAGCGGCAGCGGCTCGCCGTCGAGGCGGGCGGCCAGCAGTTCGGCGCACAGCGGCGCCCAGGTCAGGCCGCGCGAAGCGTAGCCGAGCAAGGCATGCAGGCCGTCGTGGCGGGCGACGTCGCGCAGGCGCTCGACGCGGCCCCGCCGCGCCGGGTCGGGCAGCGCGCCGACCAGCGGCAGCCGGTCCGGCGCCACGCAGCGCTGGCCGACCCGCCCGCGCAGCGGCGCGCCGAAGCCGGCGCGCGCGTCACCGAGCAAGGCGCGGATGCGCGCCAGGTTCTGGTCCTGGCTGGCCGTGCGCAATTCGGGATCGGGGTCGGCGTCGTAGCTGGCGCCGGCGCAGTGGATGCCATGCGCCGCCGGCGTCAGGTAGGCTTCGCCGCACAGCACGAAGGGAAGCGCGCGCACGCTGCCTTCGGCCAGATGGGTGACCTGTCCGCGCACCGGCGTGAGCGGCAGCGTGGCCGCCTGCGCCAGGCTCACGGCGCCGGTGCCGTTGGCCAAAATCAGGGTCGGCGCGCTGGCGATGGCCGTGCCGTCGGCCGCCAGCGCCGTCCACCGGCCGTCGGCCTCGCGCCGCAGCGTCACGTCGCCCACCCCGAAGCGTTGCGTCAGCTTGGCGCCGCACGCCGCCAGCATGGCCGCGCACACGCTGGCCGGATGCGCCCATCCACCTTTGCGGAACAACCAGCCGCCGTCGGGCGCGTTCGATCCGAGCATGGCGCTGGCGGCCGGCGCGTCAAGCCATTCGGCGAAATCCAACGGCAACCGGCCCTGGCCGGCGATGGCGCGCTGGACGCCGGCGTGTTCCGGCCCGCGCGCCAGCTGCAGCACGCCGCAGCCGGCGCCCTCAATCGCCGCGCCGATGCCGCCGAGCCTTTCCCAGTAGCCGAGCGCGAACAAGAAGGCGGCACGCGACAACCGGGTGCCGACGTTGTCATCCTTCGACAGCAGCGGCATGTAGATGCCGGCCAGGTTGCCCGATGCCTCGGTGGCCGCGTGCGCGTGGCGCTCGACCAGCGTGACCTGCCAGCCGCGCGCGCACAGGCGCTCGCACGCGGCGGCGCCGGCCAAACCCGCCCCCAGCACGATCGCATTGCGCGGCGATTGCAGTTGCGCGCCCGCCTGCGGAGCACGCCCGGCGAATACGCCTTTGAAGGCGCCACCGTCGCCCTCGCACACGAAGCCGGCGGCGGAAAACACCTCTTGGAGCGAGTCGGAGGCGAACAGGCGCGCGCCGGGCGCCGCGAGACGGGCGATCGCGCGCGCGGCGGCGCTGTCCGCCACGCCGTGCACGACGGCCGCGTCGATGCGCGCCTCAAGCTGCGCCAGTGCCTGCGCGAGCGGCACGCACAACAGGTCAAGCGTGACATTCGAATCGGCTTGGAGCCGGCGCCGGAAACCCGAAGGCGACCCGCGCGCGAGCGCTATGTAATGCAGGCGCCCGGGCCGGCGCGGGTCGGCGTGCCAGGCCTTGAGCGCGGCATCGAAGCCGGCGCCATCGACGGGGCGCGCGTCGAACACGACAAAGCGCTCACGCCCGCCCCAGTGCGCCCGCCAGTCCACGCGACTAGCGCTCCGCGTGGCGGAAGCACTTCACATCGTGGTCGTCGACCATGCCGATACCCTGCATATAGGCGTAGATGATGGTCGAGCCGACGAACTTGAAGCCGCGCTTGATCAGGTCCTTCGATATCCGGTCCGACAGCTCCGTCTTGGCCGGACGGTCGCCGGCGCCGAAGCTGTTGATGATCGGCGCGCCGCCGACCCAGGCCCACAGGTACTGGTCGAGCGACTGGCCCTCGGCGCGCAGGCGCAGGTAGGCCTGGGCGTTGGTGATGGCGGCCGCCACCTTGAGCTTGTTGCGCACGATGCCGGGATTGGCCAGCAGCTCGGCGACCTTGGCGGCGTCGTAGCGCGCGATTATTTCGGCGTCCCAGCCGTCGAACGCGGCGCGGTAGCTCTCGCGTTTGTTGAGGATCGTCTCCCAGCTCAGGCCCGCCTGCGCGCCCTCCAGATTGAGCATCTCGAACAGGCGGTTCTCGTCGTGGCAGACCACGCCCCATTCCTGGTCGTGGTAGGCCAGATAGCGCGGGTTGGCCGGATTGGCCCAGGTGCAGCGGGTGACGGTCATGGAGTCGGGCTCGCGGGGATGGAAGCAGGCAGTATAAATGATCGGGACGGGCCGCGCCCCGCGCCGCAGCCGCAAGCATTCTATAATGACAATGCGAGATAACCCGGGAGAAGACATGCAACAGTTCGAGGCGGGCATCGCCTGGCAGCGCGGCGAGCACGAAGGCTTTACCGACCAACGCTACAGCCGCGCGCACGAGTGGGCGTTCGACGGCGGCCTGCGGGTGCCGGCGTCGTCGTCGCCGCTGTCGGTGCCGCTGCCAATGTCGAACCCGGCAAATGTCGACCCGGAGGAGGCGCTGGTGGCGGCCGCGTCGAGCTGCCACATGCTGTTCTTTTTGTCGCTCGCGGCGCAGGCGGGCTTCGTGGTCGACAGCTACCGCGACAACGCGCTCGGCACCATGGAAAAAAATGCGCAGGGCCGCATCGCGATGACAAGAATCGCGCTGCGCCCCGTGATCGTGTTTCGCGGTGAGGGGCCCGACGCCGCCAAGCTGGCGGCGCTGCACCATAACGCGCACGACAAGTGCTACATCGCCAATTCGATCACGGCCGACGTCGTCGTCGAGGAGGCATCCTGATGTACGGGCCCAAACACTTCGACGAGTCGCACATCGACGTCATGCACGGCCTGATCGGCACCCATCCGCTTGGCACGCTGGTCATGCATGGCGCAGCGGGGCTGAGCGCCGACCATATTCCGTTCGAGATCGCGGCGCCGGCCAGCGACGCGCCATTCGGCGTGCTGCGCGCGCACGTGGCGCGCGCCAATCCGCTGTGGCGCCAAGGGGGCCAGCAGGCCCTGGTGGTGTTCCAGGGACCGGGCGCCTACATCTCGCCCGCCCACTACGCCGAAAAGGCGATCAGCGGCAAGGTGGTGCCGACCTGGAACTACGCCGCGGTGCACGCGCACGGCACGCTGCGCGCGATCGAGGATCCGGCCTGGCTGCTCGCGCTGCTCGAGCGCCTCACCGCGCGCCACGAAGGCACGCGCGCGATGCCATGGTCGGTGCACGACGCGCCGCGCGACTATGTCGACCAGCTGCTCAAGGCGATCGTCGGGATCGAGATCCCGCTCGAGCGCATGCAGGGCAAGTGGAAGGTCAGCCAGAATCGTTCGCAGCAGGACCAGGACGGCATCGCCGCCGGCCTCGCGGACGATCCCTTCGCCGCCCTGATGCGGCAGCGGCGCGGCGCCTGATCAGGCGCGCGCCGGCCCGAGCGAGGCGCGCTGCGTCACGCCGAGCGGGAACACCCGTTCGACCGGAAGGGCGGCGCCGTAGCAGCGGTTGAGCAGTTCGTGCACGGCGTTGCGCGTGAGCTCGCGCGAGGCCGTGTTCACCGAGGTCAGGCGCGGGGCCGAGAACTCGGCGGCCGGGGTGTCGTCATAGCCGATCACCGAGACGTCGCCCGGCACGGCCAGGCCGGCCTGCTGGAAGTACGACAGGGCGCCCAGCGCCATCTCGTCGTTGGCGCAGAACAGGGCCGTGAACGGGTGCTTAGAGGCGAGCAGTTTTTCGGCCGCGCTCCAGCCGCCGGCCGGCGAGAAGTCGCTTTCGGTGATCCACACGCCGGCCTGGTCGATGCCCGCGCGCCCCAACTCGTCGATGAAGCCGTTGATCCGTTCGACGTTGTCGGGCGCGTTCGACGGGCCGGCGATGACCGCGATGCGCCGGTGGTTCCGCTCGAGCAGCGCGCGCGCGGCCAGCGCCCCACCCTGCACATGGTCGGGGCAAAAACACTGGTCGGCGATGCTGGTGTACACGTCGTTGAGCACCACCAGGCGCGACTGCTTGGGGCCGAGCGCCACGAGGTCGTCCTCGCGCAGCGAGTTGCTCATCACGATGAGGCCGTCGCAACCGCGTTCGGTCAAAAATTCGATGCCCTCGATGCTCTGCGCCCGCGCGTCGCCCACGCCCACGCCGAAGGCGAGCACCATGTGCAGGCCGGCCGCGCGCAGTTCGGTGTCGATGGTCTGCAGGATCGGCATGTAGAACGTGCCCTTCAAGACGGGCACGTACACGCCGATCATCTGCGATGAACCCGACAGCAGCGAACGCGCCGCGTGCGAGGGGCGGAAGTCGAGCTCCGCGATCGCCTTCCTGACGCGTTCGACCGTCTTGGGCGCGACCGAACCGCGACCGCTCACCACGCGCGATGCGGTGCCGAGGCCAACTCCCGCCAGGCGGGCCACGTCTTTGATTGTTGCCACGGTTGTCTTCTCAACGTCGGTAAGACTGGAGGATACTGCATCCGTGGCCCGCTGCGCAATCCTACCGCGGCATCACGCCTTCCCGTCGCGGTACAGCCCGGCAAAACGCAGGCCGTAGTACAGGATGAAGATGTAGCAGGCGGCCGGCACGAAGAACGACCATTGCAACCCGATCGAGTCGGCCATCGCGCCCTGCGCGAACGGCACCAGCGCGCCGCCCACGATCGCCATGCACAAGATGCCCGAGCCCTGGCCCGTGAATTTGCCGAGCTTGTGCAGCGCCATGCTGAAGATGGTCGGGAACATGATCGAGTTGCACAGGCCGACCGCGAGGATCGCCCACATCGCCACCTGACCCTTGGTGAAGATCGCCGTCAGGATCAGCGCGATCGAGCACAGCGCGTTGAAGGCGAGCGTCTTGCCCGGGCTGACATAGCGCATCACGGCAAAGCCGATGAAGCGCCCGACCATCGCGCCACCCCAGTAAAAACTGACATAGTGGGCGGCGGTCGCGGCCGACATGTTGGCGATATCGGGCTCGCCGAGGAAGTTGATCAAAAAGCTGCCGATGCTGACCTCGCCGCCGACGTACAGGAAAATGCCGACAGCGCCCAGCACCAGGTGGCGCTGCGACATCGCCGAGGTCACGCCGCTGTCGGTGGCCAGGGCCGCGCTGTCATCGGCGTGGCTGATTTTTGGCAGCCGCGCCAGGGCGAACAGCACCGCCAGCAGCAGCAGCGCGCCGGCCAGCGCCAGGTAAGGGCCCTGCACCGACGCCGCCTGCTCGAGCGGGGTCTGCGCCAGCACGGCCGCGCCGCCGCCCAGGATCAGCAAGCCGCCCAGCGCCGGCGCCACCGTGGTGCCGAGCGCGTTGAAGGCCTGCGTGAGCGTGAGCCGGCTCGAGGCGGTGCTCGCCTTGCCCAGCACCGTGACATACGGATTGGCGGCGACCTGCAAGATCGTGATGCCGGAGGCCAGCACGAAGAACGCGAACAGGAACAGCGCGTAGCCGCTGGTCGAGGCCGGATAGAACAGCGCGCAGCCGGCGGCGGCGATCAACAGGCCGGTGACGGCGCCGCTCTGGTAGCCGATTTTACGGATCAGCATGCCGGCCGGCAGCGACACCACGAAGTAGGCGCCGAAGAAGCAGAACTGCACCAGCATCGCCTGCACATAGGTGAGCGTGTAGACCGCCTTCAGGTGCGGGATCAGGACGTCGTTGAGTGAGGTGAGCAGGCCCCACATGAAAAACAGGATCGTGATGATGATCAGTGGCCCGGTGTTGTTCTCGGCGCCGGTCCGGCTGACGGTGATTGGCTGTGCTGCGTGTTCCATGCTGGTCTCCTGGTCTGTGCTTGTTCGAACTGTGCGAACTTTTTGTGGTGCGAACTTCTGGTGTGAAACTTCTCGTTTTCCTACTGGTGCGCCGTCTGTTCCGAAAGCATGGCCGAAATCCCGACAAAGGCCGGGTAGGCCGCCGTGATCAGATAGGTGGGAATGCGCGCCATGTAGGGCGAGAGCCGGCCCTTGTCCTCGAAGCGCGCGCGGAACGCCGACCCGGTGAACAAACCGCCCAGCCGCGGCACGATGCCGCCGCCGATGTACACGCCGCCGGTCGCGCCCAGCGTCAGCGCGACGTTGCCGGCGATGGTGCCGAGCACCGCGCAAAAACAGGCGACCGCGCGCGCGCACTCGGCGCAACTGCCGGCCTGCGCGCGCTCGGTGATCTCGGCCGCGCCGAGCGAGCGGCCCGACAGCGCCAGCAGGATCGTCTCGAGGCCGGAGCCCGACAGCAGGCGCTCGGCCGACACGTGGCCCAGTTTGTCCCACAGGAAGGCGAGGATTTTCGCCTCGTCGGCGTTGGCCGGCGCGAACGTGACGTGCCCGCCTTCGCTGTCGAGCGCGATCCAGCGCCCGCCCCCGGCCGGCACGATGCCCGACACGCCAAGCCCGGTGCCCGGTCCGATCAGGCCGATGGTGCGGCCGGCCAGCTCGACGCCGCCGCCGATGCGGGTGCGCTGCGACGGCAGCAGGTGCGGCAGCGCCATCGCCAGCGCGGTGAAGTCGTTGACCACCAGCAGGGTGCTCATGTCGAGTTCGGTGCGCAGCGCCGAGGTCGAAAAACTCCAGTGGTGGTTGGTCATGCTGACCTGGTCGCCGTCGACCGGATTGGCGATCGCGATGGCCGCGTGGCGCACCGGCCCCACGTCCAGCGCGCGCACCTCGGCGCTGCCGAGATAGGCCGCGATCGCGCTGCCCAGGCTCGGGTACTGGTCGCACGCGAGCACGGCCACCGCGGCGTAGCCGCGCTCCGAGGTCTCGATGGTGAAGCGCGCGTTGGTGCCGCCAACGTCGGCCAGCAGGCGCGGGCCGCGGTCGATGGTGCTCACAGCGCCTCCTTGCAGTTGACGGCGTCTTTATCCTTGGCGGCGCCGCCGACGATCTGCAGGTTGGTGAAGGCGGCCGCGAACGGGGCGTCGCTGGCCACGCTGAACGGCATGTCGAGCTGCTCGAAGCGCGCGCCCTTGGCCGCGAAGCAGGCCAGCGGGATCTTGACGCTCTGGCGCGGCTTGCCGGCCAGCGCGGCGAACAGTTTGGTCACGTCGAGCGTGCCGGCGCAACCGGGTCCGCAGCCGATGGTCATCTCGACCTTGCCCTGCGGCGACTGCGACACCAGGGTGTCGAACTGCAAGACGCCGTCGGCGCTGGCATAGCCCGGCAGCGCGCGCGGGGCGGCGGCGCGCGCCTCGAAGCGCGCCGGCCCGCTCCACGTGACGAGCTTGGCGTCTTGCTGGGTGTTGATCTGCGAGGTCTGCACACTCACGCCGGGCAGGCTGAAAGTGCTGTTGAGGTCGGCGCCAAGGGCGCTGCGCTGGCCGCCACTCACGATCGCGAGGGGAAAGCTGGCGCGGTCGGTCTGGTTGAACACCGGGAAGGCGCTGGTGACGCCACAACCGCCCTCGTGCGCCGGCGTGGCGAGCCGGCCTAGCGTGGCGGTGCGCCGGTAGCTCAGGCCATAGCCGTGCGCGAACAGCGGCGCGTAGCCGGCGTCGCCCACATTGAGGCCGGTCTGGCATGCCGACTTCGGCCACGAGAACGAGAGCTTGCCCGTGAAGTCGTGCGCCACCTTGCCGCGCTTGTCGCGGAACAGCACGTCGGTCACGCCCTTGCCCTCGCTGCCGGGCAGCCAAGCCGCGACGAAGCTGTCCGACAAATTGAGCAGGTCGTTGACGTACAGCGGCCGCCCGGCCATGAACACCGTGACCACCGGCTTGCCCTTGCCCGAGACGGCGGCCAGCGCGGCCAGGTCCTCGGGGTGGCGCGCGCTGTGGCGCAGGGTGCCGCCGGGGCCGATGTCGCCATCGCCCTCGGCGTACGGGCCCTCGCCGATGACCGCGATGACGGCGTCGAAGCGCGACAGGTCGAGCGCGGCCGGGTCGGCGCTGTACTCAACGTTGGCGGCGCCGGCCGCGTCGGTGATCGCCGCGAGGATGGTGTCGCTGTCGGGGTAGTCGCTGTTTTTGTTGTCGGTGCCCTGCCAGGTCAGCGACCAGCCGCCCGCCTGGTTCTGCATGTTGTCGGCGCTGCGCCCGACCACCAGGATGCGCTTGCCGCGCGCCAGCGGCAGCACCGCGCCGTCGTTCTTGAGCAGCACCAGCGATTTGCGCACCGCCTCGCGCGCCAACGGACGCGCCTTGAGCGCCTCCTGCTTGCTGGCGTAGCGGTTGGCGGACGGCGTTTTGCCGAACAGGCCGGCGCGCAGCTTGACGCGCACGATGCGGGTGACGGCGTCGTCGATGCGAGCCATCGGGATCTGGCCGGCCTTGACCTGGGCGATGGTGTTCTCGATGAAGCCCTTCCAGGCGTCGGGCACCATGATCATGTCGACGCCGGCGTTGATCGCCTGGGCGCAGCTGTCGTCGCGGCAGCCCGGCACTTCGGCGTGGCCGTTCCAGTCGCCGATCACAAAGCCGTCAAAGCCCATTTGCGTCTTGAGCACGCCCGTCAGCAGCGACGCGTTGCCATGCATTTTTCCGTAGTCGACACCGGCGGCGACGTCGTTCCAGCTGTTAAACGACGCCATCACGGTCTGCGCGCCGGCCGCCAGCGCGCTGTAATAGCCCTGCGCGTGCTGGCTCAGCATCTGCGCCTTGGTCGCCATGTTCACGCCGCGGTCCTTGCCCTGGTCGGTGCCGCCGTCGCCCAGGAAATGCTTGGCCGTGGCGACCACGTTGGCCTGGCCGCCGAAGTTGCCCTGCAGCGCGCGCACATAGGCGCCGCCGTAGCTGTTGACCAGCGCGCCGTCCTCCGAAAAGCTCTCGTAGGTGCGGCCCCAGCGGTCGTCGCGCACCACCGCCAGCGTCGGCCCGAACACCCACGCCACGCCGGTCGCGCGCACCGCCTTGCCGACGGCGGCGCCGATGCGCCCCACCAGCGCCGGATCGCGCGCGGCTCCGAGGCCGATATTGTGCGGGAACAGGGTCGCGCCATACACGTTGCCGTGGCCGTGGATCGCGTCGGTGCCCCAGATGACGGGCACCTTGACGATCATGTCGGTCGCCATCGAGGCGGCGTGGTAGCTGTCGGCCAGCGCCACCCAGTCGGCCGCGCTGGCGCGCTTGTTCATGCCGGGCCAGCTGCCGCCGCCGTTGAGCACCGAGCCGATGTAGTGCTCGCGCACCTGCGCCGGCGTGACGCTTTTGATTTCGGGCTGGGTCATCTGGCCTACCTTCTGCGCCAGCGTCATGCCGGCCACGATGGCGGCCACGCGCGCCTCGAGCGCGGCGTTCTTTCCGATCGCGCTTTTCAGCCGCGGCCAGTCCTTCGGCTGCGGGGCGGCCGCAAACGACACCGCCGGCTGCAGCGCGGCGGCGATCATGCAAGTGAGGGCGAGTTTTTTCATGGCGTTATCCGTTGGTTGAATCGTTGATTGGATCGGCGCTTGGATCGGCGCTTTGATCGGCCCCTGCGAGAAAGGCGCGCAGCCATTTTCCGCTTGTTTTAAGGGTCCGGCGCTGGGTCTCGAAGTCGACATGGGTGATGCCAAAGCGGCGCGCCAGGCCTTCGCCCCACTCGAAGTTGTCTAGCAGGCTCCAGGCGAAATAGCCCTTGATCGGGGCGCCCTGCGCGATCGTCTCGCGCAGCGCCAGCAGGTGGCGCACCAGGTAGCTTTGGCGCTCCCGGTCGTCGACCTCGCCGTCGGGGCCGACCACGTCGTCGTAGGTCGAGCCGTTTTCGGTCACGTAGATGGCGGCCGGTTGGTAGTCGCGCGCGATGCGCGTCAGCAGCGCGGTCAGGCCCCCGGGCGCGACCTCCCAGCCAAAGGCGGTGCGCTCGAGACCGGCCGGCAGCACGAGGCGCGTGTCGACCGGCTCGGTGCCCGGCGCGTCCTCGACCATTTCCGGGAAGTAGTAGTTCACGCCGATAAAGTCGAGCGGCGAGGCGATCAGCTCCATGTCGCCGGCGGCGGTTTGCGGGGCCTTGTCGGCCAGCAGCGCCAGCACGTCCCGCGGATAGCCGCGGCCGGTCAGGGCGTCGAGGAACCAGCGGTTGCGCAGGCCGTCCTGGCGCACCCGCGCCGCCTCGTCCTGCGGACGCTCGCTGGCGGCCGAAATCGGGTGCAGGCTCAGCGAAATGCCGACCTGCGCGCCGTCGCTGTTGGCGCGTATCAGCGGCACCGCCCTCCCGTGCGAGACCAGCACGTTGTGGCAGACCTGCATCGCCGTCGCCAGGTCCTTGCCGCCGGGCGCGTGCGCGCCGTCGAAATTGCCATGCATCGCCGTGCACCACGGCTCGTTGTGGGTGATCCAGTGCTTCACGCGCCCGCCCAGGTGGCCGCTCATGGTGTCGGCGAATTCGACGAAGGCGTCGATGGTGGCGCGATGCTGCCAGCCGCCGGCGTCCTGCAGGTATTGCGGCAGGTCCCAGTGGTACAGCGTGGCCCACGGCTCCAGGCCGCGCTCGAGCATGCCGTCGACCAGGCGCGCGTAGAAGTCGAGCCCCCGCTGGTTCGGCCTGGCGCCCGGGCCGCTGAAGATGCGCGGCCACGCGATCGAAAAGCGGTAGGCGCGCACCCCGAGCGAGCGGGCCAGGTCGAGGTCTTCGGGCCAGCGGTGGTAGTGGTCGCAGGCGACGGCGCCGGTGCTGCCGTCGCGGATCGCGCCGGGCTGGGCGCAGAAGCGGTCCCAGATCGATTCGACCCGGCCGTCCTCGGCGGCCGCGCCTTCGATCTGGTAGGCCGAGGTGGCGCAGCCCCACAGAAAGTCGCGCCCAAAATCGCTGGCGGCCAGCGGCGTTGTCTGATCGTTCACTGTTTTTGTCATGGTCGCTATTCTTCTAAGAATCGGTGTCGCGCTATATTGGAAAGGTTTCCAAGTCTAGCGCAGAAAAGTGCGAATGTGTGTGTTTTGCACGGAAATTTATTTGGTTTCGCCCGCCTGGCGTGGCGGCGGCGCGAGCGAGGCGCGCTGCGTGACGGTGATCGGCAGGGCCCGCGCGGGCGGCGCGGGCAGGTCGTAGCAGCGCTCGAGCAGCGCGTTGAGCGCGTTGTGCGTGACGTCGTTCCACGGCACGTGCACGGTGCTCAGCCGCGGCGCCGAGAACTCGGCGCTCGGGGTGTCGTCGTAGCCGATCACCGACACCTGCTGCGGCACCGCGATGCCGGCCTGCTGGAAGAACGACAGCGCCCCGAGCGCCATTTCGTCGTTGGCGCAAAACAGGCCCGTGAAATGGTAGCCGGAGCCGGCCAGGTCGCGCGCCGCGGCCCAGCCGCCCTCGGGCGAGAAGTCGCTTTCGGCCACCCACACGGTGCTCGTGTCGATGCCGGCGGCGGCCACCTCGGCCATGAAACCATCGATCCGGGCCACGTTGTCGGGCAGGCTCGCCGGCCCCGCCACCACGGCCAGCGCGCGGTGGCCCTGGTCGAGCAGCGCGCGCGCGGCCAGCGCCCCGCCGCGCGTGTGGTCGGCCGAAAAACACTGGTCGGGGATGCTCTCGAAGCTGTGGTTGAGCACCACCAGGCAATCGAGCTTGGCGCCAAGCCCGGCCAGGTCCTCCTCGACCATGCCCTCGCCCATCACGACCAGGCCGTCGCAGCCGCGCTCGATCAGGAACGCGATGCCCTCGATGCACTGGCGCCGCTCGTCGCCCACACCCAGGCCCAGGCCGAAGGCGACCACCATGTGCAGGCCGGCGGCGCGCAGCTGGCCGTCGATGGTCTGCAGGATCGGCATGTAGAAGGTGCCCTTGAGGACCGGGAGGTAGACCCCGATCATGCGCGAAGAGCCCGACAGCAGCGAGCGCGCCGCGTGCGAGGGGCGGAAGTCGAGCTCCTCGATCGCCCTCTTGACGCGCTCGAGGGTGGCCGGCGAGACCGAGCCCTTGCCGCTGACCACGCGCGAGGCCGTGCCCAGGCCGACCCCGGCCAGCCTTGCCACATCCTTGATCGTGACCTTCTCAAGGCTCATAGCCGGCATCCGCTGGCGTCGTCGAACAAAGAGCCGCGCGCCGCGTCGAGCGCGAACGCGATCCGCTGGCCGGGCGCGAACACGCGCGCGTCGTGCACCAGCGCCGACAGCAGTTGCGCGCCGCAGGTGAACCACACGACCTGGTGGTTGCCCATCGGTTCGACCAGCGTGACCGTGCCGGGCAGCGCGCCGCCGCCGTCGATTTGCACGTGTTCGGGGCGGATGCCCAGGATGACGCGGCGCCCGTCGCACACCGCCGCCTGCTCTGGCGCCAGCGCCAGCGCCAGCGACAGCGCCGGCGAGGCGAACGCGCCGCCAGGCCCCAGCGTGCCGGCCACGAAGTTCATCGCGGGCGCGCCCAAAAAGCCGGCCACGAAGATGTTCGCGGGGCGCTCGTAGACCTCGGCCGGCGCGCCGATCTGCTGTATCACGCCGCCGCGCATGACCACGATGCGGGTCGCCAGCGTGAGCGCCTCGACCTGGTCGTGGGTCACGTACACCATGGTCGAGCCGAGCTTCTGGTGCAGCAGCTTGAGCTCGCGGCGCAGCTCGGCGCGCAGCTTGGCGTCGAGGTTGGACAGGGGCTCGTCGAACAAAAACACGCCGGCCTCGCGCACCAGCGCGCGGCCTATCGCCACCCGCTGGCGCTGTCCACCCGAGAGCTGGGCCGGTTTGCGCTGCAGCAGCGGCCCCAGTTGCAGCATCTCGGCCACGCGCGCGATGCGGCGCGCGATTTCGGCCTTGGGGGTGCCGCTGATGCGCAGGCCGAACGACATGTTCTTTTCGACCGTCATGGTCGGATACAGCGCGTAGGACTGGAACACCATGCCGATCCCGCGCTCGCTCGGGTCGGCGTCGCTCATGTCGACGCCGCCGATCTCGATGCTGCCGCCGCTGATGTCGGTCAGGCCGGCGATGCTGTGCAGCAGGGTCGACTTGCCGCAGCCGGAAGGGCCGAGCAGCACCAGGAACTCGCCCGGCTCGACCTCGAGGTCGAGGTCCTCGATGATGGCGTTGCCGCCAAGGCTCACGCACAGTTTGCGCAGACGCAGATTGGACATCGATTAACCTTTCACCGCGCCGGCGGCGATGCCGCGCACGAACCAGCGGCCTGATATGAAGTAGATCGCCAGTGGCACCAGCGATGTGAGGATGGTCGCGGCCATGTTGACGTTGTAGAGGCGCGTGCCGGTCGTGGTGTTGATCACGTTATTGAGCTGCACCGTCATCGGCACGTAGTCGCGCCCGGCGAACACGAGGCCGAGGATGTAGTCGTTCCACACGCCGGTGACCTGCATGATGGCCGCGACCACGATGATCGGCACCGACATCGGCAGCATCAGCTGCACGAAGATGCGCCAGAAACCGCCGCCGTCGATGCGCGCGGCCTGGAACAGCTCGCGCGGGATGCCCGCGTAGTAGTTGCGGAACAGCAGTGTGAGCACCGGCATCGCGAAGATCGTGTGCACCAGCACGATGCCCGGCAGTGAACTGAACAGGCCGAGCGTGGCGGTCACGCGCACCAGCGGGTAGATCATCACCTGCACCGGAATGAAGGCGCCGACCATGAGCGCGCCGAACAGCAGCCCGGCGCCGCGCGGGCGCCAGAACGAGAGCGCATAGCCGTTGAGGGCGCCGAGAAAAATAGGCAGCACCGTGGCCGGCAGCGCGATCGCCAGCGAATTGTAGAAGCCGCCCCCGATGCCGCCGCAATCGACGCCGGTGCAGGCGCTCGACCAGGCCTGGCGCCAGGGCTCGAGGGTGGGCTCGAGCGGCAGCGAGAAGATGCCGCCCAGGCGGATCTGCTCGATCGGCTTGAACGAGGTCACCAGCATCACGTACAGCGGCAGCAGAAAGAACAGCGCCGCGCAGATCAGGAAGGCGTAGATGCCGAGGCGGGCCGGCGTGAAGCGGGCCCGGCCGGCGCGTCGCGGCGCGCTCCTCACGCCCGGCCCTTGCGGCTGCGCGCGTACAGGTAGGGCACGGCCAGCGCCAGCACCGGCACCAGCAGCATCACCGCGCCGGCCGAGGCCAGCCCCAGGTTGGCGCGCCCGAACAGATGGTCCATGACGAACTTGGCCGGCACCTCGCTGGCGGTGCCGGGCCCGCCCTGGGTCATCGCCACGACGGCGTCGAACAGTTTTACCACGGCGGTGGTGAGCAGCAGCAGCACGGTGGCGATGGTCGGCGCGAGCATCGGCAGCACGATCGAGACGTACACCCGCCACGCGGGAATGCCGTCGAGCCGGGCCGCCTTCCAGATCTCCTCGTCGATGCCGCGCAGGCCGGCCAGCATCAGCGCCATCACCAGGCCCGAGGCCTGCCAGACCGTGGCGATGACGACCGTGTAGATGACCATGTCCTCGTCGACGATCCAGTCGAAGCGGAAGTCGCTGAAGCCGAGCGCGCGCACGCTTTGTTCGATGCCGATGCCGGGCGTGAGCATCCACTGCCAGACCAGGCCGGTGGCGACGAAGGACATCGCGTACGGGTACAAGAAGACAGTGCGCAGCACCCCCTCGCCGCTCACGTTCTGGTCGATGAAGACCGCCAGCAGGAAACCGATCACGAGGCAGGCGCCGATGAACAGCACGCCATACAGGGCCAGGTTGTTGAGCGAGAGCAGCCAGCGCTCGTTCTCGAACAGGCGCGTGTACTGGGCCAGTCCGACGAAGGTGTCAGACGGGAAGGTGCGCGAACCGCTCAGCGACACCTTGACCGACCACAGCACCGTGCCGAGGTAGCCGACGATGACGGTGAGCGCCATCGGCAGCAGCGCCGCGAACGGCACCGCCTGGCGCAATCTGCGTCTGGGCTGCGGCGCCATGCTAGTTGCGCAGCGCCGCGGCGATACTCTTTTGCGCCTTTTCGACGGGCATGCGGGTGTTCCAGAAGGCCGTCAGCACGTCTTGCAGGGCGCCGTTCTGGTCGGGCGAGAGGTAGATCTCGTTGACGCCGACATGGCGCGTCTTGTCCTTCATGATTTTCAGGCCGGTCTGCGCGCACTGGTCCATCTGCGAGGCGTCGACGTCGGTGCGGATCGGGATCGAACCCTTGAATTTGCTGAACGCGATCTGGGTCGCGGGCGCGACGATCACGCTGGCGAGCAGCCTTTGCGCCTTGACCGCCTCGCCGTTGCCGGTCTTGGGGAACACGAAGGCGTCGCCCTGGATCAGGTAGGGCGACTTGTCGCCCAGGCCCGCGATGCAGCCGAAGTGGGTGCCGGCGACCTGTTTGGCGGCGCCGAATTCGCCCTTGGCCCAGTCGCCCATGATCTGCACGCCGGCTTTACCGTTAATCAGCATGGCGGTGGCGTCGTTCCAGTTGCGCCCCGGCGAGCCGGGGTCGACATAGCCTTGCAGGCGCTTGAAGGCGAGCAGCACTTTCTTGAACGGCTCGGACGCGAGCGCGCGCTGGTCGCGGTCGCGGAACACCGACAGGTACAGCTCCTTGCCACCGACGTTGGCCAGCACCGCCATGAACACGATGCTCTCCTGCCACGGCTGGCCGCCGTGCGCGAGCGGGACCAGGCCGGCGGCCTTGAGCTTGTCGAGCGCGGCGAACAGTTCGTCGACGCTGGCCGGCTCCCTGGCGACGCCGGCTTTTTTGAAAGCCGCCTTGGAATACCAGATCCAGGTCGGCATGTGGATGTCGACCGGCACCGCGTAATAGTGCCCCTTGACCCGGACCGTGTTGAGGATCAGCTCGGGCAATATCTTGTCCCAGCCCTGGCGCTGCGCGACCTCGTCCACGTTGTTGAGCATGCCCTCATCGATCAGGTCGAGGAACTGCTTGGAGGTGTTGAACTGGGCCGCCGTCGGCGGATTGCCGCCGACCATGCGGTTGATCGCCACGGCGCGCGCCTGGTCGCCGCCGGCCACGGCGGTGTCGACCCAGACGCCGCCCGCGGCGCGGTAGGCGTGGGCGATCTGCTTGACGGCGGCCGATTCGCCGCCCGAGGTCCACCAGTGGATCACTTCGGCCTTGGGGCCGGCGGCCGCGGCGGAGGCGGCGGTGCCAAACGCGAGCGCGCCCGCGAGCGCCAGGCTGTGTGTTCTGAACATCTTGTCTCCTTTTTTGCGGGTCGGTCGCCCGCTGGATGGCAACGGCTGTCGCGGTGACAGCTTACTTTACAAACGGCCCCGGCTGTAGTCCCGGTTCGGCCGATTGGAAACGTTCCCAATAGGCGCAAAATATACCACCCATGGCTTTTGGGTGTCAACCGAATAGCTTTCCGGGAAGCGCGCCGCGATGCCCGGCCAGAGGCGCGCACGCCAAGCCATGTCACGAAAATGTCACTGTACATCGTCATTTCAATGGTTGTAGAATCATCGAATAATCAAATCGGATCACGGTATCCGACCTTCCATTTTTGCCTTTTCCCCGACAAGGATCCGCTTCATGAACGTACTTTTCCTTTGCACAGGCAACTCCTGCCGCTCCATCCTGGGCGAGGCGACCTTCAACCACCTCGCCCCCGCCGGTTGGAAAGCGATGAGCGCCGGCAGCAAGCCGACCGGCTACGTCCACCCGCGCTCGCTTTCACTGCTGGGCCGCGAAGGGATTTCTCCGGACGGGTATTTCAGCAAGTCCTGGGCCGACCTGCCGGCCACGCCGAACATCGTCATCACCGTTTGCGCCAGCGCGGCCGGCGAAACCTGCCCGGCCTATCTGGGCCCGGTCATGCGCACCCATTGGGGCGTCGACGATCCGGCCCACGCGACCGGCACCGAGGAGGAAATCGAGGCGTCCTTCATGGGCGCCTACCGCATCCTGCGCGCCCGCATCAAAGCCTTCCTCGCGCTGCCACTCGACGAACTCGAGGCCGACAGCGCCCGCATGAAGGCGGAACTCGACCGCATCGGCCTGCTGCAGGCGTAAGGCCAATTCACTCTTTGGATCGACCAACTGGGGAACCCCATGCGCGACAAAACATATAGCGTGTTGTTTTTATGTACCGGCAACTCGGCACGCAGTCTGATGGCTGAAGCCTTGCTCAACGCGGCTGGACGCGGCCGCTTTATATGCTACAGCGCCGGCAGCCATCCGACCGGCCATGTGAACCAATTCGCGATCGAGCAGATTCAAGCGATCGGCTGTCCGGTCGACGATTTGCGCAGCAAGTCGTGGGACGAGTTCGCCGGTCCATCCGCCCCGCACATGGATTTCGTCATCACCGTGTGCGACAAGGCCGCTGGCGAGGCGTGCCCGTTCTGGCCGGGCCAGCCGATG
The DNA here is from genome assembly GCF_003011895.2 of Massilia glaciei. Lineage (GTDB taxonomy): Bacteria > Pseudomonadota > Gammaproteobacteria > Burkholderiales > Burkholderiaceae_D > Telluria_A > Telluria_A glaciei. The sequence continues at coordinate 46,505 of NZ_PXWF02000245.1, read as the reverse complement.
ACGGCGCATTGGGGCTTTCAAGACCCGGCCGCGGTCGAAGGCAGCGACACGGAGACCCGCGCGGCCTTCGCGAAGGTCTGCCGGGAGATCAAAAAACGGCTCGATATCTTCCAAAGCCTGCCGATCGACAAGCTCGACAAACTCGCGCTCAAACGTGAACTCGACCGCATCGGGATGGCGCAACCGGAGGCCACGCATCCCCGCTGAGACCTCATCGGCACAAAGGGGGACGACTCTCCGGCATGGGCAGAACCTGAACTTGCGGGCGCAAAGCGATGTCGAAAACGGTCAGGGGTTGGCGTGGGACGCGCGCCAATTTCGTTTTCGCACATCACAGGAGAATGACATGCTTAAGAAGAATCTTCCAAAAGAATTGCTGGGGGCCTCGGCGCTGGCTTTGTTGTTTGGCACCTTCACCGTGCAAGCCCAGACCACTGCCACGCCGACCACCGATGACCGCGCGCCCATCACGGGCCAGACCATGCCAACCCCGCCCGCCGGACAAGCTGGCATGCTGCCGCCACCGCCGGCTGTCACCGGCAGCACCATGCGCGCCGCCGACCAACGCTATCTGAAAGAAATTGCACAAGGCAACATCGCGGAGATCAAGATGGCCGAGATGGCGCTGGCCAAGAGCCAGGACGAGCAGGTCAAGGCGTTTGCCCAGAAAATGATCGACGACCATACCAGCGTCCTGAACCAGGTGCAGCAATTGGCGCAGGCCAAGGGCGTGACGCTGCCCGACGAAATGGACCGCAAGCACAAAAGGCTCAGCGACAAAATGAGCGCGATGACGGGCGAGCAATTCGACCGCGCCTATTTGAGCAACGCCGGCTTGGGCGACCATAAAAACATGACCCAGCTGCTGGCGCGCGTCGAAAAGCGCGCCGTCGATCCCGACCTGAAGAGGCTCGCCGCCCAGACCAGGCCGGCGGTCGAGCAGCATCTCCATTCGGCGCAGCAAATGCGTGGCAGCAGCACCAAGGGCGCCACCGAAGCGGGCAAAAAATAAGAAGCACGCCTTAGCCGGGCGACGCAAATGGGCCGGCATGCCGGCTCATTTGCGCGCGCGCGCCTTGCCCTCCGCCGCCTTGTCCTTGCCCTCAGGCTTGCCCTCCGCCCTGCCCTCCGCCCTGCTCTTCGCCTTGCCCTTGTAAAACGCCTCAAGCTCGCGCTTGACCAGGTCCTGTCCGTTCTCGATCACAAAATCCTGGAATGCCGCCGCCACCTTGGCAATCGGGTGGTCGGCCAGATGCATCACATGCCAGTCCGCCTCGACCGGATTGCCGGCCATCGGCAAGACCTCGAGCAGCGCCGCCTCGAATTCGAGCGCGCACGCGTGCACCGATAAAAAGCCGACCCCGAGTCCGGCCGACACCATGCTCTTGATGGCCTCGTTGCTCGAGACCTCGGAGCCAAAATCGAAGGCGTGGCCGCCCTCCTTGAGCAGCCGTTCGACCGCCGTGCGCGTGCCCGAGCCGCGCTCGCGCACCAACAGGTTGGCGTCCATCACATCGGCCAGCGTCACCTTTTTCTTTTTCATCAGCGGATGCTCGGGATTGGCCACGAAGGCCATCGGATGGCGCGCGAAGCGGGCCGCGTTGGTGCGCAATTCGCGCGGCGGCGTGCCCATGATCGCCACGTCGATCTCGTGGCGCGCCAGCAGGTTGACGATCTCGACGCGGTTGCCCACCTGCAGTTTCAGGCGCACGTCGGGCCGCTCGAGCGTGAACGGCACCAGCAGCGGCGGCAGCAGGTGCTCGGCCGTGGTGACCGCGCCGATGCGCAGCGTGCCGCTCGTGACGCCGTGCAGCGCGGCCAGTTCGTCGCCGGCCTGCTCCCAAAGGCGCAATATGCGCTCCGAAAACTGCGCCATGACCTCGCCGGCCGCCGTCAGTTGGATGTTGCGCCCCACCTTGCGCGTGAGCGCCATGCCGGTGATCTGTTCGAGCGTGCGCAACTGCAGCGACACCGCCGGCTGGGTCAGGTGCATCGCGTCGGCCGCGCGTGAAACGCTCTCGTGCCGGGCCACCAGGGTGAGCGCCTGCAGTTGCCTGAAACTCGCGTGATACATAAGTATCCCTTATCGATTATCGAAAATCTTTAATTTTTCTTTTGCTTGGTGCGGGCATATATTAGCAGTCATTCAAGGCCAATCCGGGCCGGCGGATATTTTCTGGGAGGTATTACTCATGCATATCGAAGCGATCTTTCTTGGACTCGACGTCCTGCTCGACACCGAAGCGCAGCAACTCGCCGCCACCAACGCCGCCTTTGAACAAACCGGCCTCTCGCTGCGCTGGAGCCTGGCGACGCTGCGCAAGCACGCCCGCACCCATGGCGGCGCGCTGGCGATCACCGCGGCGCTGCCGCTGGCGGCCGGCGGCATCGACCGCGCCCGCGTCGACGCACTGGTCGCGGCCAGGGACGCCCTGCTGCGCGCCGCCGTCGCGGCGCGCCCGCCGCGCGTCGAACCGGCCTGCCGCGCGCTGGTCGACGAGGCGATCGAAGCCGGCTGCAAGGTCTCGATCCTGACCGACATGCCGGCCGCGCTGACCGCGCTGCTGCTCGAACAATGCTTCGGCCACGAGGCCAGCAGCAAGCTGGCGGTGGTCGCCGGCGGCCAGCACTTCGGCGCCGCCGCGGGCGCCACCGGCCCCTACCCGCGCGCGCTGCAGGCGCTCGGGGTCGAAGCGCAGTGCGCGATCCTGATCGACACGGCCGCGCCAAGCATGGACGCGGCCAGCGCGGCGGGCATGTGGGTGCGCTCGCTGGCGCCGCACGATGCCGCCGAAGCCCCGCTGGCCTGCCCGCAACTGCACGACATGCCCACGCGCGCGCCCGAAGCGCGCGGCGCGGCGCGCCACCTGCGACTGGCACACGGATGGGCGCCCACGCGCGCCCCGGCGCCAGCCACCCTCGCCGCCTGAAGCGCGTCCACCGCAGCACCCTCGAAAGGATTGCCATGATGCGAACCATCGTCATCGTCGGCGGCGGCGCCGGCGGCCTGGAGCTGGCCACGCGGCTCGGCGACAGCGCCGGCAAGGCCGGACACGCGCGCGTTATTTTGGTGGACCGCTGGCCCGCCCATTTCTGGAAGCCTCTGCTGCACACCGTCGCCTCGGGCGCGCGCGATCCGCAGCACTGCGAGATCGAGTATTCGGCGCAGGCGGCCGGCCACGGGTTTGAATTTTCGCAAGGCGAGGTGCGCGCCATCGACCGCGGCAATCGCACCATCGAGCTCGCGCCGTGGATCGGCGACGACGGACGCGAGGTGCTGCCGGCGCGCCGGATCGGCTACGACAAGCTGGTGCTGGCGCTCGGATCGGTGACCAATTTCTTCGACGTGCCCGGCGCGGCCGAAAACGTGCTCACGCTCGACAGCGTGGCCGAGGCCGAAGTGTTCCGCAAGCGCTTCGTCGGCGCCTGCATCCAGGCCAGCGCGCGCAAGGCGCAGGGCGAACCCGATGGCGCGGCGGTCAACATCATCATCGTCGGCGGCGGCGCCACCGGGGTCGAGCTGGCGGCGGAGCTGAGCCACACCGCGCGCACGCTGGCCAAGTACCATGTGCACGCGCTCGACCCGGTGCGCGACGTGCGCATCCGCCTGCTCGAACGCGGCGAATACCTGCTGCCGCACCTGCACCGGCGCCTGTCGCGCCGCGCCGCGCGCCATCTGCGCTCGCTCGGCATCGAGGTGCGCACCAACACGGCGGTGGCCAGCGTCGGTCCCGACGGCATGCTCGACAGCGCCGGGACGCGGCACGACGCGACCATCACGCTGTGGGCCGCCGGGGTCGAGGCGCCGGCGCTGTGCGCCACGCTCGGTCTGTCGGTCAACCGGCTGCGCCAGATCGTGGTGGGGCCGACGCTGCAATCGGTCAGCGACCCCGATATTTTCGCCATCGGCGACTGCGCCAACTTCGTCTGCCCGGTGCAGGGCGTGGTGCCGCCGCGGGCGCAGGCGGCGCACCAGCAGGCGCTGTTCCTGGCGCACGCGCTGGCGCAGCGCGCCGGCGCGCCGCCGCCCTCGTTCAAGTACCACGACTATGGCTCGTTCGTCTCACTCGGGCCGCTCGCCGCGGTCGGGGTGCTGGCCGGGACCGTCAAGGGCCGCAAATACCAGGTCGGCGGCGCCGCGGCGCGCCTGATCTACAGGCTGATGTACCGCAAGCACCTGCTGGCCCTGCACGGCTTCGCGCGCATGGCCGCGCACACGGTCGCGGACTGGATCCGCGCCCGTCTGGCGCCCTCGGTCAAGCTGTACTGAACCTAGGAGGCTGTCGGACTTAGGATCGTCGGCTGCAAAAAGTGTCGGGCGGTCCATATTTCGCCGCTTTCTCGGCCAATAGCTCGCTATTGGCACTGCGAAATCGTCAAAATCTGTCCTCACCCGGCACTTTTTTCGCTTCGACTCCCCTAGCGGCGCAACAGCGACCACTGCTGGTTGCTGCCGTTGGTGGGGTTCCATTGGATGATCTGCGCGTTTTCGGCCGTGCTCTTGGCGGCCACGTCGAGCACCATGTTGCTCAGCAAATTGTTGACCGCCACGAAGCCCGGCGCCGGACTCGACATGCTCCACTTCTGGCCGTTGCCACCCCAATAGGACCACTGCGCGATATTGGTTCCGGCCGTGGTCGAGTTGCCGTAATTGTCGAGGCCGAGCAGGCTGTTGGCGTTTATCAGGCTGTATTTGTTGTCGCCATGGCCGACCACATACCACTGTTGCTGCCTGGCGCCGGTGTAGGTCTGCTGTTGCACCAGCGCGCCGTTGGCCTTCGAGGCGCCCTGCACCGCGAGGACCTTGCCGCTCATGCGCGACTGCAATGAATACAGGCCGTCGCTGATGCCGCCGCAGCTGCCGATGCTGAAATCGCGGGTCAGCGAAGGCCAACCCGCGCTATAGCGCATCCGCAGGATATCGAGTTTGGCGTTGCCGTTGTCGCTCAGGTCGTAGTAGTGGGTCGAGACGTAGTTGCAGCCGTCCTGCTTGAGCACGCCCACATGGCCCGGCCCCTTGTACTTGCCGTCGACATTGGGAAGGATCGTATGGGTGCCCGAGTAGGGCCCCTTGACGTTGGTGGCGCGCTGCACTTCGACATAATAGGTACTGGCGGCGCCCTGGCAGCAGCGTCCTCGGTTGACGAACAGGTAGTAGTAGTCGCCGTCGCGCGTGATGGCCGGCGCTTCGATGTCCCTGCCGCCGCCGGCGATCGTCGTCACGCTGCCGGCCAGCTTGCCCGTGCCCTGGTTGATTTCGGCCGCACCGATGCCGCCGAAAAACGAGCCGTACGACAGGTACACCTTGCCGTCATGGTCGCGGAACAGGGCCGGATCGATCGCGTTGATCTCGCTCGCCCCCCCGTATGACTGGACCACGATGCCCAGGTCGGTCCAGTTCGGCGACTTGAGCGACGCCGAGCGCGCCACCCCGATCGCCGACGACGAGGTGCCAAAGGTCGAGACCGAATAATAGAGGTAGTAATTGCCGTTCATGTGGATCAAGTCGGGGGCCCAGAACTCGCCGTTGAAGTTGGGGATCTTGCTGCCGACCCAGGCCGGCGCGGTGGCGAACACGGGGCGCGGGCCGCCGGTCCAGGTGATCAGGTCCTTGGATGTCGAATACCAGATGCCCTTGCCGGTTGTAAAGTTGAAGAAGGTGTCGCCGTCCTTGGTGATGGTGCCGGGATCGTGCGCGTTCTGCAGCCCCGCCAGCGGCAGCGCATGGCAGGCGAATGAACACAGCACCAGGGATAGCGATGCGAGGGCATCGCGCCCAAAAGATTTCAATAGCGTTTTCAAGCTTGTCTCCTTCGCGCGCATTTATGGGTGTTGAGCAAAGTTCTGGCCGCGTTCAGTAAGCATTTGCACAACCCCACCTTAGCCCGCTTCGCGAAGGGCCACCAATCATATGTTTTGCGCCTCCGATACCGGTTCCGGGATCGGAGGCGCGCGGCCCGGACCGGGAGCCTTCGATCCCGCCGCCCGCGAGCAGGACCGGCCCCGCATGAAACCGCTTTAGTTTTCTGGCGGTATCCCGGCCTTTCCTTTGTCGCCGGACTTTGCCGCCTTCGGCACGGCAGTGTCCGACGGCAGCACGATGCGCGCGAGCCGCCGCTCAATCTCCTTGATGTCCTCCGCGGTGCCGCGCACGCTGTCCCAGATGCTGTGGTCGAGCCGCATCTTGTGGTTCATCGCGCTGATCAATGGCAGCAAGGTATCCTCATAACTCTTGGCCAGGCTCGTCACCGCGCCTTGCAGGAGCGCCTGTTCCGGCATGTTGATCTGCACGGCAGGCGCCAGGCGCGCGCCGAGGCTGGCGATCTGCAGGCCTATCTCGGAGAGCAGGTTGGCGACCTTGGTCGCGCCGTCGGCGTCGGCCCCGCCCTGCTTGCGCAGCCGCACGAAGTCGAGCACGAGCGCCTCCCAGCGCGCCTGTTCGGCCGCGTCCGGCTGCCCCAGCAAATGGGCCAGCTTGAGCAGGTTTTCCTCCGCGCCCGTGGTCAGGGTTTGCGCCTCGCCGCGGTAGTGGTCGCGCAGCAGCTCGTCGAGCTCGCCGTCCTGCATCAGCGCCGACACCTTCGGCGTCAGTTTGCTCATGTTGCGGTAACTGCCCTGCAGCTTGAACGGCGGCTCCATGCGGTAGGCGTCGTCCTGCGCGGCCGAGGAGATGTAGGTCTGGTTGACCGCGAGCAGCGCGTCGCGCACCTTGAACAGGCGCTGCAGCACTGCGCAGATCTCGCCCAGCTCCTGCGTGTTGTAGCTGTGTTTGAGCTCGCTCGGCGCGACCGGCGCGCCCTCGGCCATGCGGATCAGGCGGTACACGTCCTGCGGATCGCGCGAGGCGAGTGGCTGCAATTGCGGGTGCGACACCAGCGCGTTTTCGATATACGACATCGCGAACACGTCCTCGCGCCCGCTGAGCACGTCGCCGAGGTTGTAGATGTCGGCGCGGTTGGCGAGCATGTCGGGAATCTTGAACACATCGCCCGACTCCGTGTACGGATTGCCCGCCATGACGATCGCGAAACGCTTGCCGCGCAGGTCGTAGCTGCGGCTCTCGCCGCGCCAGACACCCTCGACGCGGCGGGTGCCGTCGGCCAGCGCGATGAATTTCTGCAAAAACTCGGGATGCGTGTGCTGGATGTCGTCCAGATACAGCATCACGTTGTTGCCCATGGCCAGGCCAAGGTTGAGCTTTTCGAGCTCCATGCGCGCCGCGCCGTTGCCGGCCCCGGCCGGGTCGAGCGAGGTCACTGCGTGCCCCAGCACCGGGCAGTTGATGCGCACGAAGATCATGCCCAGCCGGTCGGCCAGGTATTCCATCAGCGTCGTCTTGCCGTAGCCCGGCGGCGAGATCAGCAGCAGCATGCCCATCGAATCGGTGCGCCGCTGCTCGCCGGCAGCCCCGATCTGCTTGGCGAGGTTGTCGCCGATCAGGGGCAGGTAGACTTCGTCGACGAGCCGGTTGCGCACGAAACTCGACAGCGGCTTGGCCTGGAACTGCTCGAGGCGCAGGCGCGCCTTTTCCTCCTGCACCAGGGTGGTGCGCAACTGCTGCAGTTGCTGGCAGGCGGGCACGATCACGCGCGCATGGTGCTGCAGGCGCCGCATGAAGTCGTTGAGCTGCAGCGCGAGCACCCGCTGCCCGAGGCGCGGATGCTCGCCCAACAATCCGCCGACGCTGCACTTGAGCTCGGCCGCCTGTATCCGGCGCGGCAGGCCCGAGAGCAGGCTCGCGGCCGCCTCCGGCAGCAAGTCCAGGTCGAGATTCTGGTGCGTTATGAAGCCGTGCAGCCATTCGGTGGCCAGTTGCCAGCGCTCGCGCCAGCTCAGCGTTTCGTCCAGCCAGGGCAGCGCCGCGACATGCCGCCCGAGGTGCTGCTGCAGGCCCTGCGCGAGGTCGGCGCCGGCGCGGCTGAGCACCCACTCGTGGGTCTGGGCGCGCGCCGCGGCGCCGGCCTGCGCGCCGAGTTCGGCCAGCAGGTAGGCGGCGCATTCGTCGAGCAGCATGGCGGGCGTCTCGGTCGCGCCGTCCTGCCACTGGGCGGTGTCGATTTGCTGCTGGGTCAGAAATTTTTGCACCGAGGCCTTGAGCTGTTCGGCCACCTGCCGCCACAGCCGTTCGCTGCCGAACTGGCGCCGCATGAGCTCGGCCTGCTCGGCCTGGTGCTTGAGCGTTTGCGCGCCCACCTGCAGGCTCGGGGTCGCGCTCAGGTGCTGCCAGTAGAGCACGGCGGCGGCGCGCGCCAGCGGGCTGAAACGCAGCAGGCCGGCGTTCTCGAGCATCGGCACCAGTTGGCGCAGGATGGCGGCCGCGTCGTGGTCGTGCAGGCCCTTCTGGTAGCCCTCCTCGTAGCGCGGCGCGGCGAAGCGGCGCACGCTGTCGTCGAACGCGGCCGTCTCGGGGTCGCGCACGGCCGCGAGCAGGCCGTCCCAGCTCCAGCCGTCGCTGCCGGCCTGGGCCGCGAGCACGATCTGGTGGGCCAAGTATTCGGCGCGGTAGACCCGCGCGCTCTCGGCCAGGTTTTCCATGCCCCAGTAAGGGCGCAATTGATCGAGCCTGGCGTCGGCCAGCGGCATGTAATAATCGGTGCCGGTCAGGTGGTAGGTCTGCACGCCGTGGTGGGCGACCAGCGTCAGGTCGAGCGCCTGGCGGTTGACCGTGAAGCCGTGCTTGCCCAGGCGGATGGTGTTGCCCGTGACCAGTTCGTTGCGGTCGCGCAGCGAACGCTGGCCCTGCTCGCGCAGGTTCTTGAACTGGCCGGCGAGGTCGTCGGCGCCGACCGCGTTGCCCAGATCGCGCAGCTCGCCGATGTTGGCCTTGAGTTTGTTCAGCAGCGCGTCGGAGGCGAAGTAGGCCTCCATTTGCGCCGGATCGCTCAGCTGCGCGAGCCGCTTGGGCACGCCGGCCAGGATGCGGCGCGCCGCCTCCAGAATCGCCTGCACCCGGCGCGCGCGGGCGTCGAGCAAGCCCTGCTTGCGCCCTTCGAGCGCCTCGTAGACCGATTCGCGCTTGTGCGCGATCTGGGCCAGGTAGTCCTCCTGCTCGGCGAAGCGGCCCTCCAGGTCCTCGAGCTGGGTCAGCAGGCGCGTGAGCAGCTCGTCGCAGCGCTCGGGCGACTCGGCCTGCTCGAGCGCGCTCTCGACCGATTGTCCGAACAGCTGGAACTGGGCCGCGAATTCTGCCGCCGACTCGCCCTGCGAGAGTTGCTTGCGGCGCTGGCGGGCTTCGGCGCGCAGCTTGTTCACATCGGCGTAGATGCCGGAGATGGTGTTGAGGATGCGGGTGCGCAAGGTGGCGTCGCCGACGGCGAGGGTGCCGAGCAACTCGCTCAGTCCGTCGAGGTTCTTGGCGCCGCGGTCGAGCGCCTCGTGCAGCGGCGCCAGCTCGGCCGTCGTGTGCAGGTTGGGCAACTGGGCGCGCTTCTTGGCGAGCTCCTCGTTGACCTTGGCGAAGGCCTTGTCCTGCGACAGAAACTGCACCGTGCGGCCGGCGACCCGGCCCTCCTCCTCGGCCAGCGCGTTATCAAACAGCGCCAGCCGCGCCACGTCCATGTAGCGTTGCTCCCTGAGGCCGGCCAGGCGCCCGCGCGCCAGGCGGAGCTGGTCGAGCGATTCGACGAATTCGGTCGGCGACAGCCACAGGCGGCTCGCCGTCTCGGTCAGCAACTGGCGGTTATCGAGCCCGGCCTGCTCGAGCGTCTGGGCCGCGCCGTGGCGCGCGGCGGCGACCTTGTCGAACTCGTCGAGCGTGGCGGCGGCCACCTCGATCATCGCGCGCACCTGGGCGCCGGCGGCGTGCGCCTCCCGCGCGCCGAGCCAGTCGAAGGCGTCGAGCGCGCGCCGCGATTGGCGCACCAGCGTTTCGAACACGAAGCGGGTCGGCAACTGGTCGCGCGGGGCCTCGGCATGCTCGCGCACGAGCTTGGCGATCGAATACAGTTCGGACAGGCCGCGCACCAGCTCGCGGTTGCCGATCTTGCCGAAGAAGCTCACGCGCGGCGCCTGCTGCGCCGCGTGGCCGTCGCTGGCGAAGGCGGTGCGCCACAACTGCATCGAGTGGTGGCGCGTGGGCTCCTCGCTCTCGCTGGCGAACAGCAGCATGTCGCCGTCGGCGAAGCGCGCGTAGCCGTGCGAGATGAGCGGCTTGGCCAGCGTCTTGTTGATCATGTTGTAGGTCAGCAGCGCGTACAGGCCGTGCTCGCGCTCGTAGAACACGTACAGCACGTCCTCGCCGTTGGGCGCGAGCACGCGCCGCTTGAACACCAGCCCCTTGGGGATGTCGTCGAAGACCTTGTACTCGCCGCTTTGCAGGATGTAACCGTCGGGGAACACGATGCCGTGGTCCTCGGGCAATTGCACGCAGGACGCGCCGATGCCGTCGACCCGCGTCACGCGCGCCGTGCGGCGGCTGTAGACGAGGTAGCGGTAATCGGCCTCGCGGTAGGGCTTCATGCGCAGCAGGATCAGCTCGCCGACGGCGGCGTAGGCGATGTCGCCGTCGTTGAGCGACTGGTTGTGGTCGTCGACGGGCTCGCTGTAGATGCCCAGCCCGCTCTCGGTGTTGTTCTCGATCTTGACGGTCAGGTCGCCGCCGACGGTCTCGACGAACAGCGTGTCGAGCACGTTGATGTGCGGATGCTTGCCCAGCACGTGCTGCTCGCGCGTGGTCTGGATCCATTCGAAGTCGTGGGTCGGCGGCAGCGCCAGGTCGCGCTCGCCGCGGTTGTCGATGTAGCCCGCCTCGCCGCTCTCGCTGAGGTTCCAGCGGAACACGCGCACGTCGGAGACGCGCTCGCCGATCTTGAAGGCGGCCAGCAGCTTGCCCTGGTTGATGCGCAGCTGCACCAGCTGGGCGTTCTTGTAATACGCGTACAGCTCCTTGAACTCCGACACGAAGCGCGCTTCGTGCAGGAAGGTGTTGGCCAGCGGCACGCTTTCGAGGTCGAACTGCTCGCCGTCCTGGCGCAGGCGGTACAGGCCGAACACGTCGGCGACCTTGGTCTCCTGGCGCAGGCCGATGAACACGTTGTAACCGAACAGCAGCAAGTCGCCCAACTGCACCATGTCGCGCGCGACGCAGTTGTTCTCGGTGCGGGCGCGCGCGCGTCCGCGCAGGACCATCTCCTGGCGCCCGAATTCGGACAGGCGCGCCGTGTTGAGCAAACCGGCCTTGTCGAACAGCGCGTTGCCGTGCTCGCCAAGGCGCTTGCGCAGCAGGTCGAAACTGCTCGATTGGGCCACCGCCTGCGCCACTTGCCGGTCGGCCAGGTCGGTCTCCGGTGCTGCTGTTGCCGGTGCTGCTGCGCTCATCGATGGGCTTTCCGCGTAGTGAAGGGCGAGGTGGGTGGCCGTGGCTTAGTCGGCCTTGGCGTTGAGGAAGGCGACCATGTCGGCGCGGTTCGGCTGGCCGTGCAGCCAGGCGCGGATGCGCAGCAGTTCCTCGTAGTCGGCGTCGCCGAAGCGCGCGCGCAGGTTGGCCTCCATGCGCCCGCGCGAGGCGGCCTCCTTGAGCTCGCGCTGCCAGCGCTCCGACACGATCGCGTCGAGCTGGTCGTGCAGGCCGAGCGCGACCAGCGCCTCCCACTCGCCGCGGTCGAGCCAGACGGCGTCGGCCATCGGGCTGAAGTCGAGCCGCAGCACCGGGTCGCGGCTGACGTTGATGCGCGCCATGAGGCGCCCCGTGGTCGCGCACAGGCGCACCGCGCCGTCCGAGGCGCCGATGTCGCCGGGGAACTCGAGCGCGGCGACGGCCGGCATCATGCTGCGCCACGCGCGGTAGCGTTCAAGCGCGACCCACACCCCGCCGCAGTCCTTGCAGCGTTCGCTGGGGAGGCCGCCTTCGAGTTGCACCGGGGAGAAATGCTTGTTGCCACATGCTGGACAGAGCATCATTGGATTGCCTCCTTTAAAGTGGGTGGGCGCTTACGACGGCTTGTTGCCGCCAAGCGCGGGCGCGAAGGTCGCCAGCAGGCTTTGCAGCGCCTGCTGCTGCGGGCCGGTGCCGTCGCGCGTGATCTTGGCCATCATGGCCGCCACCGTCAGGTTCTGCAATTCGCCGGCCGAGCTGCCCAGCGCGCCGATCAGGCCGCCCAGGTCGCCCACCATGTCGCGCTCGCCGCTGAGGTGGTCCTTGAGGCCGATCTGCAGCGTGCGGCTCTTCTCGACGGTCGCGTCGATGCCCTTGCCGATCGACAGCGCGTTGACGAACTTCTCGAAGTAGTCGCCCTCGCCGCCGACGATGTCGATCTTGGCGTTCTGCAGCGCCTTGCCCAGCACCTCGGCCTGGTCCTTGGCGATGTGGGTCTGCGCCTCGATGCCCTTGATGATCTGCTGGTTGGCGATCTCGAGCTGCATGCGGAACTCCTCGTGCGCGCGGGTCTCCTCGCTCATGGCCGACATGGCCTCGAACTTGAGCGCCAAGCCCTTCGACTCGGCCTCGAAACGCGCCTGGATCACCTTGGCCGAGGCGTCGCCGTGGATCGCCGTGGCGGCCGCGTCGGCGGTCTTGACTGCGGCCGCGGCCAGGCCGATCTGCTCGTTGCCCTGGGCCTCGGCCTGCATCTTGAGGCGGGTCGCCTCGGCCTGCGCCGCGCCCTGCTTGAGGACCGCCTCGGCCGAGGCGATCATGACCTTGGCCGAGGCCAGGCCCGACGCCGCCAGTTGCGCCTCGGTGCCCTCGGCTTCGCGCTTCATGCCTTCGGCCACGCGCTCGGCGACCCTGAGGGAAGCGTCGGCCAGCGTCAGCTCCTGCGCCGCCTTGTGCTTGGACGAGCGCTCCTCGCCCTCGGCCGCCTTGACGGCGGTGAGCATTTTTTCTTCGGCGCGCGCCTCGGCGGCGACGACCACGACGCGCTTCTGGCGGTCGGACTCGGCCGCCACGCGCACATCCTTGATCGCCTCCTCCTGCTCGGCCACGGTGCGCTCGACGACGATGCGCTCGCGGATGACGTCGGCGATGGCCTTCTTTTGCACCTCGATCGCCCTTTCCTTGTCGATGGTCTGGAGCGCGACCTCCTTCTCGCGGTCGACGATTTCTAGCTGGCGCGCGCGCGTCACGCGCTCCTCCTCGATGGCGACGGCGCGCTTGCGATTGTTCTCGGCCACCTCCTTCTCGCGCGTGGTGTTTTCTTGCTGGACCAGCACCAGTTGCTCGGACTGGAGGCGGGCCAGCTCCGACTTGGCGTGCTCCTCGGCCTGCACCTTGAGCGTTTCGGCATGCTCGCGCGCGCGCACCGAACCGACCTCGCGGCCCTGGCGCGACTCGGCGTCGCACTGCTGGCGCTCGAGTTCGAGGATCGCCTCGCGCGTCTCGACGTTTTTCTTCTTGATGCGCATCTCCTCATCGCGCTTGAGTTCGTTGGTGCGAATGTTCTCGATCACGGTCAGCTCGGTGATCTTCTTGATGCCCTGGGCGTCGAGGATGTTGTGGCCGTCGAGCTGGTCGAGCGAGGTCTGCTCGAGGTAGTCGATGGCCGCGTCCTCGAGCACGTAGCCCGACAGGTCGTCGCCGATCTGGCGGATGATGTTGTCGCGGAAATGGTCGCGTTCCTGGTACAGGGCGACGAAGTCCATCGACTTGCCGACCGTCTTGAGCGCCTCGGCGAACTTGGCCGAGAACAGGCTCTCGAGCGTGTCCTGGTGCGAGGCGCGCGCGCAGCCGACCGCCTGCGCCACCTTGAGCACGTCCTCGGTGGTCTTGTTCACGTGCAGGAAGAAGGTCACTTCGATGTCGGCGCGGATGTTGTCGGCGCAAATCAAGCCGTCCTTGCCGCTGCGCGCGATCTTGATCGTCTTGAGCGAGATTTCCATGATCTCGCGCTTGTGAATGATCGGGTAGACCATGCCGCCCGTGAACGTCACCTCGGGCACGGCGCGCAGGGTGTTGATGATCATGACGTGGCCTTGCTCGACCTTGTGGTAGAACTTGGCGAACATGGCCAGTGCGCCAAAGAGCACGATTGCGATGATGCCGGTTACCAGCAACCAAAACGTAAGGTCCATGAAATTCCTTCTCTCTTTAAGCGTTGTGAATGCGGGGGTGTCTCAGATGCCAGCCGGTGTTGCCTGTACTTCGTATTGGTGTGTCGCTTCGTCGTAGTCGAGGATGATCGCGGGCGAATTCCTGGTCAGGTCGTTGGGTGAACGGGCCCACACCTTGATGTTGAAACTGGCGCCGTGGTCCTTGACCTCGGCGCGGCCGAAGCCCTGGTCGACGCTCTTGGTCAGGATCTTGCATTCCATGCCGACCAAACTGGCGTTGCTGCGCGCGCTGTGCTTGACGAACAGGCCGCGCAGCGGCTTGATCACGCGCGCCGAGAGCGGGATCGACAGCGCCATGCCGAACAAAAGCGTGGCGGTACCGGCCACCAGCCGCACCGGTTCGGTGGGCAGATGGACGATCACGTACTGGTGCACCAGGGCGGTGGCCAGCCAGGTGAAGAACACCAGCACCGTGGCCGCGATCGACAGCGGCACACCGCCCAGGCCGAGCGCGACCATGTAGCCGGCCAGCGAGTGCAGTTCGCCATCGTGCGGGTGGCCGTCGACATGGGCGACGTCGCCCACATCGCTGTGGAGGCCCTCCCCGTGGAGCGCGTCGCCGTGCATGGCCTCGCCAAGGTCGACCAGGCCGATGATCGACAACAGCCAGTAGATCAGCAGCACGGCGAGCAGCACGCTCGGGATGACGGACGGGAAGCTGCCCAGGATTTGCCAGATGGTCATTGCGCGCTTTCCTTGTGGTTATTTTTTTCGGAATACTGCGGGCTACATTGTCACTTTAAATTTTTTTTTGGCAAAGTTAATCAAGGCTTCATGCAGCGCTTCCTTGATTTTCCGTTTGTCCCCGAGCGGCACGCCGAAGCGTTCGGCCAGCAGCACGTAGTCGTCGTCGCTCAGGGTCACCGTCAGGCGCGGGCGCACCGGCTTGCTGGTGACGGGCAGGCCGAGGATCTTGCGGATCTGGTCCGACGGCGACAGCCGGTTTTGCAGGGCGGCGTAGCGGACCGCGTCGATGACCTGGGTCTCGACGTCGAACGCCACCTGCACGGCGCGCAGGGCGGCGTCCGATCCGGACCAGCGCGGCGAGCTGGGCACCACCGGCTTGCGGTCCGTCAACTTTGGCCCGGGTCGTTGGGCAGGCCGGGCGCCTGCAGGCGCGCCTGCAGCCTTGCCATGACCTGCGCCTTGCGGTCGGCCTCGGCGCCGATGCCGGCCGCCTTGAGCTTGTTCTCGAGCGTCTTGTTGCCGAACTCGCCGTCGAGCACCTCGGCCGCCTGCATGCGGTCGGCCATGTCCTGGTGGCGCTGCTTGATGCGCTCGAGCGACTCCTTGGCGCTCATGAGCTTGGAGCCGTTCGCGCCCATGCTCTGCGAAATCGTGGCCGTGGCCTTGTAGACGCTTTCGGTGGTCTTGGCCATGGCCAGTTGGCGCTCGTGCTCGCGCAGGGTGGCCTCGGCGTTGCGGATCATGTCTTTGAGGCGCGCGATGTGGGCCGCGAACTCGTCGCGCGCGGCGCCCTGCTCGCCGAGCGCGAGCTCGATGTCGGCGACCTTGCCGGCGACCTCCTCGGCCAGCGCGTCCTCCTTCTTTTGCAGCGCCATCAGCGCCATGTCCTCGAAGCGGCGCATCTCGCCGCGCAGGCGCCCGATCTCGCGCTCGGCCTGCATCTGCTTGGCCATCACCGCCGTCAGGTCCTGCTTGGCGGTGGCCACGTGGGCCTTGGCCTCGACCAGCTCCTGCTCGTAGATGCCGGTGGCGTTGTTGTCGATGATGCTCTGGCCGATCGAGCGCACGTCACCGCGCAACATCGTGAGGATTTTGGAAAAGACAGCCATGCGGATCTCCTTAATTGAGAAACTCGGTGAAAACATTGAGGGCTTCGAGGGCGTTGTCGGCCACCATTGCCACGTCGCTAGCGATGCTGTCCGCCGAGGCATCATGGGCCAGCGAGCCATAGATGACGTAGTGCCGGCCGATCCGTCCGAAATTGGACAGCGGTATCGAAATATTTAAATCCATCATCGCCTCGAGCATCTCGGCGCGGCGCTCGGGGCGGATCTCGTCCTCGGTCCACAGGTAGCAGATGCACAGGATCTGGACCGGCGAGGCGGTCACGAACACGGGCAGCTCCTCCTGGCCCTCGATGCTGATGCGCATCACGGGCACGCTGTCGGCTTCCGCCGGCGGCAACAGGTTGCCGCTGACGCCTACCGAGCCGAGGCGCAGCGAAAGCGCCATTTCAATTGCCAACAACTGACTTAAAGACTGTTCCATTGTGCGATTCCTGGTTGTGCGCCGCTGAGCGTGCGACATATTATGTCAGCAAGTATCGAGGCCGTGACATAAAATGTCAAGCCCCCAAATGCGGTTTTCGGTGCCTTCGATACGGTGGCCGATGCGGTGGCCGATGCGGTGTTTCAGGCGGGGCTGTGGCGCGCGCCCATCCGTGCCGCCCAGCGCTTGAACGGGCGCGGCAGTCGCCGGGGGGCGGGGGCGCTCGATTGATGCGCGGGCAACTCCTTCGGTGTTGGACGTAGGATTACCATGCCATAAGATTGGCAAAATGTCAGCTAAAAGCGGGGAAATATGTGCCCGGGGGGGCAGGACGCGCCGGAACGCCAGCGCGGTTGGAGGGCTTATTCGTTGGGACGGACGAGGACGGGGAAGCCGAAGGTGGGCCCGGAGGAACGGACGATGTCGCGCCATGACGCCACCCCGGGCGCGGTGAGCGGCCCGTAGTCCTGCGGCGGACGGCGCGCCTCGGTGGTGAGCACGCGAATGGCGACGCTGACCGGCACGCCGACGGTCTGAAAGTATTTTGCTGCCTCGACTGTCGACGAAATGCTCTGTATGTACAGTCCACGCTCGACCTTAGCTGCCGTCAGCCGATCCGTTCGTTCTTTATGCATCTTTCCTCCATCGCGACAATATACAGGCGCGGCGCAATCTGCACAATTGCTAGGGGGTTGCAAAGTTGCTATCTGCCCATCATTTCCCCATTAAATGCCCACGGGCACTGACGCTTTTTAGATACATCCATTAGATTTTCGGCAACAGACCGTCCGGCCGCGGCCGCCGCGGAGACCACCGGGCTTGAGCCATCTCAAGCGCGTCGGCGAACCCAAAGACGAAGCCGGGCCGCCGCCATCCTACTAGGAGCCTGTCGGACTTAGGGAGTCGAAGCGAAAAAAGTGCCGGGCGAGGACAGATTTTGACGATTTCGCAGTGCCAATAGCGAGCTATTGGCCGAGAAAGCGGCGAAATATGGACCGTCCGACACTTTTTGCAGCCGACGATCCTAAGTCCGGCAGACTCCTAAACCGCGACCCGCTGACCGGACCCGCCATGCTCAGGACCAAACCAGTGCCGATAGCCGAGGATCCCCAGGCCAGCCCGCGCGCCGTCATCGGTCTGGGCGCGGCGATCGCCCTCATCATCGGCGTGGTCGTCGGCGCCGGCATCTTCAAGGCGCCGGCCATGGTGGCGGGCATGACCGGCTCGGCCCCGCTCATGTTCGCGGCCTGGGCGCTCGGCGGCCTGATGTCCCTGGTCGGCGCGCTCTGCTACGCCGAACTCGGCACAGCCTACGCCAGCGCCGGCGGCGACTACCACTTCCTGCACCGCGCCTACGGGCGCTCGGTGTCGTTCCTGTTCGCCTGGGCCAGGTTTTCGGTCATTGCCACCGGCTCGATCGCCCTGCTCGGCTTCGTCTTCGGCGACTACGCCAACCAGTTGCTGCCGCTCGGCGCGAGCGGGCCGGCCTACTACGCGGCGGCGGCCATCGTCGTGCTGTCGTGGCTCAACATCCGCAGCGTGCGCGCCGGCACCACCGCCCAGGCCTGGCTGACCGGCATCGAGGTCGGCGGCCTGCTGCTGATCGTGTTCGCCGCGCTCGCGCTGGTCGGCGACGGCGCCGCCGCGCCGCCGGCGGTGGCGGCGGGCGCGCCGCCGGCCTCGTTCGGACTGGCCATGGTGTTCGTGCTGCTCACCTATGGCGGCTGGAACGAGGCGGCCTACCTCGGCGCCGAGCTCAAGGACGCGCGGCGCAACATGGTGCGCGCGCTGGTCGTGTCGCTGCTGGCGATCACCGCGCTGTACCTGCTGGTCACCTGGGCCTACTGGAAGGGCCTGGGCCTGGCCGGCATGCGCCGCTCCGACGCCATCGCCGCCGACCTTCTGCGGGTCGCGTTCGGCCCGGCCGGCGCGGCCATCATCTCGGCCATCGTCGCGACCGCCTCGGTCACCTCGATCAACGCCACCATCATCGTGGGCGCGCGCTCGAGCTACGCGGCCGGGCGCGACTGGCCGGCGCTGTCGCTGCTGGGCAAGTGGGACGAGCGGCGCGGCACGCCCGTCAACGCGCTGCGGATCCAATGCGCGGCCGCGCTGGTGCTGGTGCTGGCCGGCGCCTGGACCGGCAGCGGCTTCAAGTCGATGGTCGAATTCACCGCCCCCGTGTTCTGGCTGTTCTTCCTGTTGTCTGGGGTGTCGCTGTTCGTGCTGCGCGCGCGCGAGCCGGACACCCCGCGCCCGTTCAAGGTACCCCTGTTCCCGCTGCTGCCGCTGCTCTTTTGCGCCATGTGCGCCTACATGCTGTGGGCCAGCCTGTCGTACGTCCACAACCAGTCGCTGGGCGGCTGGAACGCGGCCTGGATCGGCGTCGCCGTCCTGCTTGTCGGCTGCGTCTTGCTGCTGTTCATGCGCCGCGGACGGCCCGCGTGAGCGGCCCCCCTCAACCATTTCCCACCGACTGTTCCGCAAAGGAGACTGCCATGTCCACGCCCCGCCGTAACCAGCGCATCGCCAACCTGTCCGGATGCACGTTCACCAACGCCCTGCTCGCGCTGCTGATGCTGCTCGCGGGCGCGCTGGCGAGCGCGCAGACGCCGGACCTCGACGTGCCGTTCGTGCCCACGCCGCAGGTGGTGGTCGACCGCATGCTCGAGATCGCAAAGGTCGGCAAGGACGACGTCGTCTACGACCTCGGCAGCGGCGACGGCCGCATCGTCATCACGGCGGCCGCCAAGCACGGCGCACAAGGGGTGGGCATCGACATCGACCCCGAACGCATCAAGGATGCGCGCAAAAACGCGATCAACGCCGGGGTCGGCAGGCAGGTCAAGTTCATCGCGGGCGACTTGTTCAAGGCCGACCTGTCCGACGCCTCGGTCGTCACGCTGTACCTGCTGGGCAGCGTCAACCGCGACCTGCGCCCGCAGCTGTGGCGCCAGCTCAAGGTCGGCACCCGGGTCGTGTCGCACGCCTTCGACATGGGGCCGGATTGGCCGGCCGAGAAAACCGAAGCGGTCGACGGCCGCAATATTTATTATTGGACCATCACCGAGGCGAACAAGCGCGCCGCGCGGGCGTCGGAGACGGCCGCGCGCGCCGGGCCGTAGGCGCCCGTCGGCCCCGCATCGCCGGCCGCGCCGGGCCGCGAAACGTGCATGACTCAGTCGAGCACGGACCCGACGCACTTGAGCTCGCGTCTTTCATTCTCATCGATCGCGTTCGAGAGCGGTTTGCGCCAAACGTCCTCGTCGGAACCAAAACGGCAGCGCGCGGCATCGCCTGCCCTGCGCTTGTATTGCTTGCGCATCTCCTTGACAAGCGCGTCGGCGCTCTTGCCGCGCCTGAGCGCGCGTTCGGCCTCGACCAGCAACAAGGCCGCGCGCATATCGAGTTGCACCGCCTTGGCGCGGCGCGCCGCCATGAAAAATTCGACCAGCCCGTTGCCGCTCGATGAAATCGATTCGAACTTCAGGATCACGGACGCATGCGCCTTTACCGCGCGCCAGTCGCCACGCATCCTCGCGGCGACCGCGGTGAGCAGATAGGCGTCGCGTTGGAGCTGGTACTGCTCTGCGGAATCCTCATGCCGCACGAGGAAGCGTTTGACGAGCTCGCTCGCGTCTTCAGGGCGCCGTTGGGTGAGCAGGAACCAGGCATGATCGAACGTCAACGAATGTCTTGCGTAGGCGGGCGCCGCCGGAAGCCGCGCGAAATCGGCCTGTGCCGCGAGCAATTGTTGTTCTGCCGCCCCCGGCTGTCCGGCCTGGTCGAGGGCGCGCGCCAACGTTTCCCTCGCGGCGGGCAACGCGTGTGCCGCCACCTGCCAATGGGTGGCGAGCAGGTCGACGATTTCCGTCATGAGCGGCAGCGGATCGCCCTTGGGATTCAAAGCCAGGCGCCGCTCGAGGATGCTCACCAACAGCATTGCGTCGGCGCTGTCCGGCTTTAGCGCCATGCGCTCGCGCAGGGTCGCATCGGCCTCGGCGATCAGCACGGGCGCCCGCGCGAGGTCTTGTTCATCTTCGCTGGCGGACAACGCGAAGCCCAGTTTCGCCGATGCGTCAGCGCGCTCGCGTGACGGTTGCGGGAGTTCCGATGTTTCTTCATAGAACATCCTGGCCAGGCGCAGGGCGTCGCCGACGTCCCCGAACTCGTTGGCGTCGTCGATGAGCCGGGACAGGAAATCGCGCCGTTGCGCCGGGTCCGATGCGGCAGACAACTGGCTGGCGCGCTGCACGCGATCGTAAGCGAAGGGATTTTCGGCCGCGCCGTCCGATCCAGGCGTTTCGTAGGCCAATTGACGCGCCTCGCGCTGCACGCCCTGCAAACCAAACGCGGCGAGCCGTTGCGGGTCCTTGAAAGCGAGCGCGCCCAGCGCCAGCAGTGGCGCGGCGATGCACGCGATATAGATGAACAGCCCCAGCGCCGTCTCCTTCGCGGTGGGCAATCGCCCCAGGAAGCGCGGCAACAGCGCATGTCCGACAGTGACCTTGGCGTTGAAGCTCCACTTGCGATAGGACGCATGCGCGAGCAGGTCGTGCAGCCGCAACGCCGCGCGCGCAAAGTCTTCCGAGGGAAGCGGCACGGCCAGGCGCTGCCGGGACATGGCGCGCGACACTTTGGCGAGCCGGTATTGATGCGCAATGGTGAAGAGGTACAGCAGGCCCAGTGCCCGCAATACATTGTCACCACTCGCGACACCGGCCCAGACGAGCAAGGCGCCACTGGCGAGCGCGAGCCCAAAGCGCAACCACGGCAGGCGTCCCATGACGAATAAGTCGACCACCCGCCCGCCATCGAGCGGCATCACCGGCAGCAGGTTAAGCAGGTTGATGATGAACGCCGCCGCGGCCGCAGTGCCCAGTATCGGATACCACCAGGCGCCGGGATCGACCGCGCCAAACACGACCCACGCGAAGACGCACACGGACAACAGCATGCCCGGCAGCGGTCCCGCCAAATACACGGCAAGATGGGTCAAGGGGTTGGCGTCATGTTTTTCGCCGCTGGTGGCGGCCCCCATGCCGGGAACGAAGAACACCTGGACGTCGCGGAAGCGGGCCAGGCGCATCGCCAGCCAATGCCCCGCTTCGTGCAAGGCAACGACGGCGGCGATGACCAATGCCGCCTTCGCTCCCCACCACCACGATCCGAGCGCGATGAAACCGCCGGCCGACACCACCAAGGCCGACCAGCGGAACCAGCGCGGCGCCCGCATGCCGTTCAAGGTGCACAAGGAGCGCACAAAGGCGATGCGCTCGGCCGCTTGCACGACTTCGGGCGCCGCCTCCCTGGGACGCTGGTCGCCTTGAATCTCCATGCGCAGGCGCCGCGCAGTGCCGATGCGCATGCGCCACGCCATCTTGGCCGCCGCCACCAAACGCATGTTGTACACAGGGTCGCCTTGGCGTTCGCCGTTGCGATACACGGTCCCTTGCCGCGCCATTGCCGGGAGCAGCGAGCGCGCCATTTCCATCGACAGCGCAGAGGCGTCCGCCGGGTCGGTGCGCGCTCCGGTGATGCGTTCACGGCGCGCCAGATGGGCCGCTAGTTGCAAGGCGAAATTCGGCGCGTAAGCGTCGACCACCGTGATGTTTGCCGGATACGGGATCACGCCGTGCGCGATGCCGTTCACGGTCAACAGGCCGCTGCCATCGGCATAGCTGTTCCACAAATGGACTTCGAACGGCCAGCGCGGCGAAGGCATGCTCGCCGCCGCAACTTCCGCATGCACGTCGTGCTCGGCGTTGTAATAGGCATCGACATAGGAGGGGAACGTCGACACGGAGGCGACGAAGGGGCGCACCTTGCGCGTGGACACATAGCGGAAGCCTTGCAGTTCAACGACTTCACGCGCGGCATCGAGCACGCCGCGGGCCAGTCCCGCCTCGTCGCGCCCGGCGGCGTGGATCGTCGGCTCCCAGAACTGCACCTTCACCAACCTGGCTGAAATGACGATCAATTGAATCAGCTGGATGAATACAAAAACACCGAGCACCGTGGCCGCGAGACCGAGCATCACATCCATTGACGTTCCCAGAAAAACCGTTATCACATTATTAAAATAAAATACCCCGTATTCTGGAACAAAAAAGCGCCGCGTGTGCGGGCTTTTTCATGATTCGTTCGCCCGGAATCGCATCGCCTCCAATTCGTACGGGCAAGCGACGTTTGGCGTGCTGTGTCGGCGGATCAGGATCGCATTGGGAGCGGAGGCGAACCCTTGGGCGGACTCTGGCCGCGGATCGGCTGGGCCGTATGCGCTTGCGCATTGCTTGCCTCCCATGTATCGTTTAACGGACTATAGTGACAGCAGGGATAACAGTCGAACTTCAACGCGCCGAAGAGGAAGTCATGTGCTACAAGGATGATCAACCCAGCTCTCCAACGGCCAAAGGGGATGAATTGGTTTGGTCGCGCCAATTCGAATCCGAACTTGTAACCCGTTGCTCCGACGCGGCCAGAAAAGGGAGCAATGCTGCAAGCCGGGACGATGCCGACATATACCGTCTCACCGCCCAACTGTTAAAGACCCGCTATCCTGAACAGGCATGCAAGCTGAACAACGCTGCGGTGGCGTATTTTGTGGCAACCGGCGACAAGCCGCGCTCCTTTCCGCAAGTTGTCAAAGAAGGGCTTGTGAGGGACGTGCCACGATTTCGCCACCTCATGGAGAACGCGCTTGCTGGAGTGAAGTCATGGTAAAGCCGATCGAATTTGCCACCGAGACTGGTCTGGCACGGGGACTCCAGCAGCTCATCGTCGATCTGCAGGAACGCACCAAGCTGCGCGTGCCGATACGCATGTACATCGCCGGTGGAATGGCGGTTCATCTTTATACAGGGGGGCGGGTGACGACAGATGTGGATGCTGAATTCTCAAAAAAAATAATTCTGCCATTGGATCTCCTGGTCGAGACCAGCGATGGAAATATGCTTTACCTGGACACGAACTACAACAGTTCGTTTGCACTATTGCACGAAGACTACCTCGTGGACGCGCTTAAGGTGCCATTGGGAACAGACCTCATCGAAGTTTTTGTCCTCAATCCAGTTGACCTTATCGTGAGCAAGATCGCCCGCTTTGGCGGACCCGATGCTTCGGACATTGCCGCCATGATCCGGACGTTCGGGATCACCGCGAACGCCATAGAGGATAGGGCCGAGCACGCCCTGCGAGGCTACGTGGGCAATGCGGACTATCTTCGGATGAACCTGCGCGACGTCCTGAAGTTGGCCAGTTCGGCTGACAGATGACGTGCACAAGCATAGCGACCTGAGCCGTTAGATTCGCGAGGCCCCCGGTGCAGCGACATGCTGTGCATGCAGTCTACGCGGCGAAAAAGAGCGCACGCCACCGACAAAAACAGGCTCCCCCCGAAATGGATTAAGAATCTCCGCGCCGCCGGCTTTTCCTTGCTGTGGCCAAGCGGCGCAGGCCGCCTGGCCACCAATTTATTTGGCTTTCGGTGGATTGTTTCCACGACCGCCACCGGACGGCTGGCCGGGGTTCTTGCTTGGTGCGTTTGGTGGGACTGGGTGTGCCATTACAACCTCCAAAAACCCGGCAACTTGCCGGTGCGGTGCGCGAAGATCCTTCCAGAGGAGAGCGGAATGTGCTCCAGAACTGGATGGCTTCGCCTTACGCGAACTTCGAAAAATCGGGCTTGCGCTTTTCAAAGAACGCCGTGAACGCCTCCTTGGCCTCGCCTTCGAGCAGCATCGCGCCAAAGCGCTCGTTTTCGACATCGATGGTGGCGGCGATCGCCTCGTTGCGCCCGCGCTTCATGAGCGCCTTGGTGGTGCGGATCGACGCCGCCGGCAGGGCCACCAGCTTGGCGGCCTGGCGCGCGGCGTACGGCACCAGCTCGTCCAACGGCAGCACCTTCGACACCAGCCCCATCTGCAGCGCCTCCTGCGCCAGGAACGGCTCGCCTAGCAGCAGCTTTTCGGCCGCGCGCGGGTAGCCGGCGATCATCGGGAACAGCATGCTCGAGCCAAACTCCGGGCACAGGCCCAGTTGCGCGAACGGCAGCGCGAACTTGGCGTTGTCGGCCGCGTAGACGAGGTCGCAGTGCATCAGCAGCGTGGTGCCGATGCCGACCGCCGCGCCCGACACGGCGGCGACCACAGGCTTAGTGGTGCCGGCGAGCGCGCGCATGAACTGGTACACCGATCGCTCGGCGGCGGGCGCGCCCTCGACCGGCCCGGAATTTTTGAGGAAGTCCTCGAGGTCGTTGCCGGCCGTGAAAATCTCCGGCTTGCCGATGAACAGCACCGCGCGCACGGCCGCGTCGTTCTCGCCGTCGATGAGCGCGTCGGCCATGGCCTGGTACATCACCGCGGTGATCGCGTTCTTGCGCTCCGGGCGGTTGAATTCGATCGTCAGGATGCCGTTGGCCTTGCTGCACAAAATATCCATGTGTTCTCCAAAAATGATGAAGGGCGCTAAGGAAAACCCCTAGCGCCCTTTGATGTGGCTGATATTCTAAACCAAACTTATACGCGCTCGAAAATGCCCGCCGCGCCCATGCCGGCGCCGACGCACATCGTCACCATGCCGTACTTGAGGTTGTTGCGGCGCAGCGCGTGGATCACGGTCGCGGCGCGGATGGCGCCGGTCGCGCCAAGCGGATGGCCGAGCGCGATCGCGCCGCCCATCGGGTTGACCTTGGCGGTGTCGAGTCCAAGGTCGCCGATCACGGCCAAGGCCTGGGCCGCGAACGCCTCGTTCAATTCGATCCAGTCGAGCTGGTCCTGGGTGATGCCGGCCGCCGCGCACGCCGCCGGAATGGCGACCTTGGGGCCGATACCCATGATTTCGGGCGGCACGCCGCGCACCGCGAACGAGGAGAACTTGGCCAGCGGGGTCAGGTTGTGCTCGCGCAGGATTTTTTCGGAGACCAGGATCAGCGCGCCGGCGCCGTCCGACATCTGCGAGCTGTTGGCGGCCGTGACCGAGCCCTTGGCCGCGAACACCGGCTTGAGCCTGGCCAGCGACTCCATCGACGAATCGGCGCGCGCGCCCTCGTCGGTGTCGACGGTGCGGGTCTTGACGTCGATTTCGCCGGTCGCCAGGTTCGGCGTGCGGGTGATGATCTCGACCGGGGTGGTCTCGTCCTTGAAGAAGCCGGCCTGCTGCGCGGCGATCGCGCGGCGGTGCGACTCGACCGAGAACGCGTCTTGCTGCTCGCGCGTCACCTTCCATTGCTTGGCCACGTTTTCGGCCGTCAGGCCCATGCCGTAGGCCATGCCGACGTTCTCGTCGGTGAACATGTTCATGTTCATCGATGGGTGGTGGCCCATCATCGGGACCATCGACATCGACTCGACGCCGCCGGCGATCATGACATCGGCTTCGCCGACGCGGATGCGGTCGGCCGCCATGGCGATCGCGGTGATGCCGGACGCGCAATAGCGGTTGATGGTCACGCCGCCGACGGTCTTGGGCATGCCGGCCAGCAGCACGGCGTTACGGGCGACGTTGAAGCCTTGCTCGGCTTCCGGGAACGAGCAGCCGATGATGGCGTCGATGATCAGCGCCGGATCGAGGCCGGGCACCTGCGCCATCGCGTTCTGGAGCACGCGCACCAGCAGGTCGTCCGGACGGGTGGTCTTGAACATGCCGCGCGGCGCCTTGCCGATCGGGGTGCGGGTTGCGGAGACGATGTATGCGTCTTGAAGTTGTTTGCTCATTTTGTTCTCTCAAAAAATCGATCGAGTTCTGTGGTTCGAGGATTAACGTATTCGGGAATGACCTGTGCCGGCCGCGCTTGGGAGTCGGCTCCTTAGCGCTTCTCGGACAAATACCAGTCGACCTGCACCTTTGCCGCCAGCGTTCCCTCGGCGTCGAACACGTCGACCTCCACCGGAAACGCCACCTTGCCGTCGGCCTTGAGCGCCGCCTTCAGCGCCGCGATGTCGCCCGGCACGCGGCCTTCGGCGCGGGTGGCGCCCTTGGCCACCTTCTGGTACTGGATGCGCGACTCCTTGGCCACCGGCCGCAGACCCATGATCAGGTCCGCGAAGCCGCCCGCCATGGCCGCGCCGGAGGCCGTTTCGGCCAGCGTGAACAGGGCGCCGGCGTGCTGCGTGCCGAGGTGGTTGTTGAGCTTCGGGTCGGCCGGCATCGACACCTTCGAGGTGCCGGCGCCGATCTCGTCGATCCTGATTCCCAGCAGCTGCACGAACGGCAGGGTGTCCATCATTTGCTGCTTGATCCGGTCATACATGATGCTGGGCCTCACTCGCAGTAGCAGCTTGATTGCATGGGTCAGGATCGACATGGGTCGATCAGTTGCGAACCGGTTTGCCGGTTTGCATCATGCCCATGATACGTTCCTGGGTTTTCGGATGGTTCAGCAACTCAAGGAAAGCCTTGCGCTCCATGTCGAGGAACCACTGCTCGTTGACCACGCTGCCCTGGTCCACATTGCCGCCCGATACGATCTCGGCGATCATCTGGCCGAGCTTGAAGTCGTGCGCGGAGATGAAGCCGCCGTCGCGCATGTTCACCAGTTGCGCGGTGATCGTGCCCAGGCCATAGCGGCCGGTGACGGTGATCGGTTTTTTGAGCGGCGGGCGGTAGCCGGCGTCGAACATCGCGCGCGCTTCGACCTTGGCCACGTGCAGCAGCTCGTACGGGTTGAACACGATGACGTCGTCTTCCTTTAGGTAGCCCATCGCCTTCGCCTCGAGCGCCGATTTGGACACGTTGGCCGTGGCGGCGTTGGTGAAGTAGGTCTTGAGGAACTGGAAAATGTCGTTGCCCTTGGCGTCGTTGACGGCGCGGATGGCCGCCTCCTTCAAACCGCCGCCGGCGGGAATGAGGCCGACGCCCACTTCGACCAGGCCGATGTAGGACTCGATGGATGCGACGCGCTTGGACGCGTGCAGCGCCATTTCGCAGCCGCCGCCGAGGGCCAGTCCGGCCACCGCGGCCACCACTGGAACGCTCGAGTATTTCATCGCCATGAAGGTGTCTTGCAGCAGCGCGATGCCCGGCTCCATCGCCTTGGCGCCGCCCTGCATGAACAGCGGCAGGGCCGACTGCAGGTCGGCGCCGGCCGAGAACGCGCCGCCTTCGGCCGCGTCCGCGTTCCAGATCACCAGGCCCTTGAAGTTCTTCTCGGCTTCGGCTTGCGCCATTTTGAGGCCGTTGATCACGCCTTCGCCGATCACGTGCATCTTGGTCTTGAGCGAGATGATCAACACCTCGTCGTCCTGGTGCCAGATGCGCACCGATTCGTCTTCGAAGAAGGTGGTGCCGGCGGTCTTGCCGTCGATGGCGCCGGCGCCGAGCACCGGTGCGCGGAACGGCTGGCGGTCGTACACGGCCAGCGTCGAACGCGGCACAAAGGTGCCGCTGGCGGCGGAGTACGAACCTTCAGGCGTGTGCACGCCGCCCTTGTCGGCGACCGGGCCCTCGAGCACCCAGGCCGGCAGCGGCGCGTCGCACAGCGCGTTGCCGGCGGCGATGTCCTCGTTGATCCAGGTGGCGATCTGCTGCCAGCCGGAAGCCTGCCATGTTTCGAACGGGCCGACGTTCCAGCCGAAGCCCCAGCGCATCGCAAAATCGATGTCGCGCGCGTTGTCGGCGATCGAACCGAGGTGCACGGCGATGTAGTGGAATGCGTCGCGGAAGATCGCCCACAAGAATTGCGCCTGCGGGTTGGTCGATTCGCGCAGCGCCTTCATCTTCTTGACCGGATCCTTTTCTTTCAGGATGCGGGCCACGATGTCGGCGGCCTTGCCGCCGCCGGCGACGTATTCGCCCGAGGCGAAGTCGAGGCGTTGGATGTCCTTGCCAACCTTTTTATAAAAGCCCGCGCCGGCCTTTTGGCCCAGCGCGCCCGCGGCCACCAGCTTGGCCAGCACTTCAGGGGTCTTGTAGACCGCGAAGAAGGGATCGTCCGCAAGGTTGTCTTGCATCGTTTTGATTACATGGCCCATCGTGTCCAGACCGACCACGTCGGCGGTGCGGAAGGTGCCCGACTTGGCGCGGCCAAGCTTGGCGCCGGTCAGGTCGTCGACCACGTCCACGGTCAGGCCGAATTTTTCGGCTTCGTGGATGATCGCCAGCATGCCGAAGATGCCGACGCGGTTGGCGATGAAGTTGGGGGTGTCCTTGGCGCGCACGACGCCCTTGCCCAGGGTCGTCGTCAAAAAGCCTTCGAGCTGGTCGACGATTTCCGGCTTGGTCGACGCGGTCGGGATGATCTCGACCAGGTGCATGTAGCGCGGCGGGTTGAAGAAGTGCACGCCGCAAAAGCGCGCCTTGAGTTCGTCGTCGAAGCCGTCGGCCAGCTTGGTGATCGACAGGCCCGAGGTGTTCGAGGCGAAGATCGCGTTTGGCGCGATGTGCGGGGCGACCTTTTTGTACAGGTCGTGCTTCCAGTCCATGCGCTCGGCGATCGCCTCGATGATCAGGTCGCAGCCGGCCAGCAGCTCGAGGTTGTCGTCGTAGTTGGCCACTTCGATCAGGGCCGCGTCATCCTTGTTGCCGAGCGGCGCCGGGCTGAGCTTTTTCAGGTTCTCGATGGCGCGCAGGACGATGCCGTTCTTTGGCCCATCCTTTGCGGGCAGGTCGAACAGCACGACCGGCACCTTGGCGTTGATGCAATGGGCGGCGATCTGCGCGCCCATCACGCCGGCGCCGAGGACGGCTACTTTTTTCACAATAAAATTGGTCATAATCTTCCCTCGGGTTTGCTAGTCAGCTGGGGTCAGAGTAATTTCGCGATAGGGCCGCGAAAAAACTCCGACCCACAGAAAAATTTAGAACAAATCGGCGTCGAGCGCCATCAGGTTGGCCGAACCGGAACGCGCCTGGCGAATCAGCATCGCGGTTTCAGGCTGCAGACGTGCGAAGTAAAAACGGGCCGTGGCCAGTTTCGCCTTGTAGAAGTTGTCGCCCGAGTCTTCCTTGGCCAGCGCGATCTTCGCCATCTGGGCGAAGAAGTAGCTGTAGATCAGGTGGCCGACCACGCGCAGGTAGGGCACGGCTGCGGCGCCGACTTCGTCGGGGTTCTGGAAACCCTTCATGCCGATTTCCATGGTCAGCTTGGTGACCTTGTCGCCCAAATCGCCCAGCGGCGTGATGAACTCGGACATCGCCTCGTCGGTGCCGTTGTCCTCGACAAACGCCTTGATCTTCTCGCCGAACTTGCGCAGCTTGGCGCCGTTGTCCATCAACACTTTGCGGCCCAGCAGGTCGAGCGACTGGATCGTGTTGGTGCCTTCGTAGATCAGGTTGATGCGGGCGTCGCGCACATACTGCTCCATGCCCCACTCGGCGATGTAGCCGTGGCCGCCGAACACCTGCATCGCCTCGGACGTGGCGATCCAGCCGTTGTCGGTGATGAAAGCCTTGATGACAGGGGTCAGCAGCGCGACCTCGTCGGCCGCCTCCTTGCGCACCGTCTCGTCGGGGTGGTTCAGTTCGCGGTCGATCTGCAGCGCCATGTAGGACGTGAAAGCGCGGCCGCCCTCGGCGTAGGCCTTGCAGGTGAGCAGCATGCGGCGCACGTCCGGGTGCACGATGATCGGGTCGGCCGGCTTGTCCGGGGCCTTCACGCCCGACAGGCTGCGCATCTGGATGCGGTCTTTCGCGTAGATCAGCGCGTTCTGGTAGGCCACTTCGGTCAGGCCGAGCGACTGCATGCCGACGCCGAGGCGGGCCGCGTTCATGAACACGAACATCGCGTTGAGGCCCTTGTTGGGCGCGCCGATGATCCAGCCCTTGGCGCCGTCGAGGTTCATCTGGCAGGTCGAGTTGCCGTGGATGCCCATTTTTTCTTCGATCGCGCCGCAGGTGATCGGGTTGCGCTCGCCGACGCCGCCGTCGGCGTTC
This sequence comes from Massilia glaciei, assembly GCF_003011895.2. Classification (GTDB taxonomy): domain Bacteria; phylum Pseudomonadota; class Gammaproteobacteria; order Burkholderiales; family Burkholderiaceae_D; genus Telluria_A; species Telluria_A glaciei. Next base: position 16,355 of record NZ_PXWF02000245.1, on the reverse strand, counting down.
GGCAGGAACTTCGGCACCAGGAACAGCGAGATGCCCTTCGAGCCTTCCGGCGCGTCCGGCACGCGGGCCAGCACCAGGTGCAGGATGTTCTCGGCCATGTCGTGCTCGCCGGCCGAGATGAAGATCTTGGAGCCGGTGATCGACCACGAGCCGTCGGCCTGCGGCAGCGCCTTCGAGCGCAGCATGCCGAGGTCGGTGCCGCAATGGGCTTCGGTCAGGCACATGGTGCCGGTCCACTCGCCCGAGACCAGCTTGGGCAGGAACATGGTTTTTTGTTCGTCGGTGCCGTGCTCGAGCAGGCACTCGTAGGCGCCGTGCGACAGGCCCGGGTACATCGACCAGGCTTGGTTGGACGAGTTGAGCATCTCGTAGAACGAGTTGTTGAGCACGATCGGCAGGCCCTGGCCGCCGTATTCGGTCGAGCACGCGAGCGCGGCCCAGCCGCCGTCGACGTATTTCTTGTACGCGTCCTTGAAGCCCTTGGGCGTGGTCACGCTGTTGCTGGCGGCGTCGAAATGGCAGCCTTCGCGGTCGCCGGAGTGGTTCAGCGGGAACAGCACCTCCTGGGTGAACTTGGCGCCTTCTTCGAGCACCTGGTTGATGATGTCGGCGTCGACGTCCTCAAACTTCGGTATCTGCTTCAGCTCTTCTGAAACATTCAGGAACTCGTGCAGAATGAACTGCATATCCCGGATTGGCGCGACGTATTGACCCATGATTTTCTCCTGACGACTAATGATTAAATGCTGCCACGGAATCTAGCCCGCACCAGTTTTTGCTGTTGGCCGCTTATTGCGGCTGTGGTTTTTGGTAAGGATTCTGGTAGTGCAGTACGAGGCGCTCGAAGCCCACGCGGGCCCGGTCGACGCTGCCCGGCCGGCGCAAAAAGCGCGCGTCGTGGTGCAGCGCCAAAATCAGGCCGTACATTTCGTACACCATCTGATGGGCGTCGGTGTCGGCCTTGAGGTCGCCCACTTCGATCGCCTGCTGCACGCAGCGCAACAGCGCGCCCTGCCAGGCGCGGACCATCGAAACGAGCTCTTCGCGGATCGGACCGGGGCGGTCGTCGTACTCGACGGCGCCGCTGATATAGATGCATCCAGAGGCGATCTCGACGCTGACGCGCTTGATCCAGCGCGCGTACATCGAGGTCAGGCGCGCGATCCCGCGCACCTCTTGTACGCTCGGAAAAAAAACTTCCTGTTCAAAGCGCTGGTGGTAGAGCTTGAGCACTTCCATCTGCAAATCTTCACGCGAACCGAAGTGCGCGAACACGCCCGATTTGCTCATGTTCATCTTATCCGCGAGCAAGCCGATGGTCAGGCCTTCGAGGCCCTGCCGGCTGGCGAGGTCGAGCGCCACATCGAGAATTGCCGCCCGTGTGAGTTCGCCCTTGCGCATGAATTTGACTGAAGTGTTGATAGCTTTACCCACGTTTGGTTGAAGTCCAATTGCCCCGACTCCCCTCTTGAGGGAGCCGGTGCGCATGCGGTCCGAAAGCAAATCCGAACGCTCGTACTATTATCCACTAATGCCCAAAAGTCAAACGGGAACTTAGAGGCGGGTGTCTATTGGTGCGATGCAGCAGAGCCCGCTTGGGACGGGCGTGCAACGGCGCCTTATTCGCTCGCCTTGCTGAGCTGGCGGCGGTCGCGCTTGGTGGGGCGGCCCTTGATGGTCGTGCCGGGCTCGCGGTAGAGCTTTCTGCCCTCGAGTTCGCCCTCGCGGCGGGCGATGCTGGCGTCTGTTTCTTGGTACAAGGTGCGGGCCACGGGCGCCGCGCCGCGCTTGTCGGAGATGCCGGCAACCAACACCTCCCAGGTCTCGGCGCCGTTGTCGATGCTTAGCTTATCGTCAATCTTGACGGCGCGCGCGGGCTTGATGCGCTCGCCGTCGAGGCGCACGCGGCCGTTGTCGACGGCGTCGGTGGCCAGCGAGCGCGTCTTGAAGAAACGCGCCGCCCAAAGCCATTTGTCGATGCGGATGTTGTCCATGCTGGTCCCGTGGCTTAGGTTGGCTCAGGTGTAGCCGATGGCGAAAATGCGCATCATCAGCCGATAGAAAAAATAGGCGGCGCCGTGGCCGCTGCGGCGCAGCCAGCCGAACTGGCGCAGATCGTCCAGGCGGATCAGCACGCCGTCCGCGATGCCCAACTGTATATGCCGGCGCATGGCCTGGGCGAACTCGGCGTCCTTGACGACCACGTTCGCCTCCTGGTTGACGAACAGCGAGAGGCCGTCGCAGTTGCTCGACCCGACCGTGGCCCAGTCGTCGTCGATGACGGCGACCTTGGCGTGCAACTGGGTCTTGCGGTATTCGATCACGTGCACGCCGGCGGCGAGCAGCTTGGGATAGAACGAATGGGCGACCGCGTCCTGCAGCCGGAATTCGCCCACCCCGATCAGCAGCGTGACCTCGACCCCGCGCTTGGCGGCCGACGCCAGCGCCTCGCGGAACTTGCGCCCCGGCGCGAAATACGGGTTGGCCAGCATCACGCTGTGCCGGGCGTGGCCGAGCGCCTGCAGGTAGGCGCGCTGGATCGTGCGCCGGTTGCGCAGGTTGTCGCGCACCACGAAGCCGGCCAGCATCGGCTTGCTGCCGATGCCGAGTTGCACGGCGCGCATCTCGCGGTACAGGCCGATGCGCTTGAGCAGGCCCATGCGTCCCACGCGCGCCCACTGGGTCTGCGCCTCGTGGTGGATGGTGGCCACCAGCGGGCCGCGCAACTGGACCGCGAAATCCCAGCGCGGGGCCGGCAGCCGGCGCGCCTGGTCGTAGTCGCACAGCCAGTCGTCGTTGATGTTGATGCCGCCGACAAAGGCGCTCTCGCGGTCGACCACCACAATCTTGCGGTGGGTGCGCGTGACGCCGCGCCGGAACCAGGAATTGAAGACCCGGTAGCGCACCCCGTCCTCGGCCAGCGACAGGCCCAGCCGCGTGGCCTGGGCGTGGCCGGTGCCGAACCAGTCGACGATCACGCGCACCTTGACGCCGCGCGCGGCGGCGCGCCTGAGCGCGGCCTCGACGGCGGTGCCCGTGTCGTCGGCGGCGAAGATATAGGTTTCGAAGTAGATGTCGTAGCGCGCGGCATCGATCGCCGCGATCAGGGCGGGGAAGAATTCGGTGCCGCTTTGGAGCAATGTGACTTGGTTGTGAGCAATAAAATTGACTGTGCGCATATTGCTTCAGTTTGGGGTGCGACCGGATCTCATTTTAGCGTGAGGTTGGCGACGATGGGAGCATGGTCGGACAGCTTGGCCCACAAAGAACCATGCAACACTTCGGCGAGGTCGACCTTGAAGCCGCGCACATAAATGCGATCGAGGCGGAACCATGGCAGCGCCGCGGGAAAAGTCCGTGCGGGCGCCACTTTCTTCTTCGCCTCGCCGCGCGACAGGCTGCGCAGCAGGTCGCCCAGCCGCGATTTGGAGCTGAGCTCGTCGAACACCTCGACCACGCCGAGCGCGTCGCGCAGCTGGTCGCCGAGCGTGTTGCGCCAGTCGTTGAAGTCGCCGGCGATGATGACCGGCTCGCCGTCGGGCGCCGATTTCTTGACCGCCTCGATCAGGGCCTCGGTCTGGCGCCTGCGGCCGGACTCGAACAGGCCCAGGTGGACCACATAGCAATGCACCTGGCCGTGCGGCGTCTCGAGCACGCAATGCAGGATGCCGCGCTGCTCGTAGGCATGGTCGGACACGTCGTGGTTGTGCGTGGTGCAGATCGGATGGGCGCTGAGCAGGGCGTTGCCGTGGTGGCCGTGGTCGTAGACGGCGTTCATGCCGTAGGCCGAATGGTGCGACTCGCCGGCGAAATAGGTGTGCTGGGACTGCTCGGGCCAATGCCTGTGGCCGCGGCTCTCGAGGCCGAACTGGGCCGAAAGGCGGTCGTGCTTGCCCTGGACCTCCTGCAGGAACACGACATCGGCCCCGAACAGCCCGATCGCCTTCTTGAGGGCGAGGACGCGCGGCGTGCTGCGGATCGACGACACGCCTTTATGGATGTTATAGGTGGCAACACGGATTTTCATAATAAGCATTCTAACCGTATCTGTGCGGATACTCGCGCACAATCTATTTCACTGTATTGTGCAGCCTGGGACGCGCCAAAAGAACGGTTCTTTACTAGGGAGAAATATCAGCATGAGCACGCCCGACCCCGCCCGCCTGTTCCTCGCGCTCTGGCCAAGCCCGGCCGTGCGCGCCGGCCTGCTGGCCTGGCGCGACGGCTGGGATTGGCCGCGCGCGGCCGCGCCGGTGGCGCCCGAACGCCTGCATTTGACGCTGCATTTTCTCGGAAATGTCCCCGACGCCGTGCTGCCCGATCTGGTGGCGCGGCTGCGCCTGCCATTGAGGGGATTCGCGCTGCGCCTCGGCCGCGCCGCGCTGTGGCCGCACGGCGTCGCGGTGCTCGAGCCCGCGCAGGCGCCCCCGGCCCTGCTGGAGCTGCGCGCCGCGCTCGGCGGCGTCGTGCGAGGGATCGGCCTGCCGCTCGACGCGCGCCCCTTCCGCCCCCATGTCACGCTGGCGCGCCGGGCCGGGCAGGCCGCGCAGCCGGGGTCGGGCCCCGTCATCGACTGGCGCGTGCGCGCTTACGCGCTGATGTCGTCCACGCTGGGAGAGCGCGGCGCTTACAGCCTGGTGCAGCGCTACCCCTTAGGGCGTTGATCGATCGAAGCAAGCCAACAGCGCTGCGTGGACAATCATTGTCCACGCCCGCCTTCACGCCCTTCTTCCGCCTCTGCTTCCAGCACCCCGCTACTTTGCGTACAAACGCTCCATGCTGTGCGCCGACGACTTGTAATGGCGCGTCTGCCAGATTACCGCCACGCGGTAGGCGCTCGACGGATCGCCCGACACATCGACCGCGACGCCGCCGTTGTTGTCGGGCAGACGGGGCCCGCCCGCGCCGCCCCTGAACCCATCGTTGCCGGCCGGCGGCGGGAAGGCGGCGCCCGGCAAAGGCGGCGACGGATGCACGGTGCCGCCGTTGCGCGAGAAGCTGAGCCTGAAAAAGCGCAGGTGCGGATGGTTGATCGTGTAGAGGACGTGGACGGTGCCGTCGGCCATCGGTTTGCCGGCGTTCGCGGCCAGCTCCTCAAGGTCGAGTGCGAGCACGACCGGCGAGTTGTCGAGCACGATCGAATCGAGCGTGTCGCTTGCCACGAACGCCATCGTGACGGCGTCGCGCACGTCGAAACTGAGGCGGTAGCGCCGGATCGGTTCGCGCTCGGCGGCGGCCAGTTGGCGCCCCGCCTGCGCCAGCGGCAGGCCCGCGGCCAGCCTGGCCTGATGCCGGCCGGCGATCGCGGGCGTGTTCAACACCAACAGGTCGAAGGTGTGCAGGAAGTTGGCGTCGTTGATGTTGACGGACGCGCTGGTGCCATCGCGCATGTCGACCCTGACCGCTTTGTTGTCGAGCCGGATCCAGCCGCCCGGCAGCGGGTCGTCCGCGCAGATGATCACCTTCTCCGAATCGACGAATCCGTAGGCATTGGTGTACTGCACATAACCGACGTGCGTGGCGCCTATTTGGGTCACGGGGAGCATCGTCGACGGCGCCAGCGTCGGCATCGCGACCGGATCGTCGGCATCGTCGGGCAAGGTCCATTCGCCGATCCGGAAGCGGTATTCGAGCGCATTGGCCGGCTCGAGGTTGTTGCGCAGCGGGCAGTTGCCCTTGAGCGTGACGCTGCCGCCGAACACATACGACTTGGCGGCGCCACCCGCATAGCCCTGCGCCGAAAACCCCGCGCCCGACGGGAAGGGGTGGATATCGAATTCCTCCACCTGCTGCCAGTGCGCCTGGTTCTGATGGCGCTCGCGCAAAGAGGACGTGAATTTCCGGTCGTCGTCGGTCAGAATGTCGACCAGCAGCGCGCATTCTTTCTCGGCCAGCTTTTCGGCATCGAGGATGGCGAGCGAGCCTTTTCGGCGGGCGTTCGCCAACGCCTTGGCCGCCTGCGTTTCGGCCAGTTCCTCGCATTTACTCCCGCACAATTTCCCTCTAAAAATGTAGACCATGATGATTGCCCTCCGTTTCGATCAATCATTGTGCGCAGTGTGGCACTTGCCTGTTGTTGAGGCAGCATAAGGATCGGCGGCGCACAAAGGGAAACGAGCGCTCGTTCGGCGGCTTACACGAGCAGCATCAGATGTTCCCTTTCCCACGAGCTAATGACGCGGCTGTAAGTTGCGAACTCGAGTTCCTTGACTTCGCAAAACGCCTCGACAAATAGTTCGCCGAGAACACGCCCGAGCGGGGCGCACAGACGCAGGCGCGAAATCGCGTCCTCTAGGTTGCGCGGCAATTCGTGGTGCACGTGCTCGGCGCTGTCGCGCATCGGTTCCGACGGCGCCAGCGCGTCGGCCATGCCGAGGTAGCCGCAGGTCAGGGTGGCGGCCATGGCGAGGTAGGGATTGACGTCGACGCCGGGCAAGCGGTTTTCGACGCGCCGGTTGGCGGCGTTGGAATTGGGAATGCGGATGCCGCAGGTGCGGTTGTCGTAGCCCCAGTGCACATTGGTCGGCGCCGACTGGTAGCCCGACAGGCGGCGGTAGGAGTTGACATGCGGCGCGAACAGCAAGGTCGACGGCGGCAGGTATTTCTGGAGGCCGGCAATATAGCCGAAGAACAAGTCGCTGGCGCCGCCGTCGGCCTTGGAAAACACGTTGCGCCCACTGGCCGCGTCGAGGATGCTTTGGTGGATGTGCATCGCGCTGCCCGGCTCGCGCTCCATCGGCTTGGCCATGAAGGTCGCGAAGATGCCGTGCCGCAGCGCCGTCTCGCGCACGGCGCGCTTGAACAGGAACACGCGGTCGGCCAGCTCGAGCGCGTCGCCATGCGCGAAGTTGATTTCCATCTGGCCGGCGCCGGCTTCGTGGATCAGGGTTTCGACGCCCAGCTCGTGAGCTTTGCAAAACGCCGTCAGCTCGAGGAAGAACGGATCGAAGTCGTTGACGGCGTCGATCGAGTACGACTGCCGGCCGAGTTCGGCGATGCCGCTGCGGCCCATGGGCGGGATCATCGGCTCGCGGATTGGTGGTGCGCGCGACCAGATAGAATTCCATTTCGGGCGCCACGACGGGGCGCCAGCCGCGTCCGGCGTACAGGGCGAGCACATGGCGCAGCACGGCGCGCGGCGACAGGCCGACCGGGGTGCCGTCGAAATTCTCGCAGTCGTGGATCACCAGCGCGACCGGCTCGGCCGCCCAAGGCACCACGCGGATGGTGGCGGGGTCGGGCACGCAGACCATGTCGGGGTCGGTCGAGCCGACGTAGGGGGTGTTGTTGGGTTGCTCGCCGTTGACGGTGTTGAGCAGGACGCTCTTTGGCAGGCGCATGTGGTAGGCGCCCAGAAACAGGTCTTTCGGGAGGATCTTCCCGCGCGCGATGCCGGTCATGTCGGCGATCACGCATTCGACTTCGTGGATGTTATGTTCGCGCAAAAATTCGCGCATGGGCTCGTCCATCGACTTCCCCGCTTGCCGCTGAAGCGGAAAATATAGCACCGGGAGCGGCGGTTCAAGCGCAGCGGATCAAACGTGCGCGGGTCGCCGCAAGCGCATCAGGAATCGTATCGATGAATACCATACTTAAAAAATCCACATCGTCCTCGCGGATGCGGGGACCCATCGAACGGCAGCTCCGAGCAACTGTTGTATGCCCGCAAGGACGACGTGGGTTGATGCTGCCAAAATCATCCACAAACAATTTATGTGGCTAACCGATCCGAATCCAAGTCGTCTTCAGCTCGGTGTATTTATCGAGCGCATGCAGCGACTTGTCGCGCCCGTTGCCCGACTGCTTATACCCGCCGAACGGCACCGTGATGTCGTCGCCGTCATACTGGTTCACATGCACGGTGCCCGCGCGCAGCGCCCGCGCGGTCTGGATCGCCTTCGACAAATCGGCCGTCCACACCGCCGCCTGCAGTCCGTAGGCGGTCGAATTGGCCTGCCGCACCGCGTCGCCGATCTCGGTAAAGCTCAGCACCGACAGAACCGGCCCAAAAATCTCCTCGCGCGCGATGCGCATGCCGCCGTCGACCTGGTCGAACAGGGTCGGCGTCACATAGAAGCCGCCCGTGTCCTCGCGCACGGCGGTCCCGCCCGACAGCAGCCGCGCGCCATCCTGCTTGCCCGCGTCGATGTAAGCCATCACGCTTTTCATCTGCGTCGCGTCGACGATCGCGCCCATCACCGTGGCCTCGTCGAGCGGATCGCCAGGCTGGTAGCACGGCATCAGCGCGAGCGCCTTTTCGAGGAAGGCGTCCTTGATCGACGCCTCCACGAACAGGCGCGACGGCGCGTTGCAGCTCTCGCCCTGGTTGAAATAGATCGAGCCGATCGCGGCGCCGACGGCGGCGTCGAGGTCGGGGCAGTCGGCGCAGACGATGTTGGCCGACTTACCGCCGAGCTCGGTCCAGGCGCGCTTGAGGTTCGATTGCCCGGCCATTTGCATGATCTGCATGCCGACCCGGGTCGAGCCGGTGAAGCCGATGCAGTCGACATCCATGTGCAAGGCCAACGCCGCGCCCGCCTCGTGCCCATATCCGGGCACCACGTTGAACACGCCCGGCGGCAGGCCCGCCTCGAGCCCGATCTCGGCCAGCCGCAAGGCGCTCAGGGGCGATTTTTCGGACGGCTTGAGCACCACGCTGTTGCCGGCCGCGAGCGCCGGCGCGATCTTCCACGCGGCCATGATCAAGGGATAGTTCCACGGCACGATGGCGGCGACCACGCCGACCGGTTCGCGCGTGATCAGGGCCAGGCTGTTGTCGGCCGTCGGCGCGATCTCGTCGTAGACTTTGTCGACCGCCTCGCCATACCAGCGGATGCAGTTGGCGGCGGACGACACGTCGACGCTGCGGCTGTACTGGATCGGCTTGCCCATGTCGAGCGTCTCGAGCAGCGCCAGCTCGTCCTTGTACTGCAAGACGAGGTCGGCGAATTTGATCAGCACGCGCTTGCGCGCGGCCGGCGCCATGCCGGCCCAGCGCCGCTCGTCGAACGCGGCGCGCGCGCTGGCGACGGCGGCATCGACGTCGGCGCCGTCGCAGCGCGCCACCTTGGCCAGGTGCCGCCCGTCGATCGGCGAATCGCTGTCGAATTGATTTTCCGAGCGGGCCCACACCCGCTCGCCGCCGATGAAGGCGCGGCCGTCGATGCTCAGGGCGCCCGCCCATTCATGCCAATTTATTGCTGCCATCATTTGCTCCTGTACTGTCTTGATTGGAAACGCTGTGTGGCGATGATAGCGGTATTCGCATCAGAGGCTCACACTCGGCGCGCGCCGCGGCGCGGCATGCCGGGCACACCTTTTCCATACATAATCCGGTGCAATGTTTCAGCCACGGAACATCAAAGGATGATACTCCAGCGTATCCGGGCCGGGCAAATACCTTAACGCGATCACAATAGTTGTTTGCACGCACACATTGGTGGCCAAACGGCTTGGAGTAGGGTTAAACTCGCGCTTTCCCCCGATCGGAGCAAGCTCGTGAGTACAGCCGCCGTTTCCATTAACAACGATTTCCTGGGTCATCCCAAAGGCGTCTATGTCTGCTTTTTCACAGAAATGTGGGAAAGGTTCTCCTTCTACGGCATGAAGGCCCTGCTGCTGCTGTATCTGATCAAGCATCACAAGTTCGGCGATGCCCTCGGCTACGACCTGCTCGGCGCCTACGGCGGCCTGGTCTACTGCATCCCCGTGTTCGGTGGCATGCTCGCCGACCGCTACCTCGGCATGCGCAAGGCCGTCATCTTCGGCGGCCTGCTGCTCGTGGCCGGCCACGTCGGCATGGCGTTCGAGGGCGAGGCCGCGCAGATGGTCAATGGCGTCATGGTGCGCGACGAAGGCTCGCTGAACATCTTCTATCTGTCGCTCTCGCTGATCATCATGGGGGTCGGCTTCCTCAAGCCGAACATCTCCATCATCGTCGGCAAGCTCTATGCGCCGGACGACCCGCGCCGCGACTCCGGTTTTTCGCTGTTTTACGCCGGCATCAACATGGGCGCGCTGTTCGCCTCCATCGTCTGCGGCTACCTCGGGCTGACGCGCGGATGGGCGTGGGGCTTCGGCGCCGCCGGCATCGGCATGGTGCTGGGCCTGATCCAGTTCCTGTGGGGCCAGAAATACCTGCACGGGCTGGCCGAACCGGACCGGCCGCTGGCCCGCTCGACGGAATGGAAGATCTATGGCGGCGCCGTGCTCGGCCTGCTGCCGCTGGCGGCGCTGATGTGGGCGGTCGCCAACGGCGCCTTCAAGCTGCCGGGCGATATTTCGCTCGCGTTCGGACTGATGATCCTCGTCATGGTCGGCGTGCTGGTCTGGTTCATGTGGTTCATCCTGAAGCAGTGCACCCAGGTGCAGCGCCACCAGATGATCTCACTGATGATCCTGATCGCCATGTGCCTCGTGTTCTTCACGCTCTACGAGCAAACCTACGGCAGCTGGGTCGCGTTCACCGACCGCCTGCTCACCAAAGACATCGTCCCCTCGCTGGTGATACAGAGCGCGGTGCCGCCCCTGCCTTGGTCGATCATCTCGCTGCTGCTCGCGCCGCTGTCGTTCGTGGTGGCGTCGTCGCTGTCGGACCGCTACCCGGCCTCGAGCGCGCCCAAGTGGCTGTTCGGCGGCGCGTTCGCCCTGATGCTCGTGTTCCTGGTGCGCGACTCGCTCGTGCTGCCGCAGACCGCCGGCTCGCTGACCTACCTTGGCGCGATGTTCCTGGTCCTGCTCGCGCCGATCTTCACCGGCCTGTGGGGCTGGCTCGGCAAGCGCAATATGAATCCGTCCAAGCCGGTCAAGAGCGCGCTCGGCTTGATGTTCGCGGGACTGAGCTTCATCCCGCTGGCGCTGGCCGCGCAGCAGGCGGGCATCTCCGGCGTCGAGGCCAGCGTCTGGTACCTCGTGATGGGCTACTTCATTCTCGAACTGGGCGAAATGTGCCTGTCGCCGGTCGGCCTGTCGGCGGTGACCCAATTGTCGGTGCCGCGCGTGGCCGGACTGATGATGGGCACCTGGTTCCTCGCGACCGCGTTCTCGGAAACGCTCGCGGCCCTGTTCGGAAAAGTCGCCGCGATCGAGATCGCCGATGGCGGCGAGTTGGCCAGAAACAGCGTTGAATGGACCGCGGCGGCGGCCAAGTACGAGCACCTGTTCTGGATGATGATGTGGATCGGCCTGGGCTTCGCGGCGCTCGCGATGGTGGCCTCGCCGCTGATCAAGCGCGGCATGCACGGGGTGAAGTAGCGGCGTAAATTAGCGTAAATTAGCTTGCGCAAGAGGTAAAAAAAAGGGACGCCGCGGCGTCCCCTTTTTTTGTTCAGTGCCTGGCTACCCCTTGGCGGCGGCCGCGTTCTGCCTGCGCCGCAGGCGTTCATTGCGCGCCATCATCAGGGTCGTCGCGATCACAAAAATGGACACCGCCAGAATCGTCAGCGTCGCCACCACATTGACGCGCGGGTCGAGCCCCAGCCGCGCGCGCGAGAAGATCACGATCGGCATGGTCGACGAGCCCGGTCCGCTCAAAAACGCCGACAGCACCACGTCGTCGAGCGAGAGCGTGAACGTGAGCAGCCAGGCCGAGGCCAGCGCCTGCGTGATGTTCGGCAGCGTCACCAGAAAGAACACCTGGTGCGGCCGGCAGCCCAGGTCCATCGCGGCCTCGTCGAGCGAGCGGCTCATCTCCTGCAGGCGCGACTGCACCACCACGGCCGCGTAGGCCATGCCCAGCAGCGTGTGGCCGATCCAGATCGTCAGCAGGCCGCGCTCGGGGAAGCCGAACATCTTCTGCACCGACACCAGCATCAGCAGCAGCGACAGGCCGATGATCACCTCGGGCATCACCAGCGGCGCGCTGACCATCCCCGAGAACAGCACCCGGCCCGGAAAGCGCCGGTAGCGGTTGAGCGCGAACGCGGCGAAGGTGCCGAGGATGACCGACGAGAACGCGGTCAGCATCGCGATCTTGAGCGACAGGCCGAAGCCCTCGATGATCTCGCGGTCCTCGAGCAGGGCGCCGTACCATTGGGTCGAGAAGCCGGTCCAGACCGTGTCCTGGCGCGAGCTGTTGAACGAAAACACCACCAGCACGATGATCGGCAGGTACAGGAACAGGTAGCCGAGCGAGAGCCAGCCGCGGCCGAACCAGCGGCCCTTGGACTTGCTGAATTTTCCGCCGCTCATGCGCGCCCCCCTTCTTGCTGCTCGGCCCGGTACTTGTTAAATATCGTCATCGGCACCAGGATCAGCAGGATCACCACCACCGTCACGGCCGACGCCATCGGCCAGTCCGAATTGGTGAAGTATTCGTCCCACAGGACCTTGCCGATCATGAGCGTGTCGGGGCTGCCCAGCAGCTCCGGGATCACGTACTCGCCGACCGACGGGATAAACACCAGCATCGAGCCGGCGATGATGCCCGAGACCGACAGCGGCACGGTGATCCGCCAGAACGCCTGCCATGGCGTCGCGCCCAGGTCGGCGGCGGCCTCGAGGAAGCGCACGTCCATCTTCACGAGGTTGGCGTACAGCGGCAAAATCATGAACGGCAGGTAGGCGTAGACCATGCCGAGCACCAGCGAGAACTGGGTGTTCATCATCTGCAGCGGCTCGTTGATCACACCGAGCGAGATCAAGGTGTTGTTGATGATGCCGTGGTTGGCCAAGATGCCCTTCCAGGCGTAGATGCGCAGCAGGAACGAGGTCCAGAACGGCAGCATCACCATCATCAGCAGCATCGGGCGCCGCGCCGGCTCGGCGCGCGCCATGAAATAGGCGAACGGATAGCCGATGAACAGGCACAGCGCGGTCGTGATGGCGGCGAACTTGAGCGAACTCAGATAGGTGATGAGGTACAGGTCGTCCTGCACCAGGAACAGGTAGTTCGAGAACCTGGCGTGCAGCTGGACGGCGCCGTCGGAGATCGTGAACAGCGTGCCGAACGGGTTGGCGGGGTCGTTCTCGACCACGCTGATGCGCAGCACGATCAGGAACGGCACCAGGAACGCGAAGGCCAGCCAGACGAAGGGCACGCCGATGACCAGGCGGCGCCCGGTCAGCCAGCGCGGGGCGAACCGGTCGCCGAGGGTGCGGGGCTGCTTGTCCATGGCGCTCACGCGGTCAGCACGACGATGTCGCTGCCGTCCCACCAGGCCCACACGCGCTGCTCGCGCACCAGGCGGGTATCTTCGTGGCGCGCGGCGTTGGTGCGCGCCACGCGCAGGTCCATGCCGCTGTCGAGGCGCACGTGGTAGCGCGTCTCGTTGCCGAAATAGGCGATCGAGGTGATCACGCCCTGCGCGCAATTGTGGCCATGTTCGGCCTTTGATGCGCGCTGTTCGAGGGTCGGCGCGTGCAGTTGCAGGCCGATTTTCTCGGGCCGCACCGCGACCCCGACCTGCGTCTCGCCGGCGGCGCCGATGCCGCGGCTGACGTAGTGGCTGCAGTCCGCGCCCCGCACGACCGCGTGGTCGGGCGCGTCCTCGAGCACGCGGCCCTCGAACATATTGACGCTGCCGATGAAGTCGGCGACGAAACGGCAGTTCGGGGTCTCGTAGATCTCGCCGGGCGCGCCCACCTGCAGGATGCGGCCCTCGCTCATGACGGCGATGCGGGTGGCCATGCTCATCGCCTCGTCCTGGTCGTGGGTGACCATCACGCAGGTCACGCCGACTTGTTCGATGATGTTGGTCAGCTCCATCTGGGTCTGCTCGCGCAGTTTTTTGTCGAGCGCGCCGAGCGGCTCGTCGAGCAGCAGCAGCTGCGGACGTTTGGCCAGGCTGCGCGCGAGCGCCACGCGCTGCTGCTGCCCGCCAGAGAGCTGGTGCGGCTTGCGTTTGCCGAAGGCGCCCAGCTGGACCAGCGCCAGCATCTGCTCGACCCGTTCGGCCACCTCGGCCTTGGGCAGGCCGTCGCGGCGCAGCCCGAAGGCGACGTTGTCCCACACCGACAGGTGCGGGAACAGCGCGTAGGATTGGAACATCATGTTGATCGGCCGCAGGTAGGGCGGCACCGCGACCATGTCCTGCCCGGCCAGCGAGATCGTGCCCGAAGTGGGCGTCTCGAAGCCGGCCAGCATGCGCAGCAGCGTCGATTTGCCGCAGCCCGAGCTGCCCAGCAGGGCGAAGATCTCGCCCTTGGCGATCGTGACCGAGATGTCGTCGACCGCGCGCACGCCGTCGAAATCCTTGACCAGGTTGCGGATCAGGAGAAAGGGCTGGCCGGCCCCGGGCGCCGCCGCTGGCGCTTGTGCAATCGTCATATTGGTGATGAAAGAATGGGCAAAACCGCAATTTTATCGGACTAGCGGCCTTCTGGCACCAAAACAACGCCAACCCCCTGTATTAATCGGCCTGGCCCGGCCCAATTGCCGGCATCGAGCCGCGATCCGCTTCACATCCGCTTCACGTTCGCTTCATGCCGTCTTCATCGTGCCGGCGCAAGATAGGGTTCCATATCAAAGCTGGGGAAACTTACATGGCAAGCATTAAAAGAATCAAGGCACAGGTTCGCATATCGCTCGGCGTCCTGGTGGTCGGACTGCTGCTGATGACGTACATGATCATCGTAGAGGGCGAGCCGGGCGCGCTGCCGCTGCTCCTGGTTTTGGTAGGTATCGCCGGGTACTGCACAAGCCGGTATCGTCTCGGCAGCCGGTATCGTCTCGGCAAACAGACCGGTTAAGCCCAACCATGCGGCAACGTGCCAGGGTTGCGACGAGCCGGCCCGAGCCGGCCCAATCGCCTACATCCAGCCGCGCGCCTGCAGGTCGGCCAGCGTGGCGTCGAGGCAAAACCGGATCTTGCCGATCATTTCATCGATCTGCGCCTTGGTCATGACCAGCGGCGGCGCGATGATCATGCGGTCGCCCACGGCGCGCATGATCATGCCGTTGCCGAACATGTAGCCGCGGCAGATCATGCCCACGCCCTGTTCCGGCTTGAACGCCTCGCAGTCGTGCACCACCGCGCCTTTTTTGCGCACCAGGTTCAGGCCCGCGACAAAGCCGCAGCTGTCGGCGTAACCGACCAGCGGATGGTCGGCCAGGCTGGCGAAGCGCTCCTTGAGGTACGGCCCGGTGCTCTGCGCGACCTGCTCTACCAGCCGCTCATCGAGCAGGATGCGGATGTTCTCGAGCGCGGCGGCGCAGGCCACCGGGTGGCCCGAGTAGGTGAAGCCGTGGTTGAAGTCGCCGCCCTTCTCGATGAGCACATCGGCCACGCGGTCGCCCACCAGCACGCCGCCGAGCGGAACGTAACCGGACGTGACGCCCTTGGCGAAGGTGATCAGGTCGGGGCGGATCCCCATCAGCTCCGAGCCAAACCAGGCGCCCAGGCGGCCGAAGCCGCAAATGACCTCGTCGGCGATCAGGAGCACGCCGTACTGGTCGCAGATGCGCTGGATCTCGGGCCAGTACGTGGCCGGGGGGATGATGACCCCGCCCGCGCCCTGCACCGGCTCGCCGATGAAGGCGGCCACCTTGTCGGCGCCGAGCTCGAGGATCTTGGCCTCGAGCCAGCCCGCCGCGGCGAGCCCGAATTGGTCCTCGGTCATGCCGCGGCCGGCCTCCACGTAGTTCGGCTGGCCGATGTGGACGATGCCCGGCACCGGCAGGCCGCCCTGCGCGTGCATGCCGCCCATGCCGCCGAGCGAGGAGCCGGCCACCGTGCTGCCGTGGTAGGCGTTGTGCCGGCTGATGATGGTCTGGCGCTCGGGGCAGCCCATCAGCTCCCAGTAGCGGCGCACCATGCGCAGGTTTGTGTCGTTGCCCTCGGAGCCCGAACCGGTGAAGAACACGTGGTTGAACTGCGGCGGCGAGAGTTCGACCAGCAGCGCGGCCAGGCGCACCGCCGGCACGTTGGTGGTGTTGAAGAAGCTGTTATAGAACGGCAGCGTCTCCATCTGGCGGTAGACCGCCTCGGAGATGCTGGTGCGCCCGTAACCGACGTTGACGCACCACAGGCCCGACATCCCGTCGAGGATCTTCTTGCCCTCCGAGTCCCACAGGTAGATGCCCTCGCCGCGCACCATCACGCGCGCGCCCTTGGCGGCCAGCTCCTGGTGGTCGGTGAACGGATGCATGTAGTGGGCCGAGTCGAGCTTTTGCAAAGCGCGCGTGTCGTACAACTCCTGCTGCTGCGCGCCCTGCGATACCGACGCGACCAAGGCGGCGCTGGGCGCCAGTCGATTTGCTGCCATGTTCATATTCCAATCTTAAGTGTTATCCGTGCCGCGGTCGTGGGTGCCGCAGTATCTTCGCTGCCGTCATACACGCGGCAGTTAAGTGCAGCAGTTATTTGTGCTGCAGTTACACGTGCAGCAGCAGGTGCTCGCGCTCCCACGGGCTGATG